>JBNKCS010000017.1:0-23569 GCA_050287865.1 Rhodocyclaceae bacterium | reverse complement strand
CGAAGGAAACGTAACTGTTGACGACTGCCGCCGAGGAACTTGCGGTCTTTGCCAGCGTGACCGAGGTCGGACAGGCCACAGTCGTAAAGGTCCGGTCGCCACCGTTGGTCGTGCCAGCGCTGTTGGTGGCACGGACGCGATAGTGGTACTGCGTATTGCAGGTCAGCCCCGTTACAGCGGCCAGGACCGAAGCGTTGCTCGCGGTGTCGGCTAGCGGATTCGATGCATAGGAAGCGGAACTGCCGTAGCTGGCGGTCGTTCCATAATCGAAGTCGACGGTCGTCGCCGCACCGTTGCTACTGACCGTACCGTTTAGCGTGGCACCGGTCGCCGATAAACCCGATGCCGCCGTGGTCGTTGCGGCAGGCAGCGGACAGGCAGCAGTAGTGAAGGTGGCATCGCCGCCCGTCTGGGTTCCGTCCGAATTGGTAGCGCTGATTCGGAAATGATAGGTGGTATTGCATGTCAGGCCGCTAACAGAGACGGATACGGGAATATTGCTGCCACTCACGTCACCATAGGAGACGGTACTGCCATAGGCTGTCGTCGTTCCATACTGGAACGACACCGATGCCGTCAGACTCCACCACCAAAAGGTGCCGCTGCTGACGACCGTACCGTTGAGCGTCGCACCACTGGCCGAAATTCCCGTAGCGACGCCGGTTGTCACGGTAGGAACGGAAGCTGCAGCTGCGCCAGTTAACAGAACCAGCGCGGCTGCGAGCCATACTCTCCGCCACGCGCTCATCAGGTCGAAGCTCCGGCAACCACGTCGTCAAGAGACGACGGGCGCTATCCAGTCAGAGTATCAACGTGCGCAAACGACGGTTGCGTTCTGGGCCACGCCATTCTGCGCCGCCACTGTGCAAGTGACCGTGTTGTTGGCACCGCTGCAATCGCCAGCGCCAGCAATCTGGAACTCACTGTTGGTAGCGGGTGCCCCTGCTACAAGCGTAACTCCGGTGACCAGCGGACCAAGAATTGCAGCAGTACAGACATTGGCCTGATTGAGCACGACCGCGGCCGCATTTCCGGCAGAACGCGCCGCATAATTGATCGCCGTCGACGACGCGATCGAGCCTGCAACACCTTGTGCAGCTGCATTGCCGGCATCGTCGCTCAGGTTGATGAAGCGCGGCAAGGCCACCGCAGCCAGAATGCCGAGGATGACGATGACGACGACCAGTTCGATCAGGGTGAAGCCTTTCTGGAATTGCTGTTTCATGCTGTGCCTCCTTCGTGACAAAGTATTACCTTGGAAATAATAGTTGATTCAGCAGCCGTCGGTGGCAACTTTTACCTCCGCGCCAACAATGGTGCCGTCCTTGAACCCCGCTTCCAGGTACGTCACGCCGCAATTCGGCGTGGCGCCACCACTGACTTTCAGCGTCCGACTGGGTACGCTCATGCCCAGGCTGTTGACGTCCGTACCGATGCCGGCTTCGAGGCCATCGGCCGCCAGATTGAGATCGGCGGCAACGTCGATACCGTCGGCAGCGGCGGCCGGATAGTGGTTGACCATGCGCACCGGATGGCCGTCCATCTCGACCACGGGTGGCGTGCCGCCACAGCTGACTTTTCCGGCCGCGCCGGTTCCGGCCAGATCGAGTTCGCAGCGGGAATGCGCCAGCGTCGCGGCCGAACGCAGTGAGCCATAGATCGCCTTGGCCTTGGCAGCACGAGCATCGTGCTGCGCCTCGATGAAGCGCGGCAGGGCGACGGCTGCCAGGATGGCGATGATGGCGATGACCACCACCAGTTCGAGCAGCGTGAATCCGGATGAACGCTTGATCTTCATTTCTTCATCGCCACCTTGCCGAGGTCCCACATCGGCAGGAAGATGCCGAGCGCCAGCACCAGCACCAGCGCACCGAGCATGACGATCAGGATCGGCTCGATCTGCTGCGAGAGCGTCTTCAACTCGTATTCGACCTCGCTCTGGTACATGCCGGCGATCTCTTCCATCATGTCGTCTATGGTGCCGGATTCCTCGCCGACGGCGATCATCTGCAACACGACCGGCGTGAACACGCCGGCGCTGATGGCGGAACGCAGAATGCTCTCGCCGCGCTCGACGCCGTCGCGCATATGCTCGACCTTTTCGGAAATGAAGGCGTTGTCGACGGTCTGCGCCACGGTCGTCAGCGCTTGGATCAGCGGCACCCCCGAGCGCAGCGCCAGCGCATAGCTGCGCGCGAAGCGCGCCAGCGTCGCCTTGCGGATGATCTTGCCGGCGATGGGGATGCGCATCTTGATCCTGTCCCAGGTATAGCGTCCGTCCGGCGTGGCGATCCAGGCGCGGAAGGCAAAGGCCGCGGCGACGATCCCGGCCAGCACTAGATGCCACCAGGCGACGGTGAATTCGGAAAAGCCGATCAGCGCACGGGTCACCGCAGGCAGCTCGGCATTGAAACCCGCGAAGACCTTGGCGAAAGTCGGGATCACCCAGACGTTGACCACGAACAGCGCCACCGTCATGGCGATGACGACGAAGCTCGGATAGCGCAGCGCCGACTTGACCTGCTCGCGCATGAAGCGTTCGAACTCCATGTGGTCGAACAGGCGCAGGAAAATTTCCTCCAGCCGGCCGGTCATTTCGCCGACGCGCACCATCGCGAGGTAGAAGTTCGAGAAGGCTTTCGGATGGCGGGCCAGCGATGCTGACAATTCGCGTCCGCTGTCGAGACTCTGGCGCACGTCGCCGAGCAGGCTCTTCATCGCCTTGTTCTGGCTCGACTCCTGCAAACCGGCCAGCGCGCGCATGATGGGCACGCCCGCCTTGAGCAGCGTATAGAGCTGGCGGGTGAACAGGAGAATATCGACATGCGCGACCTTCTCGGCGAACAGGTCGAAGCTGATCGTACCGCCCTTGGCTTTCGACTCGGTCGCGCCGGCCGGGGCGGGCTTGATTTCCAGCGGCGTGACGCCGGTGCCGAACAACAGGTCGGCCACCGCCGCGGCATTGTTGCCATCGAGCACGCCCTCGACGGATTCGCCTGCTGAATTGCGGCCCCGATAGGCAAAAGCCGGCACTACACTAGTCCTCGTCGACCTGGCTGGAAATGCGCATCGCCTCTTCCGGCGTCGTGCGTCCAGCGGTGACCAGGCGCACTGCGTCGCGGCGCAAGGTTTCTCCGGCCATCTGTTCGCGGCCGATGCGGATGAACTCGTTGGGATCGCCGTGGTTGACGGCCTCGACCAGCGTGTTGGACATTTCCAGGAACTCGTAGATCGCCTGCCGACCCTGAAAGCCGGTGTTGGCGCAGTGGGCGCAACCGCGGCCGTGACGGTACTCGAAGCTATCGACGCGGTCGCCAAGTTCGTAGCGCAGCCACTCGCGCTCGTGCGGCGCCAGCGGGTGCGGTTCGGCGCAGTATTCGCAAATGACGCGAATCAGCCGCTGCGCCAGCACCATCTGGATCGACAGCGCCACCATATAGCGCGGCACGCCCATGTCGAGCAGGCGGATCGGCGTAGACAGCGAATCGTTGGTGTGCAGGGTCGACAGCACCATGTGGCCGGTCATGGCGGCACGCATGCCGATCTCGGCGGTATCCTGGTCGCGCATTTCGCCGACCAGGAGGATGTCCGGATCCTGGCGCAGGGTGCTGCGCAGCACGCGGGCGAACGAGAGGTCGATCTTCTCGTGCACCTGCACTTGATTGAGGCCGGCCAGCCGATACTCGACCGGATCCTCGACGGTGATGATTTTCTTCTCCGGCGTATTGAGCTCGTTGAGCGCGGCGTAGAGCGTCGTCGTCTTGCCAGAACCGGTAGGGCCGGTCACCAGCACGATGCCGGACTGGCGATGAATGGCGGCGCGAAAGCGTTCCAGCACGCGCGGTGGCATGTTCAGCCGGTCGAGGTCCATCAGCGAGGCGTTCTGCACCAGCAGGCGCATGACCACCGATTCGCCGAACTGGGTCGGCATCGAGGAGATCCGCACATCGACCGGCGAACCGCGCAGCTTCAGCGCAAAGCGGCCGTCCTGCGGCAGCCGCTTCTCGGAAATATCGAGGCCCGACATCAGCTTCAAGCGCAGCACCAGCGCTGTGGCAATCTTGGCGTCGGCCTCGGTCTGGACATGCAACACGCCGTCGATGCGGAAGCGGATGATCAGCGATTTTTCCTGCGGCTCGACGTGGATGTCCGAAGCGCGCATCTTCAGCGCCTCCTCGAACACGGTGTTGAGCAGTTTGACGACCGGCGCATCCTCGGCGCCCGGGGCGAGGCCGAGCACGGAGCCGAATTCGAACGGGATATCGCCCATCTCCTGGGTCAGTTCCTTGGCCAACCCGGAGATTTCCTCGGTGCGGCGATAGACCCGATCCAGGAGCGGCACCAGCTGGCTCTCGATCACCACCACCAGATCGATGTCGCGGCGAACGATGCGCGCCACTTCGTCGTAGGCGGTGATATCGGTCGGATCGGCAAAGCCGACGCGCAACTGGCCGGCCTGCTCGTCGAGAACGATGGCGCGGAAGCGGCGTGCCTGCGGCTCGGGCAGCAGTTTGATCAAATCGGGATTCGGCTGGAAGCTGCGCAGGTCGACGAACTCGGCGCGCAGTTGGCGCGCCAGCGCTTTGGCGATGCCGTCTTCCGTCACATAACCGCTATCGACGAAAATGCGGCCGAGCTTGCGGCCGCTGCGCTTCTGTTCTTCGAGCGCCAGCCCCAGCTGCTCGTTGCTGAGCAGCCCTTCCTGTATCAGTAGATCACCCAGGCGTATGCGTTGTGGCGGCCGAGCCATTGAATATTCGACGAATCTCGTTCAAGAAAAAGATGAGGTTATCAATGCAGCACAATGATTTATCGGCAAAAAATAATCCGAATTAAGCCAAACCACAAGAAAAACCGGCCTTGGGGCTCACCTCAACTGTTGCGCTGATGCAAGTTTGCCCTTTGCCCAGGCGCGCAAATGGCCAAGAACACCCGTCAAATTGGCCCAATCCTCGGCCAATTTTCCCTTCATGATTTCGCGCCGCTCCGGTTCTGCACGCAGGCAGCGGTCGATCTGCTCGTGAATCAGTTCGCGGGCGCGATCCTCGGCCGTCTGGGCAACATGGCGCTGCGCATCGCGACTCGCGTAGTCTTCGGCCAGGCGAAACGGCAACGGAATCGTCGCCAATCGCGCCAGTTCGCGCAGAGTATCGGCGCGCTGAATCAGCGCAACCTGGGTCTCGCAGCGGGTCGCGAAGCGCCGCGACTCGAGTCGCAGAATCGCCTGGTCCGCCGGATCGCCTCGTGCCATGAGCCCTTTTTCCACAATAGACTGGCGTTCATCCTAAACGAATTGCGCCGCCATGTTCCACATCGTCCTTTATCAGCCCGAGATTCCGCCGAACACCGGCAACGTCATTCGCCTCGCGGCCAACACCGGCGCGACGCTTCATCTGGTCCGTCCGCTCGGCTTCGACATCGACGACAAGTCGCTGCGCCGCGCGGGTCTCGACTACCACGAGTTCGCGACCCTGCGGGTGCACGAGAGCTGGGAAGCATGCCGCGCGGAGTTGCGGGAACATCGGCTGTTCGCGATCACCACCAAAGGCGAAGCGGCGCTGCATGCCACGCAGTTCCGGGCTGGCGACGCCTTCGTGTTCGGGCCGGAATCGCGCGGCCTGCCGGCGGAAGTGCTCGCCGACTTTCCGGCGCAGCATCGGCTGCGGCTGCCCATGGTGCCTGGGAATCGCAGCCTCAACTTGTCGAATGCGGTGGCGGTGGTGGTGTTTGAAGCCTGGCGGCAACAGGGGTTTGCCGGCGGAAGCTGACTGCGGAATAGTCAGCCGTGGCGACACGCCACACTGGCCGCAATAGCGGGGCTACTCCGCCTTGGTGTCGCGTTCCATCAGCCGCGCCACCGTTTCGGCGGCCTGGATGCGCCCGTCGAGCACGGCGCAGACAGCCTCGGTGATCGGCATGTCGACTCCGAGCGCCTCGGACCGTCGGAGAACTTCGTGCGCAGTCATGACACCCTCGGCGACGTGTCCTAGTTCGCGCTGGATGACGTCGATAGGTTTTCCGGACGCCAGCGCCAGCCCGACGCGGCGGTTGCGCGACAGGTCGCCGGTACAGGTGAGGATCAGGTCGCCGAGGCCGGCCAGGCCCATGAAGGTTTCGCGCCTGGCGCCGAGTGCAATGCCGAAGCGGGTGATCTCGGCCAGGCCGCGGGTCACCAGCGCGGCGCGGGCGTTGAGGCCCAGGCCGAGTCCGTCGCAGAGTCCGGTCGCGATGGCCAGAACGTTCTTCACCGCGCCGCCGACCTCGGCGCCGACGATGTCGTCGTTGGCGTAGATGCGCAGACGCGGTGTGTGCAGCGCGTCGGCCATGTCGCCGGCAAATTCGGCATTGCGGGAAGCGAGCGTCACCGCAGTCGGCAAGCCACGGGCAACTTCGTCGGCGAAACTCGGTCCGGTCAAGGCACCGCAGGGCTGCGTGGCTCCCACCTGCTCCACCACTTGGTGCGGCAGCAGGCCGCTGCCGACCTCAAGCCCCTTGCAGACCCACAGGAAGGGCAGGCGGTCGCCCAGCGTGCTGACGGCCGTGCGCAAGCCGGCCATGGGTGTCGCGATGATGGCCAGTTCCGCGCCGGCAAGAATTTCGGCGGCGTCGGCGCTGACCACAAGATTGTCCGGGAACGGATAGCCCGGCAGGAATTCGGCGTTCTCGCGCGCCGAGTTCATGGCGTCGGCGTGCTCGGCCAGCCAGGTCCACACGCGCACCTCATGACGGTCGGAGAAAGCCAGCGCGAGGGCGGTGCCCCAGGCTCCGGCCCCCAGTACCGCAATCTTCATGGAATCGATACGCGCCGGGCCGCCCCAAGCATATCGCGCCCCCCCGTGGGGGGCAGCGAGCTGGGTTTGCGAGCGTGGGGGGCCATCAAATCAGAGGCCCCAGACCTGAAGGGTCTTGACGTAGCCCTGCCGACCGTCGCGATGCCGAACCCTAGCCCAACCTATCGGTCCGGGTCCGACCAATTCGAGCAGCACATCGCGCTCCGCCTCAAAGACGATCGCCGCAGAATCGTACGGCTGGGCGCGCACCTGGGCACGATCCGCATTGACGATCACCATGCGCTTTTCCGAGAGCAGCCGCTTTTCGATCCAGGCAAGCTCGCCGGTACTGTCCCGCACCTTGACCCAGGCATCGAGCGTCACCACCGTTTCCACCGGCGTGCCGCGTGCGATCGCGTAGAGCGGCGTACCCTGCCGCGACGGCGTATCGTAGAGCACGGCGGCCTCGATGACAGACTGGTAGTCAAGCGCCGCCGCAGGCAGCGCCGCCATCATGCCGAGAATCAGGATTGCCGTTCGATGCCACATGGCCTTACTGGATCGAGGCTTCGCGCGGCGCACCCTGCTGGGCTTCGAGACGCTGCCGATAGACGGCGTCGAAATTGACCGGGGCCAGCAGCACCGGCGGAAAGCCGGCTCGCGTAACGCAATCCGATACGGTCTCGCGCGCATAAGGGAAAAGGATGTTCGGGCAGGCGACGGCGATGATCGGCTCGATTTCCTGCTCCGGCACGTTCTGGATCAGGTAGATGCCGGCCTGCGCCACTTCGACCAGGAACTGGGTCTTGTCGCCGATCTTGGCGGTGACGGTGACGGTGAGCACCACCTCGAACGTGCCTTCGCCGACCGCGGTGCCGGAAGAGCCCATCTGCACTTCGATCTGCGCCGCCTCGCGCTCGAGGAAGCACTGAGGGGCGTTGGGAAGCTCGATTGAGAGATCCTTGACGTAGATCTTCTCGATGCTGAATACCGGTTGCTGCTGTTCGCTCATGACGGGAAGGCACGCAAAATATGAAAGTGAGCGCCGATTCTACCGCATGCTCGATTGCCGGGCCGTTACGCCGCCAGCAACGGGTCGAGTTTCCCTTCGCGCTCGAGGTCGTGCAGGTCGTCGCAACCGCCGACGTGCGTTTCGCCGATATAGATCTGCGGCACGGTACGACGGCCGGTGCGCGCCATCATCTCTTCGCTGCGCGCCGGATCGAGATCGATGCGGACCTTCTCGATCTCTGTGACACCCTTGCGCTTGAGCAGCGCTTCGGCCCTGACGCAATAGGGGCACACTGCCGTGCAGTACATGAGAACGTGTTGCATCGCCTTCAGCCCTTCGTAGTCACGGGCAAGCCGGCGCCCGTCCAGGCACTGATTCCGCCATTGAGATTGAAAACGCGCGCGAAACCGGCGCGCTCCAGAGTGCCGCAGGCATTCGACGAGCGGTTGCCGCTGGCGCAACAGACGATCACCGGTTTTTCCTTGTGCTTGTCGATTTCGCTGAGGCGCTTGGCGAGCTGTCCCATGGCGATATGGCGGGCATTGGGAATGTGGCCGGTAGACCACTCGCTCGTCTCGCGCACGTCGAGTACCAGTGCATCCTCGCGGTTGATCAGCAGGGTGGCTTCGGCAACCGAAACGCCCTTGCCACCGCCGCGGATCAACGAATTGATCAGCATGGCGCCGCTGACGGCAGCGGCAATGACCCACATGATGTTTTGCTGCAGGAAATCCATTGAGACCTCTTAGTTTTTGAACCCCGAAACGCCGCAGAATACCTCGCGCATCAATCCGACCAGCTGGAGAGTGCGTGGATCGGCGACTCGATAATAAACGCGGTTGGCGTCCTTGCGCGTCTGCAGGACACCCTTGTCACGCAGGATGCCCAGGTGCTGCGAAATGTTGCTTTGCGACGTTCCGACAGCGTCGACGATGTCCTGCACGCAAACTTCCTCGTCCCCGACGACACAAAGAATCTTCAACCGCAGCGGATGTGAAATCGCCTTTAGTGATCGTGCTGCGATTTCGATCTGATCCTGCTTGTCGATCAGATCGTGTATTGCACTGTTGCCCCCCATACGTCCCCCCTCGCATTCCGGACAATGCAAATATTATAGAATACTGTTTTTGCGCCGCGGCGATTGGCTTTATCATTTTTGCCCCCGGTACTTCTCGCCGTCACACTGTCCGCCATCATGTACAAGCTCGTCCTTCTCCGCCACGGCGAATCCGTCTGGAATCAGGAAAATCGTTTCACCGGCTGGACCGACGTCGGCCTGACCGACAAGGGCCTCGCCGAAGCAAAAAAGGCCGGCCAGCTAATGAAAGACGCGGGTTTCGCCTTCGACGTTGCCTATACCTCGGTACTGAAGCGCGCGATCAAGACGCTCTGGACCGCACTGGAAGTCATGGACCGGATGTGGATTCCGATCCACCACTCCTGGCGGCTCAACGAGCGCCATTACGGCGCGCTGCAAGGACTCAACAAGGCGGAAACCGCCGCCGAATTCGGCGAGGACCAGGTCAAGATATGGCGCCGTTCCTACGACACGCCGCCGCCGGCGCTGGCCGACGGCGACCCCCGCATCGAAGCTGCCGATCCGCGCTATGCCGATCTCGCCGCCGGCCAGTTTCCCCGCACCGAATGCCTCAAGGATACGGTCGCCCGCTTCCTGCCGGCCTGGCACGACACCATCGCGCCGGCGGTGAAATCCGGCAAGAGCGTGATCGTCGCCGCGCATGGCAACAGCCTGCGGGCGCTGATCAAGTATCTCGACAATATCTCCGAACAGGACATCGTCGGCCTCAACGTTCCCACGGGTCAGCCGCTGGTTTACGAACTGGACGCCGACCTCAAGCCCATCAAGAGCTACTATCTGGGCGATGAGGAAGCCATCAGGCAGGCCATGCAAGCGGTTGCCAACCAGGGCAAGGCCAAGTAGCGGCGCCGTTTTCGGCGTCTGCCTCGCCGTCGTTTGCGGGACGGCGCTTGTCGCCCATCCGTCCACATCGGCCGCCGCCGACAAGGCGCAACTGACGGAACGACAGGGCGAACTGCGCGAACGCATCAAGGAACTGCAGCGCGATCTGGCAAAAAGCGAGGAGTCCCGTGCCGACGCCGCAGAGGCATTGCGCGAAACCGAGTCGGCCATATCCGACGCCAATCGCGGCCTTCGCCAGCTGGCCGACAAGCGCAGCACCGTGCAACGCGACATCCGCGACCTCGAAAGTCAGTCGCGGCGACTCGCCGAGGAAACGGCCGTGCAGCAGGAACATCTCTCCCGGCTGCTCTATCGTCACTACACCAACGGCAGTCGCGTCGAAATGGACGCCTTCAGCCTGCTGATGAATGGCCGCGACCCCAATCAGGCGGCACTCGACTATCAATACCTGAAGAGTCTTTCGCAGGCGAAGGTCGATCTGATTGCCGACCTGCGCGCCAAGGCGAGGCAGAAGAAGCGCCTAGCCGATGCGGCCCGCGACAAAAACGCCGAACTTCAGTCAATTGCCGAAAAGCAGCAACAGGCGCGCACCCGTCTGCTCGACCGTCAGAAGCAGCGAAAGGCGCTGCTCTCGCGCACGGCAGCGAAGATCAAGGCGCAGCGGCGCGAAATCGGTGCGCTGCGGAAGGACGAGAAACGACTGACGTCGCTGATCGCCAGACTGGCCAAGATCGCCCGGGAACAGGCCAGGCGGGCTGAACAAGCCAGACGATCGGCGGCGCTTCGCAACGAGCGCACCCCCGGTCGAGCCCAATCAGGTAGTGCATTCGCCAAGCTGCGCGGCAAGCTCGCGCTACCGGTGCGCGGCGACATCGTCGGTCGCTTCGGCAAGCGGCGCCCCGAGGGCGGCACCACCTGGAAAGGCTTGTTCATTCGTGCCCCGGAAGGCACGGAGGTGAAGGCGATTGCCGCCGGCGAGGTGGTGTTCGCCGACTGGCTGCGCGGTTTCGGCAACCTGATGGTGTTGGACCACGGCGGCGACTACCTGTCGGTCTATGGCAACAACCAGTCGCTCCTCAAGGAACTCGGCCAGAAAGTGGCGCCTGGAGAGGTTGTCGCCACGGTCGGCAGCACCGGCGGCAACCCGGAATCGGGTTTATACTTTGAACTCAGACATCAGGGACAGGCTTTCGATCCGCTCCGCTGGGTCCGCCTGCGCTGATTCCCTTCTTCGACGGAGTATTCATGCGCAGCAAATTGCAGCAAGCCGGTCTCATCTTCATCGGCCTCGTCGCCGGTATCCTGGTCAGCATCCAGTTCTCGGCGGTAGCCCAAAAGGAAGCGGCAACGCCGTTGCCCGTCGAGGAGTTGCGCACCTTCGCCGACGTGTTCGGCGCCATCAAGCAGGGCTATGTCGAGCCAGTCGATGACAAGAAGCTGATCACGTATGCGATCAGCGGCATGCTCGCCAACCTCGATCCGCACTCCGCCTACCTCGATGCCGATGCGTACAAGGAGTTGCAGGTCAGCACCCAGGGCGAATTCGGCGGCCTCGGCATCGAAGTCGGCATGGAAGACGGCTTCGTCAAGGTTGTCTCGCCGATCGAGGACACCCCCGCCTATCGCGCTGGCATCAAGGCCGGCGACCTGATCATCAAACTCGACGACACCTCGGTCAAGGGCATGACCCTGTCGGACGCGGTCAAGAGGATGCGCGGCAAGCCGAAGACTTCGATCAAGCTGACCGTGGCACGCAAGGGTGAAACCAAGCCGCTCGAATTCGTGATCGTGCGCGACAAGATCAAGGTGCAAAGCGTCAAGGCGAAGACCATCGAGCCCGGCTACGGCTACGTGCGCATTACCCAATTCCAGGAAGAAACCGCGGTCGACCTGGCGCGGCAAATTGAAAAGCTCTACAAGGACAAGTCCGCCAAGGGCGCGCCGCTCAAGGGCATGGTGCTCGACCTGCGCAATGATCCGGGCGGCCTGCTGCATGGTGCAATCGGCGTCGCCGCCGCATTTTTGCCGCCTGATGCGCTGATCACCTCGACCAACGGCCGCACCGAGGACGCCCGGCACGAGTACCACGCCAGCACCGAGGATTACCTGCGCGGCCACCGCACCGATTTCCTGAAGGACCTGCCGCCCGGCATCAAGACCGTGCCGCTGGTGGTACTGGTGAATGGCGGCTCGGCCTCGGCTTCCGAAATCGTCGCCGGCGCGCTGCAGGATCACAAGCGCGCGGTGATCGTCGGTACGCAGACTTTCGGAAAAGGCTCCGTGCAGACGGTGATCCCCTTGTCCAACAACACGGCGGTCAAGCTTACTACGGCACGTTATTACACCCCGAGCGGCCGTTCGATCCAGGCCAAGGGCATCGAACCCGACGTCGTCGTCGAGGAGACCGCCAACGGCGAGCGCCACGCACGCCTGCGTGAAGCCGATCTGGAGCGCCACCTGGGCAACGACAAGGATACGTCGGCCGGCAAGGATGCCAAGGAGTCCGCCGCACCGGCGACGAACAAGGACAAGAACGATGCGGAGGACGCTCCCGCACCGGCGCCATTCGAGATCGCCTCGAAGAACGACTACCAACTGTCGCAGGCCATGAACCTGCTCAAGGCCTGGCAAGTGATAAGGGCAAAATGAGACTCAACCCGGAGCAGGCCAGACAGATAAGGGACAAGGAGCGGGGACTCTCCCGCCCGCATCCCCTGTTGCCGCAGACGGGAACCCGCAAGCATCGCGAGATTCGTTTCGCCAAGTTGCCGCCCGGCCAGGTGGAGCACGCCAGGGAACTGCTGGAACGGCTCGACGGGCTGGACGTGGCCGCCGGGACGATGCCCAACAGCATCGCCATCTGGTACGAAATCGAGGATCACACTCTCGAACAGCTTGAAGCGGCGTTGCGCGATCAGGGCTGCCATCTCGAGTGCAGCCTGTACGCGAAGCTGATCCGCGCGCTGGTCTACTATTCCGAGGACACGCAGTTGCGCAACATGCATGGTCCGCAACGGCTGCTCAAGAAGTCGCACGAGGTCTACTCGAAGGCGTGGGAGCATCATCCGCACGGCGACCACGACGATACGCCGCCCGAATTGCGGGTGGATCGCTGAGTTCGGGGCCGTCCAGATGGACGACCAGCAGCTTCTCCGCTACAGCCGCCACATCCTGCTGCCGCAAATTGGCGTCGAAGGCCAGGAACGCCTGCTCGCCGCGCGCGCGCTGGTAATTGGCGCTGGCGGGCTGGGTTCGCCGGCCGCCTACTACCTCGCATCGGCGGGCATCGGCACGCTGGCGCTGGCGGACGGCGACACGGTGGACCTCACCAATCTGCAACGGCAGATCCTCCACCACACCGGGTCGATCGGCCAGCCAAAGGCCGAATCGGGGCGCGACACGCTGGCCCGCATCAACCCGCAATGCCGCGTCGTGCCGCTACCGGAGCGACTCGAAGGCACACGACTCGAAGAGGAAGTCGCCGCGGCCGATGTGGTGCTCGACTGTTCCGACAGCTTCGGCACGCGCCACGCGGTCAATCGCGCCTGTGTGAAGTTCGGCAAGCCCCTGGTCTCGGGCGCGGCCATTCGTTTCGACGGCCAGATCGCCGTGTTCGACAGCCGGCGCACCGACGCCCCCTGCTATCACTGCCTGTTCCCGGAAAGCGAGGATGTCGAGGAAGTACGCTGCGCGGTAATGGGCGTCTTCGCGCCGCTGACCGGCATCATCGGCACCACGCAGGCCGCCGAGGCCTTGAAGCTGATCATCGGCTGCGGTGAGTCGCTCGCCGGCCGGCTGCTGCTGCTCGATGGCCTGGGCATGGAATGGCGGCAGATCGCGGTGCCCCGCGACCCTGACTGCGCAGTCTGCTCGGCGTACCGCCACGGCTGACTTTTCCCGAAAGGACCGCCCGTGCAATCGCTCACCGCCATTACCGACGTTGCCCACGTGATCCAGCTCGCCGTCGCGCCGGTATTTCTGCTTACCGGCATCGGCGCCATCCTGTCGGTACTCATCAACCGGCTCGGCCGCGTGGTAGACCGTTTCCGTGCCCTGGAAAACCTGCTGCCCGGCGCATCCGATGTCACCCGCGCCGCCATCAAGACCGAAATGAAGATTCTCGCCGGCCGGGCCCGCATGGTGCACTGGGCGATCGGTTTCTGCACCAGCGGCGCACTGCTGGTCTGCATCGTGATCGCGACGCTGTTCGTTGGCTCGGTTACGGGTGCGCAGATGCCGGGCATCATCGCCATGCTGTTCATCGCCGCCATGCTGGCGCTGGTGGTCGGCCTGCTGTGCTTCCTGCGCGAAATCGCGCTCGCCAAGGGCAGCATCCACACCGTCCCGCGCTGAACCTCAATGTTGCCATTAAGGCAACAAACAATTGCCAACTAGCCACTATCTCGGCAACGATGCCTTCGCTAGTATTGTCCTACCAATTAACTAGGAGATAGGGCATGGCAAAGATCGTGGTGGTATTTCACAGCGGCTACGGCCACACACTCAAGCAGGCGGAAGCCGTTGCCAAAGGCGCGGGGGCGGAGCTGGTGGCTATCGACGCCGAAGGCAACCTGACCGAGGCGCAGTGGGCGACGCTCGACGCCGCCGACGCGATCATCATGGGCTCGCCGACCTACATGGGCTCGGTGAGCTGGCAGTTCAAGAAGTTCGCCGACGCCTCTTCCAAGCCCTGGTTCACCCAGAAGTGGAAGGACAAGCTGTTTGCCGGCTTCACCAACTCGGCGACCATGAACGGCGACAAGCTTTCCACCCTGCACTACCTGTTTACGCTGGCCATGCAGCACTCCGGCGTCTGGGTCGGCACCGGGTTGATGCCCGCCAACAGCAAGGCCGCGCAGCGCAACGACGTGAACTACGTCGGTTCGTTTTCGGGAGCGATGATGCAGACGCCTTCGGACGCCAGCGTGGACGAAGTCCTGCCCGGCGACCTGGAAACCGCGCGCCTGTTCGGCCAGCGCGTGGCGACCACGGCAGCCCGTCTGGGTCGCTGAACTGGCGTACCGCGACGGCTGACTTTTGTCAGCCGAGCCGGGCGCGCAGAAAGATATCCGGCCCCAGCCCGCGCCGCTCGACGATATGGAGCCGGGTTGCCTGGGCGAGATCGGTGAGTTCCGGCAGGTCGAACATGCCGCGTGCGTGGTTGCCCAGCAGCAGCGGTGCCTGGTAGATCAGCAGCTCGTCGACCAGACCGGCCTTGAGCAGCGCGCCGTTCAGGCGCACGCCGCCTTCGACCATCAACTCGTTGATGCCGCGCCGGCCGAGTTCGGCGACGGCACCGACGAGGTCGACCCGACCGGCGCCTGCCGGCATGGCCACCACTTCGGCGTTGGGCAGACGGCCGGCGTTACCGGCAAAAACCAGTGCGCCGTCGCCTTCCAGCACCTTCGCGTTCGGTGGCGTCTGCAGGCGGCCATCAATGATGACGCGCCGCGGCTGGCGCGTGCAGGGAACCTCGCGTACGGTGAGGCTCGGATCGTCGTCGAGCACCGTACCGCTGCCGGTCATGATCGCGCAGGAGCGTGCTCGCCAGGCATGGGCATGCCGGCGCGCCTCGGGACCGGTAATCCACTGCGACTTGCCGTTCGACAGCGCCGTTCCGCCGTCCAGGCTCGCTGCCACTTTCAAGCGGATCCATGGCCGGCCGCGCGTCATGCGCGACACGAAACCGATGTTGAGCTTGTGCGCTTCGACTTCCAGCAAGCCGCTCTCAACCTCGACGCCGGCCTGCTTCAGCCTGGCAAAACCTTCGCCTGCCACCAGCGGATTCGGGTCGCGCATGGCGGCGACGACGCGAACGACACCAGCGTCCACCAGCGCGTCGGCGCAGGGCGGCGTGCGGCCATGATGGGCGCAGGGTTCGAGCGTCACGTAGGCGGTTGCTCCGCGCGCCGCCTCGCCGGCACTGCGCAGCGCCAGAGCTTCCGCATGCGGCTCGCCGGCCCGCGCATGCCAGCCTTCGCCGACAACGGCGCGATCCTTGACCAGCACGCAACCGACGCGCGGATTCGGCGTCGTCGTATTGAGGCCTTGGGCCGCGAGCCGCAGCGCCCGCGCCATGAAGTCCCGGTCGGTGGCCGGCTGGCTCATGTCGAGCGCGGCCGCCTGACGCGGGGCTTCTTGACCTCGCGGATAGCGTCGGAAAACTCGTCGAGATCCTCGAAGTTGCGATAGACCGATGCGAAGCGGATGTAGGCGATCTTGTCGAGTTTCTTCAACTCGCGCATCACCAACTCGCCGACCCGGTCGGACGCCACTTCGCGCTCGCCCAAAGTCACCAGCCGTTCCTCGATGCGGTCGATGGCGGCATCGACGCTCTCCGTCGTCACGGGGCGCTTGCGCAAAGCGAGCGCCATGCTGGCGACGATCTTGTCGCGATCGAATTCGACGCGACTGCCGTTCTTCTTCACCACCAGGGGCAGTTGCAACTCGACCCGCTCGTAGGTAGTGAAGCGCTTGTCGCACGCCAGGCAACGCCGGCGGCGGCGCACGGTATCGCCTTCCTCGTTCTCCCGGGTATCGACCACCTGGGTGTTGTCGTCCCCGCAGTAGGGACATTTCATGGCTCAGGCCCCGTAAACCGGAAACTTCTTGCACAGCGCCGCGACCTGCTCACGCACGCGCGCAAGAACCGCTTCGTCGTTGGGCGCGTCGAGCACGTCGGCGATCAGGTTGGCCACCTTCTCGGCCTCGATCTCCGTGAAGCCGCGCGTGGTCATGGCCGGCGCACCGACACGGATGCCCGACGTAACGAAAGGCTTCTGCGGATCGTTGGGGATCGAGTTCTTGTTCACCGTAATGTGCGCCTTGCCCAGCGCTGCCTCGGCATCCTTGCCGGTGATGTTCTTGGCTTGCAGGTCAACCAGGAAGACGTGCGATTCGGTGCGGCCGGAGACGATGCGCAGGCCCCTGTTCTTCAGCACCTTGGCCATCACCTGGGCGTTGTCGATCACTTGCTCCTGGTAGGCCTTGAATTCCTTGGTCATCGCTTCCTTGAAGGCGACGGCCTTGGCGGCGATGACATGCTCCAGCGGGCCGCCCTGCAGGCCGGGGAAAATCGCTGAGTTGATCGCCTTCTCGTGCTCGGCCTTCATCAGGATCAAGCCTCCGCGCGGGCCGCGCAGCGTCTTGTGCGTGGTCGAGGTGACCACGTCGGCATGCGGCACCGGGTTCGGGTAGAAGCCTGCGGCAACCAGGCCCGCGTAGTGGGCCATGTCGACCATGAAGATGGCGCCGACCGCCTTGGCGATTTTGGCGAAGCGCTCGAAATCGATCTTCAGCGCGAACGCGGAAGCCCCGGCGATGATCAGCTTTGGTTTGTGTTCCTGCGCCAGCATCTCCAGCGCCACGTAGTCGATGTCCTCGTTGGCGTCGAGGCCATAGGGCACGACATTGAACCATTTGCCGGACATGTTCACCGGCGAGCCGTGCGTCAGATGACCACCCATCGCCAGATTCATGCCGAGTACCGTGTCGCCTGGCTTGAGGAAGGCCAGGAACACCGCCTGGTTGGCCTGCGAGCCGGAATTCGGCTGGACGTTGGCACAGTCGGCGCCGAACAGTTTTTTAGCGCGATCGATGGCGAGCTGCTCGACCACGTCGACATGCTCGCAACCGCCGTAATAACGCTTGCCCGGATATCCCTCGGCATACTTGTTGGTGAGCTGCGAGCCCTGCGCTTCCATCACCGGCCAGGAAACGTAGTTTTCGGAGGCGATCAGCTCGATGTGATCTTCCTGGCGGCGATTCTCGGCCTGGATGGCGGTCCAGAGCTCGGCGTCAACCTTGGCGAGAGTGTTTTGCTTGCTGAACATGGCGGCGGCTTTCGTGGCAAGAGGGAAAACGGTGATTTTATCATTCGGGCGATTCGTCAAGCGACCGCTCCAGATGGCGCCGATCCGCCCATTCCAGCAGCCGCCAACCGTCCGGGCCAACCTCGAACCAGTTCAGGGCCGCGTTGGGAATGGCGAAATCTCTCGGCGACGCCAATTCCCGTCCCGTAGCCCGGCGATAGCAGATATCCAGCACACCGCCGTGGGACACCATCAGGAGCGTTTCTCCGGGGTGCGCAACGGCCAGTGTCTCGATCGCCACGGCGATGCGCTCGGCAAACGCGGACAGGCTTTCGCCGGTTTTGAAGTTGTGCTCGATGTCGCGTGCCAGATAGAGGGTGTAGGCCTGGGGATAGCGAACTGCGATTTCCGCGGTGGTTAGCCCCTGCAGCACGCCGTAGTTCCGTTCGCGCAACCCCGGCGCCCTGCGCACTTCGACGCCCTGCCGTTGCCCGATGGTCCGCGCCGTCTGCCAGGCGCGATCCAGATCGCTGCTGTAAACAGCATCGAAACGATGCATCCCCAGCCCAAGTGCCGCTGCGTCGGCCTGGGCGATACCGGACGCATTGAGGGAGATGTCGATATGGCCCTGGATGCGCCTCTCGACGTTCCAGTCGGTCTCGCCGTGGCGGACCATGCAGATACGTGTTGTTTTGGTGATTTGCATTGCTGTGAGTGTAAGGGAGTCGGAGAGCGTCGTGGTTTTCCACAGTCCGGCCGCTACCGCTTCGTTTTGTGAGTAAACTTGGGCCAAACAAACCCGACCGCCACAGACGGGCCTTCGCGGGGCATCCAGAGGAGACATAAATACATGCAGGGTTTACTAAAACTATCCCGCCTGATCGACGCCCTGAACGAGCGTATCGGCGGCGCGGCGATCTGGCTGGTCCTTCTCGCCGTGCTGGTGTCCGCGGGCAACGCTCTCGTGCGCAAGATCTTCGATGCCGGATCGAACGCCTTCCTCGAAATCCAGTGGTATTTCTTCGCCGGCATTTTCCTGCTGGGCTCCGGCTACACCATGTTGCGCCGCGGGCACGTCAAGATCGACGTGGTTCTCGGCCATTTTTCCAAACGCACGCAGATCAAGGTCGAGATCTTCGGCATCCTCTTTTTCCTGATGCCGTTCGTCTATAACGTCATCGACCTGATCTGGCCGGTTCTGAGGCAGGCCTATATATCACAAGAAATGTCTGAAAATGCCGGCGGCCTGATCCGCTGGCCGGTGTATGCCCTGATACCCATCGGTTTCTCATTGCTCGGACTGCAGGGCATTTCGGAGTTGATCAAGCGCGTCGGCTTCCTGATGGATTTGTGTCCTGACCCGACCCAGGCGACGCACAACAAGACGGCCGAGGAGGAACTTGCCGAGGAAATCAGGAGGCGCCACGTTGCCGGCGAGGTGGTGGACATGGTGGAGGTCGCCGACGATCTGGCTGCCGACCAGCGCAACAAGAGGAACGGGGCATGATCGCGTTCCTGACTTCCAACATCGAGGCCGTGATGTTCCTCGGTCTCATTCTCTTCCTGCTGATGGGCTACTCGGTGGCCTTTTCGCTGGCCGCCTGCGGGCTGTTCTTCGGCTACCTGGGCGTGGCGATGGGGCTGTTGCCGGAATCGCTGCTGCAGGCCCTGCCGCTGCGCATGATCGGCATTCTCAAGAACGATACGCTGCTGGCGATTCCCTTCTTTACCTTCATGGGCCTCATCCTCGAGCGCTCGGGCATGGCGGAGGATCTGCTCGACACGATCGGCCAGTTGTTCGGACCGATCCGCGGCGGCCTCGCCTTCGCGGTAGTCCTGGTTGGCGCGATGCTGGCGGCAACCACCGGCGTAGTGGCGGCCTCGGTGATTTCGATGGGCCTGATCTCGTTGCCGATCATGCTGCGCTATGGCTATGACAGACGTCTGGCGACCGGCATCATCGCCGCCTCGGGCACACTGGCGCAAATCATCCCGCCTTCGCTGGTACTGATCGTCATCGCCGACCAGTTGGGCAAGTCGGTTGGCGACCTGTACGCTGGCGCCTTCATTCCCGGTTTCGTGTTGACCAGCCTCTACGTCGGCTGGGTATTGGTTGTTTCCATCTTCAAGCCCGCCGCCGCGCCGGCCCTGCCGCCCGAGGCGCGCACCTTCCGCGAACCCAGCGGCGGTAGCGGCATGCCCTCGGTTGCAGTGCTTTTCACCCTGTCCGTCTTGGCCGGAGTCGTGTTCGCGCAAACCCGGCCGGACGAGACACCGACCGACGAACTGATAGTCGTCTCGCTCTCGGTCGGCATGGGGGTCGCCTTTGTCATCGCCATGGCCAACCGCCTTATGCATCTCGGACTGCTGTCACGCATGGCGGAGCGCGTCACGTTTGTCATGATTCCGCCGCTGGCGCTGATCTTCCTCGTTCTCGGCACCATCTTCCTCGGCATCGCCACCCCTACCGAAGGTGGCGCCATGGGCGCGGTCGGCGCGCTGATCATGGCAGTCGCTCGCAGGCGGCTGAGCTTCAAGCTCATGAAACAGGCGATGGAGGCGACCCTGAAATTGTCGTCGTTCGTCATGTTCATCCTGCTCGGCTCCACCGTCTTCAGCCTTACTTTCCAGGCCGTGGACGGGCCGCTCTGGGTCGAGCATCTGCTGACCCGCGTGCCCGGCGGGCAGATCGGTTTCCTGATCGTGACCAACGTGCTGGTATTCGGTCTGGCCTTCTTCCTCGACTTCTTCGAACTGGCCTTCATCGTCCTGCCCCTGCTTGGTCCGGTGGCGGACAAACTCGGCATCGACCTGGTGTGGTACGGCATCCTGATGGCGGTGAACATGCAGACTTCGTTCATGCATCCCCCGTTCGGATTCGCGCTCTTCTACCTGCGTAGCGTGGCGCCGCACGAAGACTACGTCGACCACGTGACGAACAAGACCATAGACAAGGTCACCACCGGCCACATCTACTGGGGTGCCGTGCCCTTCGTGGTAATTCAGGTGATCATGGTGGCGATGGTGATCACATTCCCGTCGCTGGTAACGGGCGGCCTCGTCAAGAAGAAAGCCATCAACATCGACACCATAGAACTGCAAGCGGCGCCGAGCGATTACGGCGCGCCTCAGGGGCTCGACGTTCCCGCCGCGACGGACGACAACGCCGGAGCGGCCGACCAGCCCCCCACGGAGGACAACGAACGCGACCCGGCGGCAGCGCTGATGGAAGACATGGCGAAGGAACGGAAAGGCAAATAGGCCGTCAACATTTCCACGGACGGCGTCTCGCCAGCACTGACTTTTCCATGCAACAAAAAACCGCGGCAAGCCGCGGTTTTTTGTTGGGAACCCACAAGGGTCAGTTTACAGCTTCTGGGCCTGCATGAAGCTGTCGAAGCCGGCCTCGGCGAACTGGAACCACTGGTTCTGTTCCTTGCGGAAAGCGGCATAGTCCGCATAGATCTTCTTCCAGGCGGGATTGGTCCTGGATAGTTCGTCATAATGACCCATGGCGAACTTGAAAGCAGCTTCCATTTCCTGCTTCGGCAGGCGGAACAGCTTGGTGCCTCTTGCTACCAGTTCTTTCAGCGCCGCCGGATTCTTGGCGTCGTACTTGGCTTGCATGTCGACGTGCGCATAAGAAGCCGCTGCTGCGATGATGGCCTTGTTCTCGGCCGATAGCCCGTTGTAGGCCTTGGTGTTGACGAACAGCGTCAGTTGCGGGCCGCCTTCCCACCAGGCCGGGTAGCCGTAGTACTTCGCCACCTTGTAGAAGCCGAGCTTCTGGTCGTCGTACGGGCCGACCCACTCGGCCGCGTCGATGGTGCCTTTTTCCAGGGCTTGATAAACCTCGCCACCGGGAATGTTCTGCGGCACACCGCCGATACCCTTGAGAATGACGCCGCCAAAACCGCCGATGCGCATCTTCAGGCCCTGAACATCCTTCATCGACTTGATCGGCTTGCGGTACCAGCCACCCATCTGGGCGCCCGTGTTGCCCATCGGGAAGTTGACGATGTTGAAGTTGCCATAAAACTCGCGCATCAACGTGAGGCCGTTACCCTGGTACATCCAGGCGGTCATCTGGCGCGAGTTAAGGCCGAACGGGATCGTGCAGTCGATGGCAAAGGTCGGGTCCTTGCCGAAGAAGTAATACGGCGCGGTGTGCGCACATTCGACGGTGCCCTGCTGAACGCCATCGAGAATACCGAAGGCGGGCATCAACTCACCGGCAGCGTGCACCGAGATTTCGAACTTGCCGCCGGACAGCTCCTTGACCTTCTGGGAAAAGTCATCTGCGGCACCGAAGATCGTGTCCAGCGCCTTCGGAAAACTGGAAGCCAAGCGCCAGCGAATCGCCTGCTGGGCGTGGACTGCGGGTGCCACTCCAGCGGCCAGGATGCCGGCCATGCCTGCTTGTTGCAGAAATTTGCGACGTTCCATACTTGTCTCCTTCGTTGTTGGGTTAAGTAGATTCGGCCCGAAGCAAAACCGTCCGCCGATACTACACCCATCTTTATTTCCGAAGCGCGGCGTTTCGGAAAACCACAATGAGTCGCATCTGCCCTATTACCGAACCGCAGCCTCCCCCTCGGCGTAGCATAAGCGAGCTCTGGTTCAAGGTAATATACAGCTCATGCCAAGGGGGGTAATCGAGCGACTCCGTGTTGTCGTCTTCATCGCTGTGGCACTGACCGCGGGGCGAGCCTTTGGCATCGAGTCCGCACACATCGGCATCCTGGGCTTTCGGCCGGCCGAGGAAGAGCAGCTGCGCTGGCAACCGCTGGTCGACTACCTCAACGGCAAGATCAGCGGTTTCCATTTTGACTGTCGGGTGCTGGGCTATGAGGCGCTGGAAACCGCAATCGCCGATCGCTCGGTGGATTTCGTATTGACCAACCCCGGCCACTACGTGCTGATGACGCATCGCAACGGCATGTCGTCGCCGCTGGCGACTCTGGTTCCGATCGAGCATGGTCGAGCCCTGTCCAGCTTCGGTGGCGTGGTCTTTACGCGTGCGGAGCAAGAAGGGATTCGGCACCTGGCCGATCTGCGGAATCGCAGCATTGCCGCGACCACCGTCGGGTCGTTTGGCGGCTATCAGGCGCAGGCGAAAACGTTGCTGGAACTCGACATTCGCGTTTCCGAGGATACGCGGTTGATCCAGACCGGCATGCCGCACGACCGGGTCGTCGCGGCCGTCCTCGACGGCAAGGCCGACGCCGGTTTCGTGCGTAGCGGCGTACTGGAGGCGATGACCCGCGAGGGAAAACTCGATCTGGCTCGAATACGGATCCTCGACCCCCGTAAAGTGCCCGATTTCCCCTTTTTCCTGACGACGGCCCTTTATCCCGAGTGGCCGTTTGCGGCCATGCCAGGCGTCGACGGCGACCTCGCGCGCCAGGTCGCGGCGGCGTTGCTGGCCCTGCCGCATGACAGCAATCTGGCTCGGCGCTTGAACATTCGCGGCTTCAACATCCCGTCCGACTACGAACCGGTCCGCGCGACGCTCGAAGCATTGCGCTTGCCGCCCTACGACACCGCCCCCCTGTTTACCGTTTCCGATATTTGGGAGAAATACCGCTGGCAGGCAGTCGTCGGAGCGGCATTGGTCGGCGTGATTACCTTGCTCAGCATCTGGCTGGGTCTACTCAACCGGCGCCTCGCCGCGGACCAACGACAATTGGACCGTCAGGCGCAGGCTTGGCTGGGGCTGCTGACGGCCATGGGCGAAGGCGTGTACGGTCTGGGGCCGAACGGTCGCTGCAGTTTCGTCAACCCCGCGGCGCTGGCCATGCTCGGTTTCGCAGAGGAGGAACTGATCGGCGAGGATGTGCACGCGCTTATCCACCACCATCGCGAGGACGGCACCCCCTACCCGAGCGAGGAATGTCCCGTAAGCAAAACGCGAAAGGACGCCCAGGTACGGCACACGGAAGACTGGTTCATCGCCAAGGATGGAACCATTTTCCCCGTCGCCGTCACGATAGCGCCGGTCGGCGGGGACGGGCGGCGAGGTATCGTAGTGGTA
>JBNKCS010000016.1:0-23723 GCA_050287865.1 Rhodocyclaceae bacterium | reverse complement strand
TCAGGACCAGATGGCTCGCCGAGGCGTTCAGGACAAGGCCTCCCGCGCCGATGCCTGCCCGGTGTCCGGCGTCGGCATTTCGGTGCCGAGTTCGGCGCGAAAATAGGCTTCGAGTTCACGGCCGAAGGCGACGACGTCCGTCGGCGGCGCGAAACGGCGGCCGACACGGACGCGGAAATTCAGCGGCAGGCGCGGCGGCCGAAAGAGCGGCCAGGCTTTGCCCAGGTAGGGCGAGTTGAACTCGATCAGCAGGGCCTGGACCGGCACTTTCGACTGCTGGGCGATCAGGCCGGCGCTGGCGGTGCAGGCGTCGAGGGGAAGTTGCGGGTGCGCGTTCCCTCCGGAAAGATCAGCAGATGGGCGCCGGCGCGCAGGGCCTTGCGCGAGCGCAGGATGAGGTCGAGCGACGCGTGGTTCGGGATGTAGCGGGCCAGCCGCGCCGCGGAGCCGAGCAGGATGTTGTTCATGAGGGATGCCTTCATGACACAGACCATATCCGGAAAACGCGAGACGATCATGACGGCGTCCAGAAGCGACGGATGGTTGGCGACCAGGATCAGGGGCTTGTCGCGACGCAACGCGTCAAGCTCGGCCAGCTCGAAGTGGCAGGCGCAGAAAATGGCGAGGAAGCGCAGGTAGATGCGAAAACCGGCCATGATCAGCAGCCGGCCGATCGGCTGGCCGAGCGGGCGCGGCAGCAAGGCATGCAGCACCATGGCGAAGGGCAGCCAGATCAGGCAGAGGAACGCGAGAAAGCCGAGACCCAGCACCATCGCCAGGGTTTCGTAGAACTGCCAGAGCGCACCAGCCAGCCGGCGCAACCGCTCAGTCATCAACCCACACGCGGGTGTTCGATTCGTCCAGCACCCACGACATGCCGAATCCGGCCGCGATGAAGTTCTTCTTCGTGGTCAGCGGACTGTCCTCGAATGTGGCGCCGGACAGGGTGTCGTAGCGGATGAAGAAGCCCACCCAGGTTTTCTTGAAGCGCTTTGAGAGCGCGATCAGGGCCTTGGCGCCGCTGTAGCCGCCCTTGGCCTCGTAGGCGGGGCGGGTAGCGGTCGCGTACTCGGGCTTGACCGTGTAGAAGAACTCGTGCTGCCGCTTGGTCGCCCAGATCGGGCCGGCCAGCATGCCGAGGTTCCAGTCCGGCAGACCCGGCAGATCGCCGATGTCCATGTTGAGGTCTGGCGCGAAGATCCAGCCGGCGCCGCGCGGCGTTCCCTCGACCGTGATGGCGGCACGCAGAGGCAGGCGCAGCTTGACGAAGCGGGCGCGGTTCTCCGAACGCCAAAGGGTAAGGTCGATCTGCGGGCCGAACTCCACGGTCGGCTTGAGGTCGGGCATGCCGGCGCGTGCGGGCGCATCGTCGCTGTTGGTCGGCGGCGAAGCCGAGAAACTCAGGGTGAATTCGGCACGGTCGGAATCGAACAGGCTGCCGCGAATGCCGTGCCGGTCGGCCTTGAGGAACTCGCCGTGATAGACGAAGTACGGCGTCGGCATCACGAAGTTGTAGCGGTTCTCGGAACCGCGATAGGCCGGAAAACTCAGTGCGGCCACACCGGCGCCGATCTCCCACAGCGGCTTTTCCTCGCCGGCGGCGGCGACGGCCGGCAACATCATTGCCAGCAAGGCGATCCGCCTCAAACCCGCGGCCGCCACTTCAGCGATTTCCCAGCTTGTGCGACGCCGTCGCTTCGATTTCGACCAGCAGGTCGTGGCGGCAGATATCCGCCTGCACATACACCACCGATGCGCCGGCGCCGACCTGTTCTTCGATGATCGCCTGGACGCGATGGTAGTCCTCGGCATGCCGAATGTAGGTGCGCAAACTCAATTCGGCGAGCTGGTAGGGGGCTGTCCGTGTCCGGGCATTGGCCGACTCGAGCAGCGCCGCGATGTTCGCCAGCGTTTCGCGCGTCTGGCCATCGATATCGCCGACGTGCAGCGTCTGGTGGCCGACGATGCTGGCGGTGCCGGAAATGAACAGCAGTTCCAGGCCCGGCACTTCCGCAAAGGCGGCGCGCGAGAACGTCGGGCTGCGCGGCCCATATTCGCTCGGATAACAGTAGGCGCTGACCTGGCGGGGATTCTCGATCGGCGTCGGCGCGGTCCGGCCGGCCATGAAGGCGATGGTCAGCGGGCCGCTGGTGGTCCCCAGTGCGCATGCGGCCGGGACGTTGCCTTGCGCCAGCCGGCCGCTGGCCACGAAGGCGCTGTGACGACCAATGTTGAACTGGCGATAGCGTTCGAGGCCGCCGCGCTCGACGTTGATGTCGGCCAGGTAGTTCCAGGCGCGCCACAGATGCGGATAGCCCTCGCGGTCGAGCAGGGCGAAAATGCGGCGGTAGGCATCCTCGGCGGCAGCCTGCAGCGGCGGCGTCTTGCGGTACGCCGATTCGTCGACGTCGACCACGCCGTAGAGGACATTGTCGTCTACGCGAAAGCGGATGCCGTCGAACTCCCCCGAACGGCACGACCCGGCGCTGAACCAGATCTCGTTGAGCGCGCCGGCCGAACGGCCGAGCAGCGGCGCGGCGACGTTCTGCACCGGCAGTTCGCCATGCCATTCCTCGGCCGGCCCGCCGATACAGGTGCCGCCCAGCAGCCGCTGCCGCTGGGCGTCTGTAAGTCCGGCCAGTTGGGGCGGCGACAGCCGCGAATGCGCTACTGCCACGGCGTCGGTCATGCGGTTCCCATCTCGGCATCCTCGACGGGGCGGATGTTGAATTTCCGCCTCTTCCATGCAGTCAGGGAACGCACTGGACGGGAGAGTGCCGTCATGTAGTAGATGCTCTTCAGGATGCGTATGGATTTCCAGATCGGTGTACTACCGAATACATCGCCGGCCAGCAGGGACAGCAAGGCCTCCTTGATCCGGAAGTCATTGCGCGGATGCATGAAGATGTCGCGCATGTTCGGATTGGTGATCCGGTAGATGAACCAGGAAAACTCCTTCGGACCATGCTTCATCAGGCGGTCGAATTCCTGCATGGCAGCCGGCGCCCGTTCGGGCTGGCGCAGGCAGGTGTCGATGGCGTCGGCGGCGATGAGGCCGCTGTTCATCGCCAGCAGCACGCCGGACGAAAACACCGGATCGATGAAGGCATAGGCGTCGCCGAGCAGGACATAGTTCGGGCCGTGGTTGCGTTCCGAGACGTAGGAGAAGTTGCCGGTCGCCTCGACTTCGTTGATCAGCCTGGCGTCCTTGAGGCGCTCCGCCAGCGGCGGACACATGGCGATGCCGTCCATCAGGAACTCGGTCAGACTGCGCTTGCCCTTGGTCTTCATGAAGTAGGGCCAGGTCACCATGCCGATGCTGGTCTGGTCGTCCATCATGGGAATAAACCAGAACCAACCGTGCTCGAACCAGAAGATGGTGATGTTGCCTTCCGCGTCGCCGCCGTGGCGGCGGGCGCCGGCGAAGTGGCCATAGACGGAGGAGCTGTTGTGCTTGGGATTGCGATGCTTGATCTGGAATTTGTTGGCCAGGAAGGTATCACGGCCGGACGCATCGACGACGAAGCGGGCTTTCCAGCGCATGGTGCTGCCGTCGTCGTTCTCGGCCTCGATGACGGCTCCCGCGTTGTTCGGCAGAAAGTCGATGGAACGGGCGCGGCAGCCTTCGTGAACTTCGACGCCCTTCTTCTCGGCGTTGCGAATCAGGATTTCGTCGAACTTCGAGCGCAGCACCTGGTAGGCATGGGGCATCGACTTGCCGTCCCACGCTTCCGCGAACTGGAACACCTGCTGCTTGTCGTCCGCGAAGGAAACGAACTCGGCGGCCCGCTTGACCATGCCGATGGCCTTGACCTCCTCGGCGACGCCGAGACGCTCGAAGAGCGGCAAGTTGGCCGGCAACAGCGATTCGCCGATGTGGAAGCGCGGGTGATGCGCCTTCTCCAGTACCACGACCTTGTGGCCCTTTTCGGCCAGCAATGGCGCAACGGTACACCCGGCGGGGCCGCCGCCGATGACCAGAACGTCGCAATCCTGTGTGGCCGGCGACTCAATTGCCTGACTTGAATTTTCCATTTTCTTCCACTCCCTTTTCTGGTGTTTCAGATATCGTCGCGGCCGAGCCCGCACCGTCTGCGGGCTCGGCTGTTGATACTGGTGGCAAGGTCGCGTTGCCCGGGGCGGTCACCAGGGTGACGATATCCGCATCCCCCGTGACACCGCTGACGCGACCTTCGCTGCTCCAATGAACCTTGTACTCGCCGAGGCGCGACCACCAGTAGCGCCAGAACGGCGCGGCAAGCGGCGGGTTTTCGCTGGTAACTGGATAGCCCAGCGAGATGACGACCTGCTCTTTGGTCATGCCGACCATTACCTGACCGCGCCGGATCGCTCCGCGCACGGCGGCCGGATAGGAATCCAGCGTGGCCTTCGGATCCTTGTCGACGATCAATCGACCAATCCGCGGTTCACCTGACTCCAGCGTGCGACCTCGTTCGAGGCCAAGCCGGAAGAGCTGCCCACCGATCTCGACTTCGGCGCTGTCGCGCCCGTAGCCGACAACGCTGATCGGCGTGCCGGCGGGGATCATCGGCAGATAAGCGTAGTTGCGGCCGTCGATCCGATCGCCGTCGTAGTGGAAGTTGCAGCAGGTGAATCCGTCCGGCAGGGTGGGAGACACGCTGCGAGAACCCGGAGGCGCCACGTCGCTGGCGGTCGCCGACACTGCGTCGCGGAAATTTTCCTTGCCGCAACCCGTGCTCAGCAATGCACCGAAGGCCGCTAGCGTGACTGCCGACGTAGCCTTCCCGCGACGGAGCATTCCGTCCTCCCTGTCCCAAAAACCCGAAGAATTATACGCCCAGCGCCGGCTCGATATCTGCCGTTGCCGGTTGCGAGCACGATGCGGATGCGCTGTTGTCGCGGACGCGTCGCGAAACCTTGATCGGCGACATGGCGGCGATGGCGTCGGCCTGCAGTTCCGGGCTCAGCGCGGGCCGCAAGCCAAGCGGCTGGCGCGGGTGCAGCTTGAATTCCCGCTTGGCGCGCTCCAGTTCCTCCTTGTTGGCGCTGAAGTATCGCGCGGCCGCAATGGTCTCGGGCAGATGCTTGAGGATGTGCCAAAGGCTCCAGCGGTGCTGCCAGAGACGCCTGGCGAAGCGACGGCGGTAGCCCTTGCTGTCGTAGAAGCGCTTGACGTGCCAGTTGTAGAGCGCGTCCATCTCTTCGCGCGACTGGAAACCTTCCGGTTTGTACACGAAGTTCAGGCAGTTCATCAACCGCCAGTCCTCGACGAAGTCGCCGGTCGTGTTCGAGACGCACTCGTCCCAGATCGGCGCACCATGCAGCGGGCTGAACTTGGTCATGTTCATCTCATCGAGGTCGAGCGAGAGGACAAAGTCGCTGGTGGACCTGATGGTCTCGGGCGTTTCGCCGGGCATGCCGAAGATGAACAGGCCCTTGGCACGCAGGCCGGCATTGTGGATCTGCTCGACGGTCTTCTTCACCGCATCCAGCGTCACGCCGGCCTTGTGCCGCTCCATCATCGCCGGGTCGGCCGACTCGATGCCCATCGACACCATCAACGCGCCGGCCTGCTTCAGCCGCACCAGCATTTCGTCGGAGGTGTGGCCGGTACGGATGGCACAGTTGAACTGCATGCCGAGCGGCTTTTCGATCAGCAGGGTGCACAGTTCATCGACCCGCTTTTTCTGCGCAGTGAACAAGTCGTCGTAGAAGTTGACGTGATACACGCCGAACTTGTCGCGCAGGTGCTTCATGTGGTCGTACACGTACTGCGCGGAGTTCACCTTGTAGAGCCGCTCGAATACCGTGCGGTCGCAGAACGAGCAGGTGTAGGGGCAGCCCCGCGAGGTGATCATCGTGGCGCCGTACCGCCGCTCGTAGGCGAACAAGGGCAGATGGTAGGCATGCGGAAAGCCGGCCAGTTTCTCCCAGGCCGGGAAGGGCAGTTCGTCGAGGTCGCGGATGCGGTCGCGGCGTGCGTTGGCGACTGACTTTTCGCCGTCGCGCCAGACCAGATTGGCGATGTCTTTCGGCGGCAATCCGTTGGCCAGATCGAGCATGGCGCCCTCGCCCTCGCCGATCACCAGGTAATCGATCTCCGGAAAGTGCTCGAGGACCGGCGCGCCGATCGACGAAACATGCACGTTGCCGAAAACGATCTTGACTTCCGGGCGTCGCGCCTTGATGGCGGCCGCCATGTCGACCGCGTCCATGAAACCCGAGGTAGTGGCCGAAAAACCGATCAGGTCGGGATTGCCGGCAAGCGCGATCTCCGCGTTGGCCTCGATGCCCACAGGCGCGTACGGGCCGAGGCAGTCGTGTACGTCAGTCGGATGGCCGTGCTTTTCGAGCCAAGATGCCAGTTGCAGGATGCCGATCGGCGCCATGCGGTTGGCGAGTACGGAGAAATCCGGCTGTCCCGGCACAAAGTTGAAACCGGCCGGGTGAACGAGCGCGACTTTCATTTTGGCCCGGCGGTTTCCGTATCCGTCCGGGCGCTGTTCAATCTGCGAATGAACTGTTCGGCAAGCGCCTTGTAAAGCGGCTCGGGGCAGATGACGCGCGACATCCCGTGGGCGATCAGCGCCGTCGCCATCAACGGCAGGACGACGACGTGATTTTCGGTCATTTCCATGACGATGACGAAAGTCGTCAGCGGCGCCTGGGTTACCCCGGAGAAATACCCGGCCATGCCCAGCACGACCATGGTGCCGAGCGGAATGGCCGGCATCAGATGTGACAGCGCAGATCCCAGGCCGGCACCGATGGCCAGCGAGGGCGCGAACAGGCCGCCAGGGATTCCGCTCATGTACGACACCAGCGTCGCCAGGAATTTGTACAGGCCGTAGGCGGGATAGTCCGCGTCCCCATTGGCGATGATGTCGCGCACTTCTTCATAGCCGGTGCCGTAGCTATGGTGGCCGGACATGGCGCCGATACAGGCCAGCGCAAAACCGCAGGCGGCGGCGAAAGCCACGGGCTTCTCGCGCGCCCAGGTGCCGATGCGTCCTTTCCAGGTGCGACCGGTGAAATTGACGAGCAGGCGGGAAAAGAAACCGCCCGCCAGACCGCCCGTGATGCCGCACAGGGTGACGGCCAGCCAGCCGGAGTCGGATCCTAGCGAGGTGGATACCTTGCCGAAGTAGGCGTAGTTGCCGAGTACTCCATGCGCCGCGATACCGGCGAATATCACCGCGGTCAGCACCAGACCGCTGGTACGCTGCTCGAAGGTACGCGAAAGTTCCTCGATGGCGAAAACGACCCCGGCCAGCGGCGTGTTGAAGGCAGCGGCGACCCCGGCGGCGCCTCCGGCGACGATCAAGGCGCGCAAGTCGTCGCTGTAGGTGCCTCGCGAAAACCGCCGCAGCGAATACAGGATCGAGGCGCCGATCTGGACCGTCGGCCCCTCGCGGCCGATCGAGGCACCGCTGCAGAGCGCCAGGAAGGTCAGCAACATCTTGCCCAGCGCGATGCGCAGCGACAACAGCGTTCCCAGCTTTTCCTCATCCTTGATATGCAGGGCGGCAATGGTCTGCGGAATGCCGCTGCCCTGCGCGCCGATGAAGACATTGCGCGTCAGCCAGGCGGAAAGCGCCAGACCGGCTGGCGTGATGAGAAACGGCAGCCAGGGCGAAATTGCCAGAATCTGGTGAAAGATCCATTGCGCCAATTCGGCGCCCAGGGCGAACAGGACGGCGGCCATGCCGACCGACAGCGTTCCGCCCCAGAAAATAAGCCGCACGAGCCATTGTCGGGGCGAAAGCAGATGTTGAAGGCGGCCCTGGTCGATCACGACGGTACGCTATCGTTCAAATTGGTTGAAGCTTGCATGGCCTTTCTTGCATCGTTGATCACTTTTCGTCAGTCGAGGCTGCAAACGCCCAGCGCATACTCCTGCGGCAGGCAAACGTCCGGAATGTCGCTCTCCGCCAGGCCCGCGCAACGGGCAAGACCTGGCGTGCTGGTTTTCGAGTAATGCCAGCCCGGCGCAAGGGCCGGCACCCCCAAAACCACGTCGCGCCACTTCGTATTGCCTTCCGATTGTAGGCGCGGCAACTCCTGACAATAGGTTTCGACCAGGCGGCGCAACCGGCCTGCGTCCTCTCCTTCGCCTTTGCCGCGAGCGACCAGATAGAGGCGGACGGCGAGCGCCGCCACATCCTCGTCGAGCAGGGTGGGATAGCTGGTCGCGCGCAGGACGGAAACATGGTAAGTCCCCAGCGCGGCCGCGCTGGCGTTCCCGGTATCCCATTTCAGGAGGCGGACGAAGCGCCGCGCCTCGGGTTTCATGTTGGCCAGCAACGCCACCGGCTGATCGGCAACGATGGCGACGACATCGACACTGCGATCGGTCAGCAATTTGGCCAGGGCCTGCGTCGGACCGAAGTGGCTGAACTTGTCCATCGGCGGCTGGGCGTCGAAAAGCAGGCGATAGAGCGTGGCCACGGTCAACGCAGTCTGGCCGGTGAATGGCCCGACATCGATGCGGGCGTCGCGTATGTCCTGCACCGACTGATAGGGGGAATCGCTGCGGACGACGAAGTGGATTTCCTCGTCATAGAGGGGTGCGACCACACGCAGCGGCGCGATCCAGAATACCGCCTCCTTGTTGCCGCGCTCGGCGGCGAGCAAATAGGTCTGCGCGACATCGGCAGGCAGCAACGCCAGGTCCAGCCCGCCGCCCTCCCAGGCTTTATCACGCATTTTTTGCAGGACATCCGCCGGACCCGTGGTAGTCACCGTCTTGAGCGGAACATCGGCAAACGGCGCGATATTCCAGGCCAGATCGTTACCTATCCGGTGCTGCGTGGATTCCTCCGGGCCGGTGAGGAGGCGGACTTCGTTTCCCGCATACACCGCCGCCAACTGCAATGCCGCTGCCAAGGCGACCATCAGTCGTCCGGCGGGGCGACAAAGCCCTTTCACTTCGCAGCCTTCGGATCGCAGAGACCGACGGCGGCGAGGGCTTCGGTGCACTCGGGGGCTGCCGGTGTTTTGGCTTCCCGGTCAGGGCTGGGGGAACTTGGTACCGGCGTCGGCTTGGGTGCTGGCCTGGCGGCCGGTTTGACCGCTGGCTTGACGGCGGCTGGCGGTGCGCTTTGCGTCCTGGCTGGCGGTTTGGCCGTGGCGACCGGAGCCGGGACGGCCTTCTTCGGCGGTACCGGCTTGTCCTCCGGAACCGTGTTGGCCACTTGCGGCCTGGCCTCCCGTACGGGGGTCGGGTTGGCCGGAGGGGGAAGAGGAATCAGTGCCGGCGTGGCAGGAAGGTTCTCCGTTGCAACCGGCGACGGTTCGGATTTTGCCGGCTGGATCGGGATGACCGGGCTGACGGGGGCTGGTGCCGGGATCTCGGCCGCGGGACCGCGCGCCTGCCAGGCTTTCGGCACGGGCATTTCGTTTCGGTACGCCCACAACAGCGGAATCCCCCCGGCCGCCAGCGCCACGATGACCAGCGGCAACGCACGCATCGAGGACTGCGGCGGCGGCACAACGGTGGCGGGGGCGACGGACGGGTGAGCGCCGTCGTGCGCGCCCGGTTCATCCGGATACGGAGCGCCGTCCAGCGGCGGAAACTGCGTTCCGCAACCGGCGCAGGAAGTCGCCTTGACGCTATCGACCTTGCCGCAAACGGGGCACGGCTTGAGATCGAGAGGCACGCCGCAGGCGGCACAGAAGCGTTCGCCAGGCCTGTTGTCGTACTGGCAGTTGGGGCAGTGGGAAAGGAGCATCGGGCTACTGCGTCTCGGGTTGCTCAGGTTTGCGAAAGGATAGCAAACTTCCTTGCTCCCGTGCTCTACACAAGCCATTTCCCGGGAATATATGCCGGCCGGGCAGCCGTTGAGGCCGTCGCCAAAAGTCAGTCGTGGCGATATGAAATGCCCCGCATGGGGTACGCCACCCGGCGCAATTCGTCTGGCGCGCCCCCGGCCCGAACGTCGGCGCCGCGCTCCGCCGGGTCCAGCGGCTCCAGCCAGCCGACCTGCTTGGCGAGCACATCCGCCGTGGCCTCCGAAGCATCGGCGGTGCGCTCACCCAGGCGGCGGCGCAATTCCGCCAGCGGCGCTTCGCATTCCAGTATTCGAAAGGGGGCTCCGCCAACCGCGGCCAGCGCACGGAACTGGTCGCGTTCGCGGCGCAGGAGAAAAGCCGCATCGACGATCACCGGCCAACCCTGCTCCAGTGCCATGGCGGCCAACGCAGCCAGCCGCGCATAGGTGCGCGTGGTGGCGTCGGCGGTATAGATGGCGCCGCCGGAATCGGCGTCCGCTGCCAGGCCGAACAGGCGCTTTCTCTCCACATCGGAACGCAGGCGGACGGTCGACGCCGTTTCATCCGCCAGCAGCAGTGCGGACGACGCGGTGGTTTTGCCGGAGCCGGACAGGCCGAACGTGATCGTAAAAGTCAGCCGTGGCGGTACGCCGAGCTGTTCGGCCATGGCGAGGTATTCGGCGGCTTCATCGTGCCTGCCCTGTATCGCGGCGATCTTGGCGCGCACCATGGCGCGATAGACGGCGTAGAAGCGCAGCACAGCCAAGGCACCGAAGTCGCCGCTCCAGAGCAGCCACTCGTTGAGCAGCCAGCAGGCGAGCCCCGGCTGGCCGTGGTCGATCAGGTCGATCCAGGTGAAGGCGATTTCGCTGGCGACATCTATCCAGCGCAACGCCTCGTTGAATTCGATGCAATCGAAAGGAAGTGGCCTGCCGGCGAGCAGCACGAGGTTGCCCAGATGCAGGTCGCCGTGGCATTCGCGGACGAAGCCGTCGGCCTTGCGCGCCGCCAGGACATCGCGGCGACGCTCGAACTCGAGGACTGTCCAGCGTCGCAGCCTCGCCAGCCGCCCCGCCTCGCCGGGCAGAAGCGCGTCGAGCTCGTCGAAGTTTTCGAGGGCCGGGGCGAGCACTTCGTCGGGATGGCCGAAGCGGGAATCGGCCGGTGCGACGGCGGCACGGCCATGAAACGCTGCAATGGTGCGCGCGAGGTCGGACAGATGCGCCGGTGTCAGTTCGCCGCGGGCGGCGACATGGTCCGCGCGCGCGGCCTCGTCGAAACGGTGCATCCTGACCGCCGGTTCGCCGTCGAACTCGACGACATCCAGATAGAGATCGCCGGCATAGCGACGATTAAGGCGCAGTTCGGCCTCGCAGGCGGCACGGCGCTTGTCGAGCGTACCGTAGTCGAGGAAGGGCAGGACGACCGGTTTCTTGAACTTGTACGCGTAATCGCCCGCCAGCAACACCCAGGAGATATGTGTTTCGATCACCTCGACGCGTTCGACCCGATGCGGGTAGCGGCCCGGATCGAGCAGCGCCTGCATCGAAGACGGCAAGTTCATGGAGGTCCCCCTGTTCCAGCCAATAGAACACGATACTCCCGACAGCAGCCTGCGTCAGCCTAGGGTCCTGCTTGGCCTATGTCCGGGATTTGACCAAACCGGCCGTCGAACCTATCCTACGCAGGGCGCAAATTGCCGGGCGACGACGCCCGGTGGCCTTGACGCTCCAGAAGCGATTTCGGAAGGAGTGTGGCGTGGCGGTAAGTTCTTTAATCGGCTGGTCGGAAGACTTCGCACTCAATTTACCGGAAATCGATGCCCAGCATCAGGTCTTGTTCGACCTGTTCGGCCAACTATGGAACGCCATCGTGGCGCGCACCGGTCCCGCGGACACACTACGGCTGATCAACGATCTCGAAGACTACGCCGCACAGCACTTCAAGGAAGAAGAGCGGTTCATGGAAGCGACCGGGTTCCCGAAGCTCGCCAGCCACAAGATGGCGCACGAGACCTTCGTCCGGCGCGTGACGGCCGAGCGGGCCGCAATCGAAAAAGGCAGCCCCAGCCTGTCCCTCGATCTGCTGCGTTTCCTCCAGAACTGGCTGGTCGAGCACATCATGGTGTCGGACCGCGAATACGCCCGGCACTATGAGAGCACCAAACAGTCGTCCTCAGGCTTGAGCAGCTTCTTCAACCGCTTGCTGCCCTAGGGTCTGTTCTCATTTAGGCGACGTGTGCGCTGGGCCCTGGCGGGTTGAAGGCCTAGGCGCGACCGACGCGATGTGGTTGTTCCACATGAGGAGGGAGCAACGCCGGCATGGCATGCGACCCGCCAGGACCCAGCCCTTCGGGTTGCCGTCAAACGCGGCGCTCGCTTTTTTGCGAGTCTCGTGAAGGGATCGACCATTCACTTCGACTCGCTTCGCGCGATCATCCGCATTTGACGGCAACGCACGCGCCGACTAAATGAGAACAGACCCTAGCCTCCCTGCAGCACCAACCCGGCGTGTTCGCGCATGGGGTGGAACTCGATTTTGGGATAACGCTCCTGCGTCAGCTCCAGGTCGTAGCGGGAAGACATCAGATAAGCGTGCGTGTCGGCGGCATCGAGCGCCAGGCGAGATCCGTTGGCGTTCATGAAGCGACGCAGTTCGGCTTCGTCGTCGCAACTGATCCAGCGCGCCCCGGCGAAGTTGGCCGAGGAAAGCCGAACGTCCACGCCGTACTCGGTCTTCAGGCGGTGCTGGACGACTTCGAATTGCAGCTGACCGACGGCGCCGAGCAGCATCAGGCTGCCGGCCAGCGGCCGGAACACCTGAATCGCGCCCTCCTCGCCCAGCTCCTGTAAACCCTTGGCGAGCTGCTTGCTGCGCATCGGGTCGGCGAGTTCGACGGTGCGAAACATTTCCGGCGCAAAGAACGGCAGTCCGGTGTATTGCAGCGCCTCGCCGTTGGTAACGGTGTCGCCCAGTTGCAGGCCGCCGTGGGTGACGATGCCGATGATGTCTCCGGAATAGGCTTCCTCGACGCGGTCGCGCCGCTGCGAGAGGAAAGTGACGACGCCGGTCGGGCGCAATTCCTTGTTGGTGCGACGCACCTTGAGCCGCATGCCGCGTTCGAACTTGCCCGAGCAGACGCGCAGGAAGGCGATACGGTCGCGGTGCGCCGGGTCCATGTTGGCCTGGATCTTGAATACGACGCCGGAGAAGCCTTCCTCCTCGGGCTTCACCTCGCGGCTCACCGCCTGGCGCGGCGAGGGAGCGGGGGCGAGATCAACCAGGGCATCGAGCACTTCCTGAACCCCGAAGTTGTTGATGGCCGAACCGAAGAAGACGGGCGTCTGATGCGCGGCCAGAAAGTCCTCGCGGCTGAACGGATGCGCGGCCCCGCGGATCAGGTCCATCTCGTGGTGGGCCGTCTCGTACTCGGCACCGAAACGTGCAGCAAGCGCAGCGGGATCGGTGACGATTTCGTCATTGTCGTTGCCGGCCCGGTCGGCGCCGGGGCGGAAAACGCGCATGCGTTCGGTGCGCAAATCGTAGATGCCGTGAAAGTTCTTGCCCTGCCCCACGGGCCAGGTCAGCGGCGCGCAGGCCATGCCCAGCGTGCGCTCGATTTCGTCGAGCAGTTCGATCGGCTCGCGCACCTCGCGGTCGAGCTTGTTGACGAACGTCAGGATGGGCGTGTTGCGGGCGCGGCAGACCTCGATCAGCCGCAGCGTCTGCGCTTCGACCCCGTTGGCGGCATCGATCACCATCAGCGCGGCATCGACGGCGGTCAGCACGCGATAGGTGTCTTCCGAGAAATCCTGGTGGCCGGGCGTGTCGAGCAGGTTGATGACGCAGTCGCGGTACTCCATCTGCATCACCGAGCTGGCCACCGAAATGCCGCGCTGCTTTTCGATCTCCATCCAGTCCGAAGTCGCATGGCGCGAGGCCTTGCGCGCCTTGACGCTGCCGGCGATCTGGATCGCGCCGGCGAACAGCAGCAGCTTTTCGGTGAGCGTCGTCTTGCCGGCGTCCGGGTGGGAAATGATGGCGAAGGTGCGCCGGCGGGAAACTTCGGGGGCGAAAGACACGGGGAACTCCGGTGGGAACTGCGCGAAGGGGCGCGATTATCCCCTGTCGGACAGGGTCGGGCAAGCGCTATGCCGCTGTTATCATGACGATGAACGGGTGACTGGCAAAGCAGCGCCAAGGGGGAGGCAGGGCGGATGAGAGTTCATCGTGCGGGTTGGGTCGTCATTTTTTTGGCGACGGCAATATTGCTTGCCTGTGGCGGAGGAGGGAACAGCTCCGAAGATTCTCCGCCACCAACCGAGACGCGGTCGTTCCTGATGGGCAATACGGCGTTCTTCGGCACGCCCACCCTTTTCCCCGACTGGCGTTTCGACCACACGGACGACCGCGATCTGCTTTCCATGCACGTCGACGATTTCTGGGGTGTGCCCTGGGATTACTGCGACGCCTCGGGCTGCACCGTGCCGACGGCCTGGGACAGCAAGTGGCGGGATCTTGCCGCCACGGCGCGGGTGACCGGCAAAACCATCTATCTCGCCGTCTCCCCCCTGAGCGACCGCAGGACGATAGCCAAACGGGAACTTGCCGACGGAGCGACTGAGGAACACTGGCTACCGGTCGCAGTTGTCGATGCGAACGGCTGCTACAAGTTTGTCGAGGATGCAACCAACGCTGCCGCTTACAAGGCGGCCTACATTTCGTTTCTCAAGTACCTCGTCGGCCTCTTTCAACCCACCTACTTGAGCCCGGCGGTCGAAATGAACATGCCGTTCACCGCCTGCCCGGCCCAGAAGGCCGCGTGGATCGCCTGGTACTCGGATGTCTATGCGGCTTTAAAGGCTTCCTACCCGGCGTTGATCGTGTTTCCGACTTTCCAGATGGAGTACATGTATGGCGTGGCGGAGCCGGCAGCGGCCTGTACTTCCGGAACCAGCTACGGCGAATGCTTCGATCAGCGCCTGGCCGAAACACTGGCCATTCCGGCAGATCGCGCCGCATTCTCGACCTACCCGGTGGCGTGGGTCTATTCAAGCGTCTATGGCTACAGCCAGCCGACCGACACCTATGAGCGGGTGGCCAGCGCGACTACGCGCAAGATCTGGGTGTCCGAAACCGGCTGGCCGACCGTGCCATTGCTCGCCAGTTACCTGCACGGGAGCAGCGGAACCTGCGGGAGCGATCTGTACCCCGCCAACCTGACGGTGCCCGGCGTCGGCACCTTCGGTATGGCCAGCGACGACCGGCAGGCGCAATATCTTTCCTGGCTGCTGGGCGAGGCGCAAAGCCGGCAATTCGAGGCGGTCGTCTGGTGGCTCGACCGCGATTACCTGGATGGCTCCGTCGCGGCGACATGTCCCTGCGATCCGGCGACCAGCGATACCTGCCAGCTCGCCGACCTCTTCTATACGATCGGTGGCGACTTCGGCGAGACGATATTGCGTGTGTCCGGCAACATGGCGCTGCGCTATTACGACGGCAGTCCGCGGCCAGCCTATACGACGTGGAAGCAATACCTCGACAGAACCTATCAGCCTTGATGCTTGTCGATGTCCGCGACTTCGTAACTCGCAAAGCCGAACGGGCTGCATCAGGCACGCTCAGCCTCGCGGCCCGATCCGATAACCCGGCGTACCGCCACGGCTGACTTTTCAGCAGGGCGCAGAACGCCACGAAGTGGCCGTCCCGAGCGGCACGAGGGATGGGGCGGAGCTCCGCACTTTTCGCGCTTTGTTGCCGATCCGCGATTGACGGCGACTCACACGCTCTGCGACACTGCGCGACTGCCGGCTCACCTTCCAGATCGCTCATGCATCCCCGCCTCGCTGTCCTGTTCGTCAGTTCCCTGCTGTTTCTCGCCTCCTGCGCCACCCCTCCGCCGGTGGCGGAGCATCTCGAACGCGGCGATTACCGCTTTGCGCAGCGCTACCTGACCTGGCTGATCGAGAAGGAGATGTCGAAGAACGACATCACCGGCCTCAGCATCGCGCTGGTCGATGACCAGCGCGTCGTCTGGCAGACGGGCTTCGGCTATGCGGACCTTGAAAACGACGTGCCGGCGGCGCCCGAGACGGTCTATCGCGCCGGTTCGATCGCCAAGCTGTTCACCGCTTCGGCCGTCATGCAGCTTGCCGAGCAGGGCAGGATCGACATCGACAGGCCGCTGACCGAGGCGCTGCCCGAATTCTCGATCAAGAGCCGCTTCGCGCATGCCGACCCGGTGACGCCGCGCAATGTGATGGACCACCATTCGGGCCTGCCCTCGAACTACCTGCTCGACCTCTACGTGCGCAATCCTTCGCCGCACTTCGAGGTCGTGCTCGACGGTCTGCGCGACGAGTACCTGGCCTTCCCGCCGAACCAGGTGTTCTCCTATTCCAACGCCGGGATGGCCGTGCTGGGCACGGCCGTGCAGCGGCTCTCCGGCGAACCGTTCGCCGACTACATGACGCGCCACTTCTTCGAGCCGCTGGGGATGACGCACAGCAGTTTCGCGGCGCATCCGGTCGCCAGGACCTACGAGAAGAACCGCGAGATCGAACCCTTTTCGCTACGCGACATGCCAGCCGCCGGCCTGCTGAGCAATGTGGTCGACCTCTCGCGGTTCATCGAGATGCAGTTTGCCCAGGGCCTGTCGGGCGGGCATCGCGTTCTCTCGGCGGCTTCAGTGGCGGAAATGCTGCGCGCCCAGAACACCAAGGCGCCGTTCGCTTTCGATTCGCTGGTCGGACTCGGCTGGATGCTGCACGGCATCCAGGTGCCGGGCGGTGGTCCGGTGGCGAGCCACGGCGGCTCGCTGCCCGATTCGCACAGCATGCTGGCGATTCTGCCGAAGCACAAGCTGGGCGTAGTGGTGCTAACCAATTCCGGCAGTTCGCACACCACCGTGTCGAAGATCGCCGGCGAGGCATTGCGCCTGATGCTGTCGGCCAAGACGGGCACGCCGGCAGTCGAACCGGCGCTGGCCGCGGAATCGCCCGAGCGCGCGCCGACAGCCGAGGAGTTGCGCCAGTTCAACGGCTACTTCGACACCATGGTCGGCCTGGCGACGATATCCACGGAGTCAGGCAAAATCGACGTCGATGCCGCCGGACATCATTTCCGGCTGGTGCCGCACGAGGATGGCCTGTTCACCCTCGAATACAAGTTGTTCGGGCTGCTGGCGGTGCGGGTTCACGAATTCGACGACATCCGCATGTCGCTTGTCGGCATCGACGGACGCCAAGTGATCGCCGGACGCATTGGCGGCGAAACCCTGTTGTTCGGTGAAAAGCTGAAGCCCGGGCATTTCCCCGAGCGCTTCCGCCGCTATCTCGGCCAGTACGAGATGATCGACCACATCGACGGACCGTCGCCGGAGAGCGTCGTCCTCAAGGAAGGCGACGGTATACTCGTCGGCGAAGCTCGCTTTTCCGAGGTTCCGGACATCCTGCTGCGCATCGGCTTCGTACCGGTCTCGGACAATGAGGTGGTCACTGCCGGACTGGGCACGAGCCGTGGCGACACGGTGCGCTTCTTCACCGTCGGCAACGAAGAGCGCCTTGTCTATTCCGGCATACGGATGCGGAAGATCAAGCAATGACCCTTACCGACCTTCGCTACATCGTCACGCTGGCGCGCGAATGCCATTTCGGCCGCGCCGCGGAAAAGTGCTTTGTCTCCCAGCCGACGTTGTCGGTGGCAGTGAAGAAGCTCGAGGACGAACTTGGCGTGATCCTGTTCGAGCGGTCGCCGCAGGAAGTGCGCGTGACGCCCGTCGGCGAGCGCATCGTCGCGCAGGCCGAGCGCGTCCTCGGCGAGGCCGCGCAACTGACGGAGATCGCCGCCGCCGGCAAGAACCCGCTGGCGGGGCCATTGCGGCTGGGCGTAATCTTCACCGTCGGCCCGTGGCTGCTGCCGAAGCTGGTGCCTTTGCTCCACGAGAGGGCGCCGGAAATGCCGCTGTTGCTGGAAGAGAACTACACGCACCGGCTGCTCGAAAAACTGAAGTCCGCCGAACTCGATGTCGCCGTCGTGGCGCTGCCGGTCGAAGAACCCGGCCTCGTGGCGCAGGCGGTCTACGACGAGACTTTCTGCGCGCTGGTGCCGGTGACTCATTCCTGGGCGAAGCTGAAAGCGGTCGATCCGGCAAAGCTGCTGGAGCAACCGCTGCTGATGCTCGGCCGCGGCAACTGTTTCCGCGACCAGGTGCTCGACCTGTGCACCCGCGCCGGCGAGGGTGGCCCGCGGGTTCTGGAAGGAAGCTCGCTGGAAACCATCCGGCATATGGTCGCCTCGGGCGTCGGCATCACCGTCATGCCGGCGACGGCTGTCGACGACGTGGCGAAGCGCGATCCCTTGCTACGGGTCCGGCCGTTCGTCGAGCCCACCCCGACGCGCCGCATCGCTCTCGTCTGGCGCAGCAGCTTTCCACGCCATCAGGCAATCGACCTGCTGCGCCGCGCCTTGCTGGACTGCAAACTGCCGGGCACCAAGGCGGTAGGAAGACGATAGGCGTTGACTATCGCAGCTTTAGGAAAATCCAATTTCCCTTCCGGTCCATCGGGTATTAATGTACCCCCCACAAGGCAACTCGCCTTGCCGCCCCGACTTTTACCAAAGGAGATTGACCATGCAACTAAAAGGGTCCAAGACCGAACAGCACCTCAAGGATGCTTTTGCCGGCGAATCGCAGGCCAACCGCCGCTACCTGTACTTCGCAAACAAGGCCGACGTCGAAGGCTATGCCGATGTCGCCGCCCTGTTCCGTTCCACCGCCGAGGGCGAAACCGGCCACGCGCACGGCCACCTCGAATATCTCGAGAAGTGCGGCGATCCGGCCACCGGCCTGCCGTTCGGCGCGACCAAGGACAATCTGGCCACCGCCGTTGCCGGCGAGACGCACGAGTACACCGACATGTATCCGGGCATGGCCAAGGACGCCCGCGCCGAGGGCTTCGACGAAATCGCCGACTGGTTCGAGACGCTGGCCAAGGCCGAGCGTTCCCACGCCAACCGCTACAGCAAGGCGTTGAACGAACTGGGGTGATCGGCAACCCGAAAGTCGGCCTGGCGTACCCCATGCGGGGCATTTCATATCGCCACGGCTGACTTTTGGCTCCAGCCGGATCGGCAGACACCCGGCGTATCACCAAGGCTGACTTTTCCCGGGAGGAATAAAAACATGGCAGCACGCGAAGGCAATCTGCAGGCGCCGACTCGCCACGCACTCGACTGGCGGAATCCGGAGTTCTACAGCGAGGAAGCGCTCCACAAGGAAATGGAGCGCGTCTTCGACATCTGCCACGGCTGCCGCCGTTGCGTCAGCCTCTGCCAGTCCTTCCCGACCCTGTTCGACCTCGTCGACGAATCGGAATCGATGGAAGTGGACGGCGTCGCCAAGGCCGACTACGCCAAGGTCGTCGACCATTGCTATCTGTGCGACCTCTGCTACATGACCAAGTGTCCCTACGTGCCGCCGCACGAGTGGAACCTGGATTTTCCGCACCTGATGCTGCGCGCCAAGGCGGTGCACTACAAGAACCACGGCGCCAAGCTGCGCGACAAGGTGCTGACCAGCACCGATATGGTCGGCAGTTTCGTCGGCATTCCAATCATCGCGCCGACGGTGAACGCGGTGAACAAGATCGGCGTGGCGCGGAAGGCGCTCGAAGCCGTGGCCGGCATCCATAGCGAAGCGTGGTTGCCCGAGTTTTCCGGCAAGTCGCTGCGCAGCCGGTTGCACAAGTTGCCTGCCGATACCCGCGGCGAGCCGGCCGGCAGGACCACCGGCAAGGTGGCGCTGTTCGCCACCTGCTACATGAACCGCAACGAGCCCGGTCCGGGCGAGGACCTGCTGGTCGTCTTCGAACACAACGGCATCCCGGTGACGATGGCCGAGAAGGAAAGCTGCTGCGGCATGCCGAAACTGGAGCTCGGCGACCTCGAGTCCGTACAGAAGGCCAAGGAAGCCAACATTCCGGTGCTCGCCAGGATGGTCGACGAAGGCTGGGACCTGACGGCGCTGATTCCCTCCTGCGTGCTGATGTTCAAGCAGGAACTGCCGTTGATGTATCCCGACGATCCGGACGTGCTGAAAGTGAAGAATGCCTTCTTCGATCCGTTCGAGTACCTGATGCTGCGCCACAAGGAAGGCAAGCTGAAGACGGACTTCAAGCAGCCGCTCGGCAAGGTTGCCTATCACGCCGCCTGCCACCAGAGGGTGCAGAACATCGGCCCGAAGACCCGCGACCTACTGGCCATGATCCCGGACACCGAGGTCGAGCTGATCGAGCGCTGCTCGGGCCACGACGGCACCTACGCGGTCAAGGTCGAGTTCCACCCGATGTCGATGAAGATCGTCAAGCCGGTGGTCGGCCGCGTCAATCAGGCCGAAGCAGATCACTACGGTTCCGACTGCGCCATGGCTGGCCATCACATCGCCCACGCCCGTGCCGACGGCACGGAGCCCGAACACCCAATGACGCTGTTGCGCATCGCCTACGGAGTATGAATATGCTGACTCACACCGACCTCATGAGTCTCGAACAATATGCCCGCGCCCGGCCGGAATTCCGCGCCAAGGTGATGGCGCACAAGAAGAACCGCTACGTCGCCCTCGGCCCCAACGCCACGCTGTACTTCGAAGATCGGCTGACCATGCAGTACCAGGTGCAGGAAATGCTGCGCCTGGAGCGCATGTTCGAGCCGGAGTTGATCCAGGAGGAACTCGACGTCTACAACCCGCTGATTCCGGATGGCAGCAACTGGAAGGCGACCTTCATGATCGAGTACCCCGACCCTGAGGAACGCAAGGTCCAATTGGCGAAAATGATCGGCGTCGAGAAGGCCGTCTGGGTGCAGGTTGCCGATTTCGCGCGCGTGACGCCGATCGCCAACGAAGACCTCGACAGGGAAACCGAGGACAAGACCTCCTCGGTGCACTTCCTGCGCTTCGAACTGACCGCGGCGATGATCGCCGCGCTGAAGAACGGCGCCGCGCTGACCATGGGCATCGACCATCCGGCCTACCAGGCGACGGTCACGCCGTCGCCGAATGTACGCGCATCATTGATCGAGGATCTGGCTTGACTCAAGGCAATAGCGCCTGACTATTTGCGGAATGCTCAGGTTTCATTGGCGGGGGACAACGAATACCCATAGCATTGGAAGCGTCAAACAACCAACTTGTCCCGAAGGAGAACACTGTGGCAACCAAGAAAGCACCCCGCATCGACATCGGCATCAACGACAAGGACCGCGCGGCCATCGCGAGGGGCCTGTCCGCCTTCCTCGCCGACAGCTACACGCTCTACTTGATGACGCACAACTACCACTGGAACGTCACCGGGCCGATGTTCAACACCCTGCACCTGATGTTCATGGGCCAATACACCGAGCAGTGGAACGCGCTCGACCTGATCGCCGAACGCATCCGCGCCCTCGGCCACCCGGCGCCCGGCACCTACAAGGAATTCGTCAAGCTCGCCTCGATCAAGGAGTCCGAGGGCGTGCCCAAGGCGACGGACATGATCCGCAATCTCGTCGCCGCGCAGGAAGGCACCGCCCGCACCGCCCGCAAGCTGTTCCCTGCCGTCGAGAAGGCCAATGACCAGCCGACGATGGACCTGCTGACGCAGCGTCTGGAGGTGCATGAAAAGACGGCGTGGATGCTGCGCAGCCTTCTGGAAGAGTGAGCTGCGTTGCAGCCCGCTGACCAGCCGTCTTTCAGTGCAGGCTAACCTTCGCCAAGTGAAGGTTAAGCCGCGTGGCGGCGGCCGGAACTAAAAGACGGCGTGGATGCTGCGCAGTCTCTTGGAAGAGTAAGTCGCGTCGCAGCCCGCTGACCAGCCGTCTTTCAGTGCAGGCTAACCTGCGCAGAGCGAAGGTTAAGCCGCGTAGCGGCGGCCGGAACTAAAAGACTGCGTGGATGTTGCGCAGCCTCCTGGAAGAGTAGGCGCATCCGGTCGCCGTCTAAGGCGGCCGCAGACTTGACCGTCGCCCGGTCGTCGAGAATAATTCTCAACTCCAATTCTCTTCGGCCGGCACCGGCAGGCAGCCGGTCCGGTAGAGACAACCCCAGCCCGGACCGCCGACGAATGCACGAACAGGAAGACCTGAAAAGCGCCGGCCTCAAGGTCACCTTGCCCCGAATCAAGGTACTCGAGGTCTTCCGCACGGCGGATACCCGGCATCTGAGCGCCGAGGACGTCTATCACCGCCTGTCCGGCCAGAGTGCCGATGTCGGGCTGGCCACGGTCTATCGCGTGCTGACGCAGCTCGAGGAAGCCGGCATCCTCATGCGCAATACCTTTAACGCCGGCAAGGCCGTCTACGAACTGAACGAAGGCAAGCATCACGACCACCTGATCTGTCTCGATTGCGGCCGCACCGACGAGTTCGCCGATCCGACCATCGAAAAGCGCCAGAAAACCGTCGCCGAATCCTTCGGCTACATCCTGCGCGACCACCATATGGCGCTCTACGGCTACTGCCCGGACTGCGCCGCCAAGCGTACCCGCAACTAGAGCGGAAGCCCCCCGAAAGAGCTCCCTTTCAAAAGGGGCTTGCAAATGCGATTCATTCTTGTCTAGAATGATAATCATTCTCATTCGCATGGGCTCGCCAAGATGATTTCGAATCCACCGCAACCACTGGCCGACGGGACGGCTTCGCCGTCGACTCCGATCGGGCCGGAGCCCTCGTCGTTCGCGGGGTCGTTCGAGAGCGGCAAGCTCCTGGCGGGGCGTGCCGAGATCCAGATACGCCACGGAGCCGAGACCTACCGCCTGCGCGTGACCCGCCAGAACCGCCTGATTCTGACCAAGTAGGAGACCGCTTTGTTTCGCAGCACCCGTCACAGCCAGCCAGCCGCAACGCGGCAAGCCAGCCAGAGATCGTCGTCAATTGCCAACTTTGGAGGTTTGCCATGCATTTCGTTCGTTCTATTTCCGTAGCCTGCGCCGCGTCGGCCGCAGCCCTTTTCGCCTTGCCGGCCGCCGCGCTGGAGTATCCGGTCGGTGAACCGAAGCACCTCGCCGGCCTGGAGGTGGCGGCGGTCTACCTGCAGGCCGTCGACATGGCGCCGGCCGGCCACATGCGCGCCGCGGCCGAATCCGACGTCCATCTGGAAGCCGACATCCATGCCCTGGGCGGCAACCCCAACGGCTTCGCGGAGGGTAGCTGGGTGCCTTATCTGCTGGTCAAGTACGAGATCGTCAAGGTCGGCAGCAGCGACACGATCCGCGGCGACATGATGCCGATGGTGGCCTCCGACGGGCCGCACTACGGCGACAACGTCAAGCTGAAGGGGCCGGGCAAGTACAAACTCAAGTTCACCCTCTACGCACCGGATGCGCCGGAAAACGCTAAGGGCAGCCACTTTGGTCGCCACTCGGATCGCGCCACGGGCGTGGCCCCGTGGTTCAAGCCGGTCGTCGCCGAATGGGAATTCACCTACGCGGGCATCGGCAAGAAGGGCGGGTATTGAGATGAAGCGGTATATGACCGGGGCTTTGATGCCCATGCTCGCGGCCATGCCTGCCGCGGCCGAAATCGACTACGACGGCGTGGAGTTCGAAGGCAGCCTGACGGCGGTCGTGCAAAAAGTCAGCCGTGGCGGTACGCCGGAGGGCGACGCGCAAACCCGCGGCAGCTATCGGGGCGACCTGAGCGTCAGCCTGCCTCTCGGTTCACCGACGCAGTCCGACGGCCTGCTGTTCGCGCATGTGCGTTTCGGCCAGGGCGAAGGCGTGAGTACGCGCCCCACCTACACCGGCACGGTGAATTCGACCACGTTCGAGAACAGCGACAACGACGATTTCGCCGTTCTCGCCCAGGCCTGGTACCAGCGCGCGATTCCGGTGCATGCCGACGCCAGCCGCGTCGTGGTCACCGTCGGCAAGATCGACGCCTTCGGCTTCTTCGACCAGAACCGCGTGGCCGATGACGAATCGGCGGGCTTTCTCAAC
>JBNKCS010000015.1:0-25113 GCA_050287865.1 Rhodocyclaceae bacterium | reverse complement strand
GCCTGTTCCAGGCGACGCGCGCGATACAGCGGCGACGGACGCCAAATCCGGTACGCCTCGCGCACTTCCTCGGGGATGGCAATCCAGCGCTCGGCCGACATCTCCTGCTCCAGCAGCGCGCCCGGGAAGATCGCGCCCAGCGCTTCGGGCGGCACCGGCTGGCCGTCCGGTCCCAGGGGCGGGGCCGGCGGGTTCGGCATGTCGGCCACCACGTTGTACCAGTGCGTCGGAATATCGTTTTCTTCGAGCAGGATCTTGTTCGGCCCGGCCATGGTTCTCTCCCCTACGACAGTTGATCGGCAAAGGAGGCTAAATTACTGCTTTTGGCGTATTGGTCAAGCCTGCCGGTCAAGGAACGGAAAGACGGGGCGACCAGCGTTTTCCGGCGGTCTTGGGAAAAGTCAGCCGTAGCGATACGCCAGGACCGGGCGGGAAACGGTGGTCTTCCCCCAATTTGTTCACCCTCAGATGAAATCAGCGATTCGGTTGGTCGGGATAGAGGGTTATCGTCTTCAGGTAGCTGGTTCGCGATGGGCCATTCGGCGGTTCGTCCTTTGCGCGCCGTTGCGGCGTGATGAGATAAACGTAAAGCTGGCTTCCCTTGACCATGAAATTGATTCGGCAGCCTTTGATGTCTTTCGGCAGCCGGCTACGCAAATCGACGGTCTTTTCAAAGACCTCGCCCGTCCTCTTGAGACGCCATTTGACGTAAAGGTCATCGCCACGTTGAATCGCGCCGTACACACTGAGGCCTTGGCTTACCTTCCCCATCGATTTCAGGGCAGACGCTCCATAAGAGGAAGTGCCGTAGCGGTAGTCCAACAGTTCCGCTTCGGGGCTATCGGTAACGAAGTGAAATGAAAATCCATGCTCTACAAGTTCGGGCCTGCTAGCACAGCCAAATAGTGCCGCAAGCACAATGAGCAACCACAACCAGCGCAAGAACGGAAATCCGTGTTTCATGCCACACCCTTCCACATATCGCTCCCTGGCGTACCGCCAGCGACCGCTCGCAATGGAGGGTGCCCCACGCAGTGGGGGCAAAATGCCCGTGAACGGGATGCGCGACGCCATCGCCAAACTCGCGATCGCTGCATCCGCCTTCACGGTCGCATCCCCGCAAGCGGGGCCCCTGCTCCGCGTTTTGGCGTCGCCTGACATTTTCCCTCAGCGCACCCGCACGGTGTATTCCAGCGTCGCCTTGCCGTCGGCCGGCACTTCGACGTTCCAGACGGCGGAATGGGCGTCGCCCTTGGTGTGCGGCTGGCTTTCGCTGACCATCTCCCAGTCGCCGGGCATGGGCTCGACGACCTTGACGGTTACCGGTTGATCTTTGGCGTTGGCGAGTTCGATGCGCCAGGAGGTTTCGGTCACCGGATTCGGCCGGCCGGCGACGAGCCGGTAGTCGGTCTGCTTGCGGTTGGCGGAAACGTCGAAGGCGTTGCCCATTCTGAGGCGCACCTTGCCGTTCTTCGCCGTGTGGTCGATGGCGTCCTCGCCGATGAAGATGGCGTTGCCTTTCGTGTCCTTCTTGTAGACGCGCACGACGCCCTTGGGCAGCGGCTTGCCGAGGTCGCCGTCGGCGTTGTCGAATTCGAGGAACACGGCGACCTTCTGCTTCTGGCCGAGATCGGACGCCTGGCTCTGGTAGTACCAGCTCTGGCCGGTCAACAGGTATTCCTTCCGCACGGGCACGGCGGCGGCGGAGAGCAGCGCGACCTGTTTGGTCTGGTTGTCGCGGATGGTGGTGAGGTGGCCGAGCGAATAGAGGTGATAGTCGAAGACTTCCTCGCGCGCCATCTCCGGCGCCGGCGCCGCCGCGACCATGGCCCTGCTCAGCCGCGGACGCGCAAAGTCTTCCTGCACGCGATTGACGTCGCCGGCCACCAGTTGCAGTTTGGCGTTCTCGAAAGTGGTACCGCTCTGGTTGGTCAGCGTCACCCAGCCGGCGAGATCGAGCGTCGTTTCGTCGGCGCCGAGTTCGGCGACGTAATCGGCCCTCCATGACAACCCTCCCGAAAGATAGGAAAGCTCGGTCGTCTGGCGACCCGCGGCCGGGCTGTCGAGTTTGACCACCAGCGTCGGCCGGTCGCGCAGATTGGCCGGTACACCGTGAAAAGTCAGCCGTCCCGGCACGCCGGTTTCGATGCGATCGGCGAACTTCAGCACCACCCCGTCGTTGGTCGACAGCACCTCTGCCGTCTCGCGCGTTTCCTCGCCCGTGGCCGGATTGGTACGGATCACGCCGACCATCTGGCCGACGTTCTTTTCCAGCAGCTTCTGCGGCGTCAGCAGATCGAAGTCGAAATTCTGTTCGATCAGGCGCAGCGGCGGTCCGGAAAGGGCGCGCAAGCTGGCCGTCTCCGGCCGCATCTTCGCCGACACGTCGCGCAGCGCGATGTCGTTAACGCCGCGATCGAGATCGAGCCGGCGCGTTTCCTTGATCAACGCCAGCGAGTCGTTGTAGATCGCCACGGCCACTTCGCTGCGGTCGTCGGCGCCGCTGACCCGTTCGGCCGCCAGCGCGGAAAAAGTCAGCCATGGCGATACGCCGAGCAGGACCAGCCAGAAGAGTGCGCGCATGTTATTTCCCACCTTTCAAAGATTGACGAGCATAGAAGCGACTGAGGGCACTGTAAGCAACTTTGAGTCGCTGCGCCCCACCTGCACGCTATTCTCGCGCGACTCAAACCACGCCGAGCATAGCGCCCATGCAAACCGGACCCCGAGAGATCGTAACGCCTTACCGGCCGATTCCGCTGACCGTCCCTGAAGGGATGAAGCCGAACGAGTTCTTCAACAGCGCCGAGAACCTCGCCGATCTGGTGCACAACAACGGCCTTTTGCAGAATCCGGAAGGGCTGTTGTTGTATCGCAAGGCGCTCGGCCACAGCAACCTCTTCGACACCTCGATCATCTACAACACGTCGCAGCGCATCCTCGATCCGCTCGGCCGGCCGGTGCGCCGCACGCAGGTGCCGGCGCCGACGAGACACGTCTGGAACCGCATGAACCAGATCATCGTCGAGACTATGCTGGAACGCTACCCCGATCCCGCCGCGCATCTGGTGCTGGCCGGCGAGGCGAGCCTCGATGCGACCTGGCCGCTGACTTCGCCCGGCGTGCCGAGCATCCGCATGCTGCACAACCACTTCATCGTCTTCGACAAGGCGCAGCTCGCTGCCGCGCCGCTGGCGGAGCCGGACAACCCCAACCTCACCGACGGCGGCCAGCACTCATTGTTCCAGGCGCACATGCACGACGTCTATCGCGCCTTCTTCGACCGGCTCGACCTGCAGATCCTGCGGCCCTGTGAAGACGACTCGCGCCGGCTGGCGCTGACAGGTTTCCCGCAAGGCCTGCCGAGTTGGGAAATCCGCGGCGGCGCGGCAATGCTGAAGGAAGTCCGCTTCTGGCAGGAATACGACATCATCCTCGAGGGCTTCCTCGACTTCTACCGCAGCTTCTTCAGCCAGGTATCAACGCGCAACGCGCCGATGTTGCCCGACCTGTACTTTCCGCAACTGGTGGAAGAGAAGCTGCTGTTCGACAACGATTTCCTGAAGACGGCGAAGATGGTCCGCGACCGCTGCATCCACGACGCCAGATACGCCAACGCGATCCGCTGGCAACCCGCGTTCAAGCAGATCATCTACCGCGACGACCAGGGCGACCTCATCGTCACCATCAGCCAGAACTCGATCGGCAACGCCATTACGGAACTGCTCGGCGTAGTCGTCAAGCGGGAGCCCGACGCGGACGCCTACGCGGCTACCGAGCCGGCGCTGATCGAACAACTGCTGGAGGTGCGGCAACGGCTGATCGAGGCCGACCTGGGCGAAGGCATCGCCACCGCGCAGTGGGGCGCCGCGTAAGGGCCGCTACTTGAACTTGTAGTAGCGCTGCGCCAGGTAGGCGGCGATGTTCTGTTCGTCCTCCGGGAGCAGGCCGGCATTGGTCATCGCGTTGCAAGTGGCTACCCGCTGATCCAGCGCAGCCCGGTCGTGGATGATCCGGTCCGAACGCAAGTAGATTTTTGAACCGTCACCACCAAAGCGCTCGACATGGCAACTGACGCAAAGCTTGTCGTGCAAACGCTTGCCTTTTTCGATATCGACCGCGGCTAGCGCCGGAGACAACAACGACAAGGTCAGTAGCGGGACAACCAGTCGACGCATGGCGGGCTCCTCAGTAGCCTGACGGAGGCGACATGGCCCCGGTCGGCGGTGGACTGATCTGGCCGCGAATTTCGCCGCCCTTGTGCGCATCGCTATGCACATTCACATAGAGATCCCCGGCCTCATAGGCCTGATACTGGGCTTCGGTCAATTTTGCGCCCGGCGGCACCAACCAGCCGTTGTCGCCATTCCGGGAAAGCGCAATCGCCACCGGCCCATTGGTGCCGGCCTTGCCGACGTGGATGTGGGCCATGGTGCCGACAACGCCGGAGGTCACGATACGACCGCCGACGGTCATGTCCCGATGGACAACGATCGTTCCGCTACCCGTCGCCGTCGTGGCGACCGGCGGCACCTCCTGGGTTCCGGCGAGTTGGACCTTGACCTCGTCGGCCAAGGCCGACGTCGCGCCGGCGACGACACAAAACGACAAGACGAACTGAAGCAGGCTTCTGGTATTCATGATGTCCTCTCGTCTCTGACAGGTCGGGACGTAGGCAACGGCGCGCTTGTCGTTGCCGACTTTGCTAATCTATATTATTCTTGACAATAATTGTCAAGATATATAACCCTACGATGAAAAAGCGTCTTTCCGCATTCCTGACCTCCATGCTGGCATCCTCGGCGTTCGCCGCGCTCGACGTCGGCGACGTCGCACCCGATTTCTCCGCCCAGGCCAGCCTGGGGGGCAAGGAGTTCACCTACCGGCTGTCGGAGGCATTGAAAACCGGTCCGGTGGTTCTCTACTTCTACCCGGCCGCTTTCACCCAGGGTTGCACGATCGAGGCGCACAACTTCGCCGAAGCGATGCCCAGATACCAGGCGCTGGGCGCCAGCGTCATCGGCGTCTCGACCGATGACATCGAGACGCTCAACAAGTTCTCGGTCAGCGAGTGTCGCGGCAAGTTCCCGGTCGCCAGCGACGCCAGCCGAGCGATCATGAAGGCTTACGACGCCGTGCTGCTCTGGAAGACCCACTACGCCAGCAGGATTTCCTACGTGATCGCACCTGACGGCCGGGTTGCCTACGTCTATTCGGCGATGAATCCCGACCGGCACGTCGAAAACACGCTGGCGGCGGTGAAGGCGCTGGTCGAACGCGGCAAGTAAGCCCCGGTCAATCGCCCTGGGCGATTCTTGCCAGTCCTTCCAGCACCAGGTTGTCCACCACGCGGTGCGGAAAAGTCAGCCGTGGCGATACGCCACCTGCGGCGCCTCCGGAGACAAGGCAGAGCGGATCGCGCGCCGGATCGAGCTGGCGGAACATGCGCTCGATGGCGCCCGCTGTCGCTTGCACCGCACCGCTGGCGATCGCGTCGAAGGTGTTGCGCGGTTTATCCGAGTAGTCACCAGCCGCGGTCGGCAGGTCGGCGGTTGCCCCTGCCAGCGCCTCGCGCATCAGGTCGAGACCGGGCAGGATCAGACCGCCTTCGAAGCGGCCATCGGCGCGCAGGAGATCGACGGTCGTCGCCGTGCCGCACATCACCACCAGGCAGTCACCGCGATGCATGGCGCGCGCGCCGATCAGCGCCGCCCAGCGATCGGCGCCAAGCTGGTCTGGGTGTTCGTAACCGTTCTTCACGCCGCATTGTTCGGGTTGCGCAAGCACCCATTCGAGCGACAGCTTCAGTCGCGCCGCCAGCGCCTCGATAGTCAGCCGTGACGACACGCCACCGACATTGCAGGCGACGATGCGATCCGCGGCGACCGACATCGCCGCGATCTCCGCCGGCGTGCCCGCGCCCTGTTCGCGCCAGACGCCGTCATCGCACACACCCCACTTGATGCGCGTGTTTCCGGCGTCGATGCAAAGCACGCTCATACCGGCCTCAGCGAGACGTCGCCGGAAACGATGCGCTGCACGCAGACGGCCGTTTCCAGCAACAGGGCGCCATCGACATCGACGCCCATGCAGATACCCTCGATCGGTACAGAGAATTCCGAGATGACGCGCACCGGCGCACCGGCATAGGCATTGAGTGCCAACCAGCGGTCGCGCAAGGCGGCGAAACCGCCGCTGCCGAAGGTGTCGAGCACGCCGTGCAGGGAAGCGAGCAGACTCGCCAGCAAGACATTGCGGTCCATGTCCAGGTCGATGGCGGCGGCCAGTTTCTTCACCTCGTCCGGCAGGTCTGCCGGAAGCCGCAGGTTGAGGCCAATGCCGATCACCGTAGTCGTGCCGGACAGCTCGATCAGGATGCCGCCCGCCTTCCTGCCGCCGCGCAGGATGTCGTTCGGCCACTTGAGCGCCACATCGGCCACACCGAGTTCACGCAGGGCCTCGGCGACCGCCACCCCCACGGCCAGCGACAGGCCGCTCGGCACGACACCGTTCGGCAGCTTGTAGAGCAGCGAAAAAGTCAGGCTGGCATCGGGCCCGGCATGCCACTGGCGACCCATGCGGCCGCGTCCCGCAGTCTGCCGTTCGGCGACGAGCACCGCGCCGGACGGCGCAACGTCGGCGCGCGCCAGCAACTGCGTATTGGTCGAATCGCAGGTGGCAACGACATTGACGTCGAAGCGCGATGAGAGCGGGCCGAGAGCGTTGGCAATGGCGGAAACGGAGAGTGCGACGTCGGGCATGCGCCCGATTATCGCGCAGTCTCGCCGAAGGACCGCTCCGAGGCGAGACGGCACGCGCCGAAGGCGCAAACCGCCATTGAGGAATTTCAGCGCTCCCCGTAACAGTCGAGCGAAGTGAGGAAGCAGGCTCCCCTCCCGCGAGGGGCGGAGGCGGGGTTGCGCGAAGCACTGCTTCGCGCCGCCGCAGCCGGCCGGCTATGCAAAGCCGGCAGTGGACGGGGCCGGGGGTGGGCGGGCCTACTCTTCAGCCGCTTTCCCATCCTCGAGACCGAGTTCCTGGATCTTGCGCGTGATGGTGTTGCGGCCGATGCCGAGCAGTTGCGCCGCTTCGATGCGCCGCCCGCCGGTGGCCACCAGCGCCCGCCGGATCAGGGTGCCTTCGAACGTGCGCGTCAACGTGTCGAAAACGTGGCCGGGCTGCGCGGCAATCAGTCGGTCCGCCTCCAGCGCCAGCGCCGAGAGCCAGTCGCACGGCGCGGCGGTGCCAGCCCCTTCCTTGAGTTCGGGCGGCAGGTCGGCGATTTCGATGGTCTGCCCCGGTGCCATCACCGTCAGCCAGTGACAGAGGTTTTCGAGTTGCCGCACATTGCCTGGCAATTCGAGGCCCTGCATGAACTTCAGCGTCGCATCGGAAAGTCGCTTGGCATCGACGCCGAGGTCGGCGGCACTCTTGTTCAGGAAATGCTTGGCCAGCAGCGGTATGTCCTCGCGCCGCTCGCGCATCGGCGGCAGGCGCAAACGGATGACGTTGAGGCGGTGGAAGAGGTCTTCGCGGAAAAGGCCATCCCTGACGCGCTCCTCCAGATTCTGATGGGTGGCGGCGATGACCCGCACGTTGGCCTTGACGGGCTGATGGCCGCCGACGCGATAGAAATGGCCATCGGACAGCACGCGCAGCAGGCGCGTCTGCAACTCCGCCGGCATGTCGCCGATCTCGTCGAGGAACAAGGTGCCGTTCTCGGCCTGCTCGAAGCGGCCGCGACGCTGGCCGGCAGCGCCGGTAAAGGCGCCCTTCTCGTGACCGAACAGCTCCGATTCCAGCAGGTCGCGCGGAATCGCCGCAGTGTTGATGGCAATGAAGGGCGCGTCCTTGCGGGGGCTATGGCGGTGCAGCGCGCGCGCCACCAGTTCCTTGCCGGTGCCCGATTCGCCGTTGATGAGTACCGTGGCATGCGACTGGCTGAGACGGCCAATGGCGCGAAACACCTCCTGCATCGAAGCAGCGTGGCCGAGGATTTCCGGCGCCAGCGCCGGCGTGTCGCCATCACTGACTTTTGCGCCGGACTGTTCGACCGCGCGCCGTACCAGGGCCACGGCCTGGTCGACATCGAATGGCTTTGGCAGATATTCGAAGGCGCCGCCCTGAAACGCGGCGACAGCGGAATCGAGATCGGAGTAGGCCGTCATGATGATGACGGGCAGTTCGGGGAAATTGGTCTTGACCAGCTTCAGCAGATCGAGACCGGAGGTGCCGGGCATGCGGATGTCGGAAACGAGCGCCCGCGGCGCCGCTCCCGAATCGAGAGCGGCCAGCGCCTCGTCGGCCGAGCCGAAGCTGCGGCACTCGATGTTCTCGCGCGTCAGGGCTTTTTCCAGCACCCAGCGTATCGAACGATCGTCGTCGATGATCCAGACGGGATTCATGGTGTCAATTTTCCTGTTCGTTGGCTGCCGCGAGCGGCAAGCGAATGATGAAACTGGTGCGGCCCGGCCTCGACTCGACGTCGATGCTGCCGAAGTGTTGCTGCACGAAACTCTGCGCCAGCGTCAGGCCCAGCCCACTGCCGCCCTCGCGCCCCGACACCAGCGGGTAGAAGATTTTGTCGCGAATGTCCTCGGGGATGCCCGGGCCGTTGTCGATAACCTGGAGTTCGAGCCCGAGACGATAGCGTTTCTTGGCCAGCGTCACCTGGCGCAGCGCCCGGGTGCGAAAAATGATCTCGCCCTGTCCGCCCATGGCCTGCGCCGCGTTACGGGCGATGTTGAGAATCGCCTGGATCAACTGCTCGCGGTCACCGGTCATGTCGGGAAGCGACGTATCGTAGTCGCGGCGAACGCGAACACCGGAGTACTCGGCGTGAATCAGGCGACGGACGCGTTCGAGCAGCTCGTGAACGCTCACTTGGGCCGGCTGCATGGCGCGATGCGACGACAGCAACCGTTGCATCAGATCCTGCAGGCGATCAGCCTCTTTGATGATGACCTGGGTGTATTCCCGCAGGTCCGGGTTGTCCAATTCGCGTTCCAGCAATTGCGCCGAGCCGCGAATGCCGCCGAGAGGATTCTTGATTTCATGGGCAAGATTGCGGATCAATTCGCGGTTGGCTTGCTGCTGCACGGCCTCGCGCTCCTCCCGGATCGCCTTCAACTGCTGATCGATCGGACGAAACTCGAGCAACAAGCGGACACCACTTTCGTCGATAGGGGTCACCGTGCAATCGAGGTGTAGCGGCTCGCGATCGCCGTCGCCGGCATTGCGGGCTTCGTGGGTCACCGCGATGTTGTGGCCGGTGTAACTCCAGTTGTTTCGGAGTGCGTTCTCGAGCGCTGTATCGAGCGCGGCAGGGGTTCCGGCGAACTGGGCCAGAGGGCGCCCGATCCAGGTGCGCTGGCTGACCGCAAAGAGATTTTCCGCAGCCGGATTGAGATAGCGAATCAACAAACGGCCGTCAAGCAGGATGACTGCGGAGGACAGCAGGTCCAGTCCGCGGAAACCTGTCGGAGCTACTTCGGGATCGGCAGCATTCATGTCCATGGGCGGAGCAAGATGCACGCCATCAATGGACAGAGTCAGCGCTGGTTGTCGATCTCTTTTTGAATCGCCTCGACGTTGCGTTCATGCAATTGCACTTTTTCCTGATAGGGCCGAAGCCGATCGAGCACGCGCTGATAGTTCCGCTCACCGCCTTCGCGAACCGCCTCCTGCTCCGCCAGAGCCTTCTTCGCCTCTTCCAGGTTGCGCTGCTCCGTCGCCAACTCGTCCTGGAGAATCTGCTGTCTGGCTCCATCACGGTTTTTTTGGGTCTCGGAACTGACGCGGGGAAAACCTTCCGAAGCCGACGAGCGCGGCTGTGTCTTCGGCGCGGCGAAGGTGGAAACCGCCTTGTCCTGAGACAAAACGGCGCAGCGCTTGCCCGTGGTTTTCTGATTGGTGTACGTCGTGTGGCCGGCGGAATCGGTGCACTTGTAGAGCGTGTCCGCATGAGCAACGCCGGCAAGCACAACCAGCAGCAGGGGAATACGGCTATGGTTCATGGCAGCACATCAGTAAGGCAGGTTCTCCGAGTTTATGCCAAAACCCTGTCGGGGTGAAGGCGGATGCCCGTAGCGACCGGCGCCGGGGCGGGGCAAAAGCAAAAGAGGACGGGGGTTAGCCCGTCCTCTCTTAACGCACGAAGCGCGTTTTGGTTTAGATCGAATAGTACATTTCGTATTCGAGCGGATGCGTGGTCATGCGGAACTTGGTGACCTCTTCCATCTTGAGCTCGATATAGGCATCGATCATTTCGTTGCTGAACACGCCGCCGCGGGTCAGGAACTCGCGGTCCTTGTCCAGATAATCCAGCGCCTGATCCAGCGACGAGCAGACGGTCGGGATCTTGGCATCCTCTTCCGGCGGCAGGTCGTACAGGTTCTTGTCGGCGGGATCGCCCGGGTGGATCTTGTTCTGGATGCCGTCGACGCCGGCCATCATCATGGCGGTGAAGGCTAGGTAGGGGTTGGCGCCCGGATCCGGGAAGCGAACCTCGATACGACGGGCCTTGTCGGACTGGACGTACGGAACGCGGATCGAGGCGGAACGGTTGCGGGCCGAGTAGGCCAGCTTGACCGGGGCTTCGAAGCCGGGTACCAGACGCTTGTACGAGTTGGTCAGCGGGTTGGTGATGGCGTTCAGCGCACGAGCGTGCTTGATGATACCGCCGATGTAGTACAGGGCGGTCTCGGACAGGCCGGCATAGCCGTTGCCCGCGAACATGTTCTTGCCATCCTTCCAGATCGACTGGTGCACGTGCATGCCGGAACCGTTGTCACCGACGATGGGCTTGGGCATGAAGGTAGCCGTCTTGCCGTAGCTATGGGCGACGTTATGAATAATGTATTTGAGGATCTGGGTCCAGTCGGCGCGCTTGACCAGCGGCGCGAACTTGGTGCCGATCTCGCACTGGCCGGCGGTGGCCACTTCGTGGTGGTGCACTTCGACTTCGACACCGCAGGCTTCCAGCGCCAGACACATGGCGGCGCGGATGTCGTTCAGGCTATCAACCGGGGGCACGGGGAAATAGCCGCCCTTGACCGTGGGACGGTGACCGACGTTGCCGCCTTCGACCTTCTCCGCAGATGCCCAGGCGGCCTCCTCGGAGAACACCTTGCAGTAGGAACCGGACATGTCCACCTTCCACTCGACGGAGTCGAAAACGAAGAACTCGGGCTCGGGACCGAAATAGGCAGTGTCGCCAATCCCGGTGGACTTCAAATAGGCCTCGGCGCGCTTGGCGATCGAACGCGGATCGCGATCGTAACCCTTGCCGTCCGACGGCTCGACCACGTCGCAACTCAGGATCAGCGTAGTTTCGTCCATGAAAGGATCGATGAAGGCGGTACCGGCATCCGGCATCAGCAGCATGTCGGAGGCCTGGATGCCCTTCCAGCCGGCGATCGAGGAGCCGTCGAAGGCGTGGCCGTCTTCGAACTTCTCGGGGCCGAACGCCTTGATCGGCACGCCGACGTGTTGCTCTTTGCCACGGGTATCGGTGAAGCGGAAGTCCACGAATTTGACTTCTTGCTCCTTGACCATCTTCATTACATCTTGCGGCGTCATACGAGGCTCTCCTAACGGAAATCAGTAAAAATTAAAACGGAAGTTGGGCAAAACGCTGTCTCGGGAATGTAGCAGTTACTGTGCCAATCGCCTGCGGGAAGTAGATAATTGTGCCACAAGGCGCATAGTGGAAGTGGGGCAACAAGCGCCGCACGAGAACAGTGCGTTTTCCCCCTTTATGCACTAGTTTGGTGCAATAGTTGAGTTGATGGTAATGCTCCGAAAATAGGGGTCACCGGGGAGTTTTTCGGCGAGCACGCTTTCCAAGCGAACCAGATATTCCCGGTCCGCCGAAGCGCCATGCGTGATGAATATCTCGGCTTCCACGCGTCCGCCGAGGTAGTGAAGCTGGACCCGACGAAATTCGGGTAATTTCTCGTCGCCGAGAAGCGCACCAAGATGGTTCATAAGAACATGGCGACCCGGTAACCCCGTGGATGCGGTACTACGCATATCGTCTTCCGGATCGATATGCACCAGCATATCGACAACCTCGTCATGCTCGGCAAGCACTCGCTTGCGCACCTCGTCGCCAATCCGGTGGCCCTCCGACACGCTGATATGTCCATCCACCTGCACGTGCGCATCGATCAGGGTTTTCCGCGCCATACGGCGAGTCCGCAATTCATGCAATCCGATAACCCCCGGCGTTGCCTCGATCGTTGCGCGGATGCGTGCCACTTCCTCCTCGGCGACCCCGGTATCGATCAGTTCGCGCATCGCGTCGAGGGCAAATTCGGCGCCTGTTTTGATGATCATGCCGCCGACCACGATGGCCGCAACCGCGTCGGCGAACGAAAACCCGAGCAAGGCGCCACCAACACCCGTCGCCACCACCAGCGATGAAAGCGCGTCGGCGCGCGCATGCCAGGCATTGGCAATCAACATCGACGAGCGCAGACGTTCCGCGATCCTGAGCATGTAACGGAACAAGCCTTCCTTCGCTACCAGGGTGAAGATCGCCGCCCAGATCGCCGCCACGCCGACGGCCGGAAGACTGCCTGTGTTTTGCAGACGCTCGACGGCGGACAGCAGGATGCCGGCGCCCGTACCGACGAGTAGGAGGCCCAACACCAGAGAAGCGGCAGTCTCGAAGCGTCCATGGCCATAGGGATGCTCTGCATCGGCCGCCTCGTTGCCCTTGCGGTTGGCGTAGAGCACGAAAAAATCCGCGACGACGTCGGAAAGCGTGTGCATGGCATCGGCGACCAGCGCCTGCGAATGCGCCAGCAATCCGACGATAACCTGCATCGCGGTAAGGACGACGTTGACCGCCACGCTGACCCACGTGATCCTGCGGCCCGCCTGGTAGCGCTCGTGGTCGCGCGGCTCGTTCATCGACGCAAGTGAGTGGTCTGTGCCCATTGGCGAATTGTAGCGTTCCCGGCCTGCTAAACTTTCAATGTCAAGTGAGCATCCAACCCATACCGCCATGCAAACCGCCACCATCGCCTTCGATCGTTTCAATACCCTCGCCGACAGCGACGCGCAGGAACGTATTCGCGCGGCCCGCGCCCGTCTGGGCAAACGGGCGGTGATCCTCGGCCACCATTACCAGCGCGCCGACGTCTTCCGCCATGCCGACCTGACCGGCGATTCGCTCAAGCTGTCGCGGCTGGCATCGCAATCGGACGCGGAGTTCATTGTCTTTTGCGGCGTGCACTTCATGGCCGAAGTTGCTGACATTCTCTCGCGGCCGAACCAGATTTCCGTCCTGCCCGATCTCGCTGCCGGCTGTTCGATGGCCGACATGGCGAGCCTGGCCAAGGTCGAGCGCGCCTGGCGAGAGCTGTCGACGGTCCTGAATCCAGACGAACAGATCACGCCCGTCACCTACATCAACTCTGCTGCCGACCTGAAGGCGTTCTGCGGCGAGCATGGCGGCATCGTGTGCACGTCCAGCAACGCGCCGAAGATTCTCGAATGGTCGTTTCGGCAGCGGCCCAAGGTCCTGTTCTTCCCGGACCAGCATCTCGGCCGCTGGAGCGGCTACAAGATGGGCATTCCGCTCGACGAGATGGTGATCTGGAATCCCGACCTCGAAATGGGTGGCCTGACGGCGGAGGAGATTCACAAAGCGAAGATCATTCTCTGGCATGGCTTCTGTTCGGTACACCAGATGTTTCAGCCGGCGCAGATCGTTCATTTCCGCGAACAGCATCCCGAGGGAAAGGTAATCTCGCATCCCGAATGCGCGTTCGAGGTCTGCCAGGCGTCTGACGCGGTGGGCTCGACGGAAACGATCATTACAACGGTGAAGCAATCGCCGCCGGGCACACGCTGGCTGGTTGGTACGGAGTTGAATCTGGTCGAGCGGCTGGCAGAGGAAGTGAAGCCCGAAGGCAAGATCGTGCAGTTCATGGGCAGCGTGATCTGCATGTGCTCGACCATGCAGCGCATCGATCCGCAGCACCTGGCCTGGACACTGGAAAACCTCGCCGACGGCAACGTGGTCAACCGCATTGCCGTGCCAACGCATGAGGCAGCTCCCGCCAAGGTAGCGCTAGAGAGAATGCTGTCGGCGTCCTGACCGGACCATGGGAACGACGCTGCGCATCGCCACACACAACATTCACAAGGGCTTTTCGCAGTTCAACCGCCACATGGTGGTGCACGAGCTGCGCGAGCACTTGCGTACTCTCGATGCCGACATCGTCTTCCTCCAGGAAGTGCAGGGCCTGCACCAGGGCCACGCCGAACGACATGACGCATGGCCGGAAGAACCGCAGCACGAGTTCCTCGCCGCCGACGTCTGGCGCAACACTGCCTATGGCCGCAACGTCGTCTACGATCAAGGCCACCACGGCAATGCAATTCTTTCGCGCTTCCCGATCATCGCCAGCCAGAATCAGGATGTCACGCACCTGCGTTTCGAGCGGCGCGGCCTGCTCCACTGCGCCATCGAGGCGCCGAATCTGGCGCGTCCATTGCATTGCGTCTGCGTGCATTTGTCACTGTTCGGCCGCTCGCGCCAGCGGCAGCTCGATGCACTTGCCGGCCGGCTCGAAGCCATCGTGCCAGCCGACGCACCGCTGATCGTCGCCGGCGATTTCAACGATTGGCGCAACCGGGCGCACGACCTGCTGGCCGAGCGAATGGGGCTGGCCGAGGTATTCGCCGACCCGGGCGGTCGGCCACGGAGAAGTTTTCCCAGCACCCTGCCGATGCTGCGGCTTGATCGCATCTACATCCGCGGCTTCGAGGTCGCCGGTACCGATGTCCATTTCGGGCGCCCGTGGTCGAAGATTTCCGACCACGCTGCCCTTAGCGCCCTTTTGCGGCCGCTCGCCAGCGCGCAATGAAACCAGTCTTCTCCGCCGGCAACCGCATCACCTTGCTGGAAACAGGGTCGGAGTACTTTCCCGCGCTAATTGCCGCAATCGACGGCGCCCAGGCGGAAGTTCACCTCGAAAGCTACATTTACGCCGACGACACCACCGGCCGGGCGGTTACGCAGGCATTGGTGCACGCCGCCCAACGTGGCGTCTCGGTGCACGTGATGGTCGACGGCTTCGGATCATCCGGCTTTTTGTCAGGGCCGGGCTACGCGCTGATCGCCGCTGGCGTTCAGGTGTTGGTCTATCGACCCGAGGTCGCGCGGTTGCGGCTGCGGCGGCATCGCTTGCGCCGCCTGCATCGCAAATTGGCCATGGTCGACGGCCGTATCGCCTTCATCGGCGGTATCAACATCGTCGAGGATGCCGTCGCACCAGAGATGACCGCGCCGCGCCTGGATTACGCCATTGCGGTCGAAGGGCCGCTGCTGGCGACGATCCACCGTGCCGCCCACCATCTTTGGCGACTGGTACGCTGGGCGAACTTCCGCCGCCGCGTTCCCGGAGGGACCGCCGCATCGCCGCAAGTGCAGCCGGCCGGCGAGATCAGCGCCGCGTTCGTCGTGCGCGACAACCTGCGACATCGACGCGACATCGAGGAGGCCTACCTCGACGCCATCGAGGCCGCGCAAACCGAAGTCGTGCTGGCAAGCGCCTATTTCCTGCCGGGGCGCCGCATTCGCCGCGCGCTGATCGACGCCGCAGCACGTGGCGTGCGCGTCGTCGTACTGCTGCAGGGACGCGTCGAGTATGTGCTTCAACATTACGCCACGCAGGCGCTTTACGGCAGCCTGATCGCCGGCGGCGTCGCCATTCACGAATACCGGCTGAACTTCCTGCACGCCAAGGTTGCCGTGGTAGACGGCCAGTGGGCAACGGTCGGTTCATCCAACATCGACCCCTTCAGTCTGTTGATGGCGCGTGAAGCCAACGTGATCGTCCGCGACACAGGCTTCGCCGCGAAACTGCGCGCCAGCCTTGAACGGGCGATCACCAACGACGGCGTCGAAATCCGCGCCGACGACCTCAGAAAGCGCTCATTGCTGACTCGCGCCGCCTGCTGGCTCGCCTATTCGGCTGTCCGTCTCGCCGTCGGCATCGCCGGTCATTGGAGCGACGACTATCGCAGCTAGCGCGCGCTGGCGCGGCACGCGGTCGAGACGCCACGCCTCCATCGCCCACGCCCAAAAGTCAGCCGTGGCGGTACGCCGAGAGTCCGCCGGAACCTCCTGACCGAGAAAACTCATCGCGGCAACAAGCGCAGGTAGCGGATGCCGTTCGTCGATCGGCGCGGCCCGCGTCTGTTTGGAAAGCTTCTCGCCGATGGCATTCACCGCGACAGGAAGATGCGCGTACTGCGGCGAAGCCAGCCCGAGACTGGTTTGTAGAAAAATCTGTCGCGGCGTGGAATCGAGCAGATCGGCGCCGCGCACGACATGGGTGACGCCCTGGTCCGCGTCGTCGACAACGACTGCAAGCTGATAGGCGAAATACCCGTCGGCGCGCAGCAGCACGAAGTCGCCGACTTCGTGCGCCAGACTCTGGCAGATGCGGCCCTGCACGGCGTCGTCGAAGCACACGGTGGATTCATCAACGCGAAGACGCCAGGCGCGCGCCGACCTGCCCTTCGGTAATCCGCTTCGGCAGGTGCCCGGATAGATCGTTGCGCCATCGGGCGCCAGCGCCGAGTCGGCCAGCTCCTTGCGTGTGCAGGCGCAAGGATAGACAAGGCGCTCGTGCTTCAATCGCTCCAGCGCTTCGCGATAACGCTCCTCGCGCGCGCTTTGCACCACCACCGCGCCGTCCCATTCAAAACCGCATGCCTCGAGCGTGCGCAGGATGCCATCAGCCGCTTCTTGCGAACAGCGCGGCTCGTCGACATCTTCCATGCGCACGAGCCAGCGGCCGCGCCGGGCCCGCGCTTCGAGGCAACTGCCGAGCGCGGCAACGAGCGAACCGAAATGCAATGGCCCGGTGGGGCTGGGGGCAAAACGGCCGACGTAATGCGCGGCGTTCATGGCGGCGGCGGTTGGCGGGATGGGGCTGAATAGCGTAGCATCAGTATTTTCTAATGAGCTTACAGGGGACTTGCCATGGCCACCGTCGAACTGACCACTGACAACTTCAAGGATGTGGTCGCCAACAACGACACGCTGATCATCGACTTCTGGGCCTCCTGGTGTGCGCCCTGCCGTTCTTTCGCGCCGACCTTCGAGGCGGCATCGGAGCAACATGCCGACATCGTCTTCGCCAAGGTCAACACCGAAGAACAGCAGGAACTCGCAGCGGCATTCAACATCCGCTCGATTCCGACGCTGATGGTGTTTCGCGAACAGATCATCGTCTACGCCGATGCCGGCGCCCTGCCGGCTGCCGGACTGCAACAGCTGATAGACGGTGTGCGCGGTCTGGACATGGAAAAGGTACGCGCGGAAATCGCCGCGGAAAATCCGCAGGCCGACGCCTCCTAGGCCTGGAAACTGTCCGGCATCTGCACCGCCACGACTTCGCCGCGCACGGTGGCGACGTCGTTGGCATAGAGCGTGGTTTCGACGACGACCTTGCGGCCACGGATTTCCTTTACCTTGCCGCGCAACGTCAACTCGACGCCCAGCGGCGTCGGCTTTAGATAGTCGACATGCAGTGAGGCGGTGACGAAACGGAAGGGGGGCTCGCTGTCCATGGGCCGCCCTTCGGCGCGATACATCGCCGCGGCGGCAGTCCCCGTCGAATGGCAGTCCACCAGCGATGCGAGCAGGCCCCCATAAACGAAGCCGGGAATCGCCGTATGGAAGGCCTCGGGCGTGTAGTGCGTCACCGTCTCGTCGCCGTCCCAGAAAGTCCGGATGCGATGGCCGTGTTCGTTCAAGTGGCCGCAGCCGAAACAGTGGGCGAGATTCTCCGGGTAGTAGTCCTGGAAAGCCTTGTCGGTCGTCATCAGTTGCTTGTCCTTGCTTCGGTTCGTCGGATGGGCGCGCAGCTAGCCCAGGATATCGGCAACGACGGCGGGCGCCTCGGCGGCAAGCGTCTCGACAACCGTACCATCGATGCCGAGAATCGACAGGCAAACGTCATCCAGCTTCTCCCATTCACGCGTCATGCTCATGCCGGTCGCCCGTTGCACCAGATGTTCCGCCAGCTGGGCGAGTGCGACCATGCGCGCGCTGGCGGTCGTCATGCCCTGCGGCACCGAGGCCAGTGTGATCGCGTCGTGGTGATGGCGGATAGCGTCGCCAAGTTCTTCCGGCAACAACCAGCTATGCGCCATCAAACCGCCGACCAGCGCATGATTGGTCGGGCAGCGGATCTGCTCGATGGCCGTGAAGGACTTCTCGGTTTCAGCGTTGGCCGCCCTGAGCACATCCACGTATCCGGGAAACTTCTTCATCAGTATCGGAATGCCGCAATCGCGAAACAGGCCGTAGGTGTAAGCATCGTCGGCGCGGATGTTGTCGCGCACGCCTAGCTTGCGCACCAGCCATCCGGAGGTACGGGCGACGCGCGCCGAGCCGTCCCAGAACCGCTCGATCGCCGGCAGTGGCGGAAAGATGCGGCGCAGAGCCAGACCGGCAATGGCGTGGCTGGCGGATTCCAGCCCGAGCATCAACAAGGCCTGCATGACGGTCTTGGCCCGCGTTTCGAAGCCGAAGTAGGGTGAATTGGCGGTCCTCAGCAAACCGGCGGCCAGGGCGACGTCGGCGCTGATGATGCTGGTCAAGTGACGGAAATCCGGCTCCGGCCTGCGCATTTCCGCCGTGATCTGTTCGAGGATGATCGGTCGCGGCGGAATGCCGATGTCGCGCAGCGACGCTTCGAGCGCCTGCTCCATCGATGGCGCCGTGGTGGATTGGATCTTGTCCGCGGGGTCCGTCATGGGTGTTTCCCCACCCAGTCGAGCAAGGCGTCGGCACCCATCGGCCGGGCGTACAGAAAGCCCTGCACTGCGTCGACGCCAACGTCGCATAGCGCGTCATGTTGCTCTTGGGTCTCCACGCCTTCGGCCACGACCGTCATACCCAGTTCCCGGCCGAGTTGGGTCATCGCCCTTACGACCGCCAGCGAACGCCGGTCCTCCGGCAGCACGCAGACGAACGCGCGATCGAGCTTCAGCTTGGTCGCCGGAATGTCCTTCAGATTGGCCAGGCAGGAGTATCCGGTACCGAAATCGTCGATGGCCAGCGCAACGCCGGCTTTGCGGGCGGCGAGCAGGTTCGACTGGACAACGTCGGAGATGTCCATGAACAACGATTCGGTCAGTTCCAGTTCCAGCATTTCCGGAGCAACATCGGCATAGTAGATGGCCGCGTAGAGTGCTTCAACGAACCTGGGCGCCGTCAACTGCGCGCGCGAGACATTGACCGCCAGCTTGATCGGAAAACCCGCGTCCCTGAGGCGGCGCGCATGCTGCGCTGCATTCAGCATACTCCATTCGCCCAGCCGCACAATCAGGCCGGTCTTTTCGGCTACCGGAATGATCTTGCCCGGCGGCAGCGATTCGCCATCGATATGGCAGCGCATCAAGGCCTCGGCAGCCTCTATCCTGCCGTCCAGGCCGATGATCGGTTGGTAGTGAAGCGTCAGGCCGCCATTCTCCAGTGCAGCGTGAATCTGGCTCTCGATCGCCAGTTCCTCGCGGGCGAGCAGCACGCCAACTCTGCCGGGTACCTGTTCGTCGCCGGACACGACATGGCGTCCGCCACCGAGGCGCTTGGCTTCCACCATCGCCCGATCGGCGCGCTCGATGAATGACAGCGGATCCTCGTGGTCGTCCAGGACGGCGATTCCGACGCTTCCCGAAGGACGGATGCGGATGCTGCCGATCTCGATCGGCTCGGCAACGGCCCTGAGCAACTCCGCCGCGATCTCCTCGGCCTGCTCACGGTCGCAGCCGGGAATCAGGAAAACAAATTCGTCGCCGCCCATCCGCGAAACTTCGGCGCGACCAGACAATGCGGCGTTGAGACGGGAGGCGATCCTAGCGATGACGACATCGCCTCCCAGATGGCCGAAGGATTCATTGACCTGTTTGAAGCGATCGAGGTCGAGCCAGAGCACCGCCAGTGGCTGCTTTTCCCGCCGACTGCTTTCGGCAAGCCGGACAGCCGTGCGCAGGCAGCCGCGGCGATCGAGAAAACTGGTAAGTGAATCGAAACCTATGGCATCCATCGAGTTGGTGCTGCCCATCCGTGGCCATCCGCATGCCCCCGAGACGGAGTCTGGAGACGTCAGGCACAATCCTCCGACTAAATACCCGGATTTTCAAGCGTCTGGAGGTTATTTTTAAATTAATTTAGCTAAAGTATTAAGCCTTTGTTCCCGATAACGAGGAGTCGGATCGGGATTGGCGAATCCACGCCTTCCACTTCGGCGTGTCGCCACGGCTGACTTTTTGGATGTTCCGTCGCAATGACGGCTGGACGCTAAACGTTGAACAGGAAGTTCATCACGTCGCCGTCCTTGACGACGTATTCCTTGCCTTCCGCTCGCATCTTGCCGGCTTCCTTGGCCCCCGCCTCGCCCTTGAACGCGATGAAGTCGTCGAAGGCGATCGTCTGGGCGCGGATGAAGCCGCGCTCGAAGTCCGTGTGAATGACGCCCGCCGCTTGCGGCGCGGTGTCGCCCTGGTGGATGGTCCAGGCGCGCACTTCCTTCACGCCGGCGGTGAAGTAGGTCTGCAGGCCGAGCAAGTGGTAAGCGGTACGGATCAGCCGATTCAGGCCCGGCTCGTCCAGCCCCATGTCGGCAAGGAAGAGTTGCTTGTCGTCGTCGGCAAGGTCGGCGATCTCCGCCTCGATCGCCGCGCACAGCGCGACCACTTCGGCGCCTTCGGTCGCAGCATGCGCGCGCACGGCATCGAGATGCGGGTTGTTTTCGAAGCCATTGTCCTTGACGTTGGCGACGTATAGCACCGGCTTGGCGGTCAGCAGGAAGAACGGGCGCAGATTGGCCCATTCCTCCTTCGACAGGTCGAGCGCACGCACCGGCTTGGCCTGGTCGAGCTGCTTCTGGCATTTCTCAAGCACATCGACCAGCACTTTCGCTTCCTTGTCGCCGCCGGACTTTGCCTGCTTGGTGTAACGCGCCAGCGCCTTTTCCACCGACGCGAGGTCCGCCAGCGCCAGCTCGGTGTCGATGACCTCGATGTCGGATATCGGATCGACCTTGCCGGACACGTGCACCACGTTGTCGTCGGCGAAACAGCGCACGACGTGGATGATGGCGTCGGTTTCGCGGATGTTGGCCAGGAACTGGTTGCCCAGGCCCTCGCCCTTCGACGCGCCCGCCACCAGGCCGGCGATGTCGACGAACTCGACGATGGCGTGCTGCATGCGCTGCGGCTTGACGATCTCGGCCAGCGCCTCCAGGCGCGGGTCCGGCACCTCGACGATGCCGACGTTCGGCTCGATGGTGCAAAAGGGATAGTTTTCCGCCGCGATACCCGACTTCGTCAAGGCGTTGAACAGGGTGGACTTGCCGACGTTGGGCAGGCCAACGATGCCGCATTTCAGGCTCATGATTCTTCTTTCTTCGCCGGGGTCGGCTTGGTGTTGATCTTCTGGATGGCGGCGTTGAAATCCGCCTTCGCCAGTTGCGGCCAAGCCAGAAGGGCCCGGTCGAGCGCAGCGTCGATTTCCTCCCGCTCTTCTTTGCGCGGTGGCTTCAATACGTAGTTCACGACTTCGTTGCGGTCGCCCGGATGACCGATGCCGATGCGTAAGCGCCAAAAATCCTGCGTGCCCAGGTGCGCAGCCAGGCTCTTCAGGCCGTTGTGGCCGCCGAGGCCACCCCCCAGGCGCAATTGCGCACGCCCCGGCGGAAGGTCGAGTTCATCGTGCACCACCAGGATTTCGTTGGGCAGGATGCGGTAGAAATGCGCCAGCGCCAGCACGGCGCGTCCGGAATCGTTCATGAACGTCGCCGGCATGAGCAGCCAGACACCCGCTTCCCGTGCGTTGGCAACCCACCCGTGGTAGCGGGATTCGCGGCCGAACGAAACCTTGAGTTCGTCCGCGAGACGCTCACAAAACCAAAACCCGGCGTTATGCCGGGTTTCAGCGTATTCGGCTCCGGGGTTGCCGAGGCCGACGACTAGCCGGAGCGGCGAGGGCAATTACTTGGTCTCGCCCGTCGCTGGAGTCTCGGCAGCCTCGGCATCGACCGCCTCATCGCCTGCCGCTCCCGCACCGCGGACGACGATAGTTGCGACGACGGGATCCTCGCCCTTGTGCAGTATGGCTTCGACACCGGCCGGCAACGGGAGCTGGGTCACGTGCAGGGACTGTCCGCCTTGCAGATCCTTCAGGTCCACCTCGATGAACGACGGCAGATCCTTGGGCATACACTTGACGTCCACTTCGGTCATCACGTGCTGAACCATGCCGCCGTCGAGTTTGACGCCCGGGGCGATGTTGGCGTTGATGAAGTGCAGCGGCACCTTCTGGTGGATGGCGTGGGTGGTATCGATGCGCTGGAAGTCCACGTGCAGGATCAACTGGCGGAACGGATGGCGCTGGACGTCGCGCAGCAGGCAGGTCTGCTTGGCGCCATCGACTTCGACGTTCAGCACGGAGGAGTAGAAAGCCTCCTTGCGCATGAGCTGCCAGAGATTGTTGTGATCGAGCTCGATGTTTTGCGGCTTGGCTTCGCCGCCGTAGATGATGCCGGGAACGCGGCCGGCGCGACGCAGGCGGCGGCTCGCACCCGTGCCCTGTACTTCGCGCTTGGTGGCTTTGACTTCGATTGACATGGTGTTACTCCAAATGAACACTGTCCGCGACCAGACAGTGGGTTAGAAAACTGCTTGGCGCTATTCGACGAACAACGAGGAAACCGATTCCTCGTTACTGATGCGCAACATGGTCTCGGCCAGCAGCGCCGAAATCGAAACTACGCGAATACGCTTGCTGTTGGCGGCATCCTCGCGCAACGGAATGGTATCGGTCACCACGACCTCGTCGAGTTCGGATTCTTCGATGCGCGCGATCGCGCTGCCCGACAACACCGGGTGTGTAGAGTAGGCAACGACACGCTTGGCGCCGTGCTGCTTGAGCGCGGCGGCGGCCTTGCACAGCGTGCCGGCGGTATCGACGATATCGTCCATGATCACGCAACTGCGGCCTTCGACATCCCCGATGATGTGCATCACCTCCGAGACATTGGCGCGCGGCCGGCGCTTGTCGATGATGGCGAGATCGGCCTCAAGCAGCTTCGCGGCGGCACGCGCGCGCAACACGCCGCCGACGTCCGGCGACACCACCATCAACTCTTCGTGGCGCTGGCGCCAGATGTCGCCGAGCAGAATCGGCGTCGAGTAGATGTTGTCGACCGGAATGTCGAAAAAGCCCTGAATCTGCCCGGCGTGGAGCTCCAGGGTCAGCACCCGGTCGGCGCCGGCCGAGGTGATCAGGTTGGCAACCAGCTTGGCCGAAATCGGGGTCCGGGGGGCCGATTTGCGGTCCTGGCGGGCATAGCCGAAGTAGGGAATTGCCGCGGTGATGCGTCCGGCCGAGGCACGCTTGAGCGCGTCGGCAAGGATGATCACTTCCATCAGGTTGTCGTTGGTCGGCGCGCAAGTCGGCTGCAGGATGAAGACGTCCTTGCCGCGGACGTTCTCGAGCAGTTCGACACTGGTCTCCCCGTCCGAGAAACGGCCGACCGTGGCGCGCCCCATCGAGATGTTCAGACGTTTAACGACATCGGCCGCCAATTTGGGGTTGGCGTTGCCGGTGAAAACCATCATGCTGTCGTAAGCCATGGCGCCGTCCGTACGGTTTACCGCGGAAAAAACTCGGGCAGACCGCCGTCTGCCCGGTATCGTGTTCTGGCTGGGGCTCCAGGATTCGAACCTGGGAATGCCGGAATCAAAATCCGGTGCCTTAACCAGCTTGGCGAAGCCCCAATCCCGACGTCCACCGGACGGACATGTCCGAGGGGGTCGCCGAAAGGACGCGCATTTTCCTGTGTTTACGGCGCCTTGTCAATTCTGGATCGGGTGGAAATCGACGCCACGGGAGACGAATCCGGCCATTCCGTCGGGCAGGTCGGCCAGCGCCGCATCGGCCTCGGCCAGCGTCGCAAACTCGCCAAAGCAGCAGGCTCCCGATCCCGTCATTGCGCTCATCCTGGCCCCGCCTCGCGTGCGCAGCCAGTCGAGATGGCGCGCAACCTCGGGGTAGAGCCTGCGGGCGACCGGCTCGAGGTCGTTGCCGCCCATGCCCGGCCGCCACGCATCCGGCGCGATCATCGGCGTATCGCGGCGCAAGTCGGGGGCACGGAATATCTCTGCCGTCGGCACCGCTACGCCGGGCACCGTGACGAGATACCAGGCCGGCGGCAGCGCCACATCGGTAAAGCGTTCGCCGACACCTTCGGCAAAGCAGGCGCGGCCGTGAATGAAGACCGGCACGTCGGCGCCGAGCGAGAGACCGAGCGCCTGCAATTCCGCCGAAGACAGGCCGCACTTCCACAGACGGTTGAGCGCCATCAGCGTCGTTGCCGCGTCGGAACTACCACCGCCAAGTCCGCCGCCCGCGGGCAGCCGCTTGGTCAGATCGATGGTCACGCCGGCCTGGATACCGGCCGCGTCCCGCAAAAGCCGGGCGGCGCGGACGGTCAAATCCGCTTCCGGTGGCACGCCGGGCAGCGGCCGGGCAAGGACGGTCTCGCCGTCGGCGCGCGGCGAAAAGCGCAGTTCGTCACCATGGTCTAGGAAGCGAAATACCGTCTGCAGCAGATGATAGCCATCGGCACGCCGGCCGACGACATGCAGGAACAGGTTGATCTTGGCCGGTGCCGGCCAGGACCGATCCCAGTCGTTCGTCGCGCCGCTCACTTCGCCACAACCCACTCGCTGACCTTGAGACGAAGCCCGATATCGCCGCGCTGCGCTTCGATCAACGTCGGCAAGGCATCCGGGGCGTCGCTTTGGTAATCCAGATACTCGACGCGCCAACCGGAAACCGGCGATGGCACATGGCCGGTCAGCCACTCGGGCAGATCGTTGAGCGGCAACCGGGTGCCGAACACCTCCTCGGCCAGTCCTTCCCAATCGGCGGCGACCGCCGACTTTCCGTCGGCCATGACGAGTCGCGCGCCGCGCGCGTCCCGGCTCAGTTCGGCGACCCCCTGACCGAGGGGCGTGGTCAGCAGGATTTCATCGCTCACGGCATCGTGCCGCCAGGCGATATTGGCGTAGTGC
>JBNKCS010000014.1:0-25166 GCA_050287865.1 Rhodocyclaceae bacterium | reverse complement strand
GAAACCGTCGAGTCCGCCGGAAGCCGGCGCGGTGCCCAGATGGGCGTACTGCGTTGCGACCATCCCGACATCGAGACCTTCATCCACGCCAAGGACAAGGGCGACCTGACCAACTTCAACATCTCGATCGGTGTCACCGACGCTTTCATGTCGGCCGTCGAAGCTGACGGTGACATCGAACTGACCCACCGGGCGGAGCCATGCGCCGATATCAGGCAGGCTGGCGCGTATAAGCGCGAAGACGGCCTGTGGGTTTACCGCAAGCTCCCCGCCCGCCAGCTGTGGGACCAAGTGATGCGCTCGACCTACGACCATGCCGAGCCGGGCATCCTGTTCATCGACCGCATGAACAAGGACAACAACCTCAACTACTGCGAAACCATCGAGGCGACCAATCCCTGCGCCGAACAGCCTTTGCCACCCTACGGCTGCTGCTGCCTGGGCTCGATCAACCTGACCCGCTTCATCAAGCACCCGTTCGAGGACGACGCCACCTTCGACTACGAAGCCTTCGGCAAGATCATCGACGATTGTGTGCGCATGCTGGACAACGTCCTCGACGCCACCTGCTGGCCGCTGGAGCAACAACATGCCGAAGCGCAGGCCAAGCGGCGCATCGGCCTAGGCTTTACCGGGCTGGGCGATTCGCTGATCATGCTCCGCCTCAAGTACGACACTGCCGAAGCCCGTACCATGGCCGGCAAGATTTCCGAGTACATGCGCGACCGCGCCTATCTCGCCTCGGTGGAACTGGCCAAGGAACGCGGCGCCTTCCCGCTGTTCAACGCCGACCTGTACCTGACCGGCGGCAACTTCGCCTCGCGCCTGCCGCAGGCCATCAAGGACCAGATCCGCAAGCACGGCATCCGCAATTCGCACCTGCTCTCGATCGCCCCCACCGGCACCATCAGCCTGGCCTTCGCCGACAACGCTTCCAACGGCATCGAACCGCCCTTCTCCTGGACCTACACGCGCAAGAAGCGCATGGTCGACGGCACTTTCAAGGAGTATGCGGTCGAGGACTATGCCTGGCGCCTGTACAAGCACATGGGCGGCGACGTCAGCCAGCTGCCCGACTACTTCGTCACCGCGCTGGCCATTTCCGCCCAGGCGCACAAGGACATGGTGGCCGCGGTCGCGCCTTTCATCGACACGGCCATTTCCAAGACCGTCAACGTTCCCGAAGACTACCCGTACGCCGATTTCGAAGGGCTCTATCTGGACGCCTGGAAAGCCGGCCTCAAGGGCCTGGCGACGTACCGTCCAAACAAGGTGCTGGGCGCGGTGCTTTCCGTCGACTCGGGAAGCAGCGGCCAGCAAAAGCAGCCGCAGGACGTCACCATCGACGGCACCAACAAGCGCATGTCCATCGGCTCCCTGCCAGCCCCCGTGTTGGCCTCGTTGCGCTGGCCGGGCCGGCCGCGCTTGCCGGACGGCAATACCGCGTGGACCTACATGATCGATACGCCGCACGGGGAATTCGCCCTGTTCGTAGGCCAGGCCAATGGAGGACTGGAAGGGGTTCCCGTCCCTCCCGGCGGCCACAACCGTCCGCTTCCGTTCGAGGTCTGGGTGAACGGTACCGAGCAGCCGCGCGGCCTGGGCGCCGTCGCCAAGACGCTGTCGATGGACATGCGGGCCAACGACAAGGCCTTCCTCAAGCTCAAGCTCGACGTGCTGGCCCGCACGATCGGCGAAGAGTCCTTCGAAATGCCTTTCCCGCCGCTCGGTGAAAAGAAACTGATGCCGGGTTCGGTCGCCGCCACGGCGCAAGTGATCCGCTACCGCTGCGAGCAACTCGGCGCGCTGGAAGGCGAAGGACCGACACCGGTGCTCGACGCCATGTTCAGCCGTGACGAGCCGAAGACCGGCACCGACGGCACGCTGTCCTGGACGGTCGATATCGTCAACCCGGCGGCCAACGAGGAGTTCGTGCTCGGACTGAAGGAAATCACCCTGCCCGACGGCGTCACGCGTCCCTACTCGGTCTGGCTCTCCGGCAACTATCCGCGCGCCCTCGACGGTCTGACCAAGCTGCTCTCGCTCGACATGCGCGTGCTCGATCCGGCCTGGATCGGCATGAAGCTGCGCAAGTTGACCAACTACGCCGAACCGCTCGGCGACTTCATGGCCCGCGTGCCGGGCAGCCAGAAGCAGCAGAACTGGCCCTCCACCGTCGCCTACATCGCCCGCTTGATCATGCACCGCTACACCATGCTCGGCATCCTCGATGTGGACGGCTATCCGACCCGCGAGATGGGCATCCTCGAAACCCCCGGCGCCACCCCCGCCAAGGGCAGCGGCATCGCCGTCACCCAGGGCTCGCGCTGCGCCGAATGCGGCAACATGACCGTGATCCGCAAGGACGGCTGCGATTTCTGCACCGCCTGCGGCGCCGTGGGCGCCTGCGGCTGAGGGCAAACCTTACCCACGCAAAAAGCCCGGCCAAGCCGGGCTTTTTGTTTGGTGGCGACGATCTCAGGAAAAGTCAGCCGTGGTGGTACGCCACTTAAAAGAGGAAATGACAGCAGCAAGCAACTCGTTGTGGTGAGGGCTAAAATGGCTCACTGGAATACCGGAAAGCATGAGTTATCTTAATTTCAAGACAATACACAGCGTGGCAAACCTGATCCCGTAGCAAATCATTTGGATGGACAAAAAACTGATAGAGAGCAGGTACAAACGGATCGCGGATGAACTTCGCGATACGCCCGGCATTTTGGAAAAGCTGTATTTCAAGAAGGATTTTGCGCGCGTCGGCCATAACGTTGATGTGATGGCACGTTCTCTGTTGCTTCGAGCAATGATGAAATGGCGTGTGGAGGACGACACAGATTCGGCAAGAGCAGATCTTCGTTGTGCGTCACAGTTGAGCTTGGAGCTAGATCGTGCACTCGCGGGGATTCGGGAAAACACTTCAAGCCAAGACTCGCTTATAGATGTAAGCAATATTGAAGTGCCGCTATTTGCCTGCATATTGGCGCCGGATTGGGATCGGGCAAAAGCTTTGGCTGAGATGTGCGATAGTCCATTCGTTGCCGACAGAGAGGATTTGGTGCATGCGACCATGACACGCCTGCTTGGAGCTTTAGTTCTGGATAAATCGGAGCAGTTTTCGGTACTGCGGAAGAGATTCGATGGGCAGAAGAAGAATAGATGGTGGCAATATTTCACTGGTTACGTTGATCTTTATGAGCTTGTGATGAAGCGTGACTGGAAGCAATTTGCTGCGGGCATGCGTGAAACGGAGGATCGTTTTCACAAACGCAAATTGGATCGAAAATTTGGTGATCTTCGTCCCGAATATGGGGGAGGAGAGAACAACGACGTAGTATTCGATTTCATGGCTACGGCGATTGCGAATATTGCGGCATCACGGGGATACAACTTAAACGGACCAAGCGAGAGTTACTTCCCAGTCTCGGCGTCCCGCCACAGCTGACTTTTTGAAGTCGAAGGCGGCGTGTCACCACGGCTGACTTTTCGCGGCTCAAGCCGGCGCTAGTCGATCCGCTTCAGCCGCCGACGCGTTCGTAGTAGCGGGCGCGGTAGAGCAGGCGACGCTGCTCCGGCGTTTCGGTGAAGCCGGCGCGGTCGTGGAGGACGTTGTTGCAGACGAGGCCCATGCCGGGCTCGAGGCGGCCGTGCAGGGTCCAGGGGGTCGGGGTGGCGAGGATGCGCTCCAGCGCGGCCTTGGCGGCCTGCGTGGCGGCATCGTCCTTCCAGGCTATGCTGACGGTGCGCGCGGTGTAGCGCATGTGCAGATTGCCGTGCGCATCGACGGAAAACACCGGGCCGGGCTGCTCGGCGCGGGCAACACCCTTGTCGTCGGTGCGCGCCGGTATGGTCATCGCATCGGGCGCCGACAGGGCGCGAACGAAATCGGGGTTCTCGTCGCGCAGCAGGATGTAGGCGATCTCATGGTCGAGCAGCCGGTTTTCGCCGCCGCTCGCCGCGCTTTCTACGCAATGCAGGATCAGGCCGCGTATCGTGCGCTCGGGCAGGTTGTAGTAGCCGTCGGTGTGCCAGCGGATCGGCTTGTCGGTGTAGGGGATGAACTCGCGCCGCTCGCCCCGCACTTCGGCGCCGCGCACGGAGATCGGCGAAATGGCGTCGTCGTCGGTCAGCCAGTGGTTGTCGAGTGTCCTGAGCCCGAGTTGCGCGCCGAGTTGCCGCGGGATTTCCTTGTCCGGATCATGTCCGGTCTTTCCGACATAGACCGCCATGTTGGCCGTCGTGTTGAGGGCAAGCAGTTGGTCGCTTTCGGCAAAAGTCAGCCGTCGCGGATCGCCAATTTGAACGACGATATCTTCGAGGCGGCGCGGCGCGGTATCGAGCTTGCGCTGGCGCCACTCGGCATAAGCGCCAGCATCGTCGAGATTGAAAGCGGACAACTCAGTCCCCGGCCACAGCCTGCCGAGCGCGCCCGGACGGCTTGTCGCCGCTGCCGAAGAGGCCGGCCAGCGTCTTGTCGAGCGCCTTGAGCGCATCGGGCACCTCGATCTCCATCACCTGGTCGACGACCCAGAGACGGTCCTTTTCCGGCAGCCCCTCTCGCAGACAGGCCGCGAAGTAGCGCTTGAAGCCGAAATCGGGGCCGCTGGGCCCGTAATCGAACTCGGCATAGTCGGCGCTACGGCGGTTGAAGAGATCGACGAAATGCCGCTGGCACTCGCCCGGCTGGGCGGCACCGAGCAACATCTCGTTGTTGTCCTCGATGATTTCGGCCATGCGCTTGCCGAGCGCGGCGGTGAACTCGGCACGACGTTCGCCGTCGAGTCTCACGTAAGCGATCCGGTCGGCCGCCATGGCCATGAAGATCATGAAATCGCAAACGAAATCGAAATACGGCCGGCCGATATCGATGTCGTAGTCCGCCTTGCGCATGCGGTTGAGCGACTCGATGGCCAGCTTCCACGCCAGCACGGCGACCACCGAGGCCAGCGTCGCGGCCGAGCGCTGGCCTTCGGTGTGGAAGCGGGAACGAATCCTAACGGCCATGTAAAAGCCTGCTCACCACAGAGGACACAGAGAAAACCAGGTTGAGTCTTTCTGTGCTCTCCGTGAGCTCCAAGGTGCAGTAAATGGAATCAATAGCCGCCCTTGCCGTAAGGCTTGGGCAGGCCCGCGATCTTCACCGCCTGCTTGGCCGGGCCGTCGTGCGGGAAGAGGTCGTACATCTGCTTGGAATCGACGTCCGGCAGGATGTCGGCCATGTCCTTCATGAAGTTGCGGAAGTTGGGCGTATGGCCTTCATCGCGATACTGGTCGCGGAAATAGTTGATGATGGTCATGTGGTTGTCGGTCAGCTCGATGCCTTCCGCGGCAGCGATCACCTGCACCGCCTCGTCGCTGAAATCCGGCTCCAGCAGAAAGCCGTATTCGTCGGTTTCCTTTTCGACACCACCGATAACGTAACTCATGAATCGTCTCCTCTTGTTTGATATTCAGGAAGGTTACTTCTTGCGCAGATAAAACTCGTGGGCGCCGCGTGCCATGGGCAGCGTCGCCAGCAATTCGACCGGAGCATTGTGGCTCCAGGATTCGATGTCGGCCGTCGAACCCGGACAGTCGCTGACCAGTTGCAGGACTTCGCCAGCTTTCATTCCGTCGAGCAGCTTCTTCGCCTCCAGGATCGGACCAGGGCAGGAAACGCCGCGCATATCGAGCGTGACGTGGGCAATAGGCGTTGACTGTGCGCCACCGGCTTTCTTCAACGTATAGGCGGTCTTGCCGTCGGCCTGCTTGAGGTTACTGATCAGTTCGTTGCCGGTAAACTTGCACCAGGCGAACAAATCGTCTTCGGTACCGGGGCAGTCCGAGAGCAGAACCATGGTCTGGCCGGCTTGCAGGTCGTCGATGATCTTCTTGGCGCCGAGCAACGGCGCCGGGCAGGGCATGCCGGCCAGATCGATAGTGACTGTAGGGTTGTCGGACATCTCTTTCTCCTGTTCTAGTTGCTGATTTCGCCGACGGCGGCAATCGATTTGTGCGGGATGAAAATGCCGCAGCCCCGCTTGCGTTCGCTGCCCAGGCCTTCGCGCTGCACACGCAGCGAGTTGTCAATGCTAAGCCCAAACAGCATCAGGCTGTAACCCTGCCAGACATCGTCGCCCTGCCCACGGCCGACATGGGCCTTTCCGCAGACCAGTTGCGCCGGTATGCCCGAATCTCTCAACCGGGCGCCGCAGGTGGCGAGGAAATCGTCCTCGACCGCAGTCCCGACGGTAACGAAGGAAGAATATAGCGTCGTTATCTTCGACAGGGATCGCTCATGGGCCGCCCCTACTTCGACGTTGCCGCCCAGGTCGAGCCTCGCGCCCGAGAGCGCCTGTGCGGCCTCGACGCGCTCGGCCGGCAGGCGCAGGGTGAGCTTTGCGCGCCGTGTCAAATAGAGTTCCTTGTCGCCCGGGCTGACGCCGCCCAGTGGATGCACGCCGGCTCCCACTTCGTCGGCCAACCAGGGCAGCTTCGGTTGCAAGGCCCGCCATAAGACATCGGCGTACTCCAGCGCTATCGCCTCGCCGTGCAGCGCAAAGACAAGATCGACGATGTCGTCGCTCACGTATCGCCCTGCCGTGCCTTGCCCCACTCGGCCATCAGGCGCCCCCAGTGCTCGGCCGTGACCGGGTCGATGTCGAAAATGGTGAATCGGCTCCGCTCACGGATGCGGATGCGCAGGAAAGGCATGCCGCCGGCCTCGTAGTCGACCTGCTGCAACTCGATTTCCTGATTGCCGATAGGCACCCGGAACTTGTCCAGACTGGTTATGGTATCCATAGCGACGATTGTAGCTTCCTCAGGGAATATGGCACCGCTCCGGCCAGACGAACCATCACCACGTTGGCTTGGCATGCTATAACCCTTTCGGGTAGGTTCACTTACTCCCTTTGGGCAGATAAGCTACCTGCCCGGGGTATGGTTTGTGCACCGCACAGACTCCTAACATTCGCCCAGCCTATCATTCCCAACACGAGGAGACCCAACATGGCCAAGCCCATGCATCCCACGCCGAACCTCGACCAACTCGAGAGCGGCCCGTGGCCTAGCTTCGTTACCGGCCTGAAGCGGCTGGCCAAGGACAACAACGCCGCAGCCGACCTGCTCGGACACCTTGAACATTCCTACAAGACCCGCAAGGGCTACTGGAAGGGTGGCACGCTGGGCGTCGTCGGTTACGGCGGAGGCATCATCCCGCGCTTCACCGAGATCAAGGATGAAGACGGCAAGCCGACTTTCCCTGATGCGGCTGAATTCCACACCCTGCGGGTCATGCCGCCGGCTGGCATGCACTACGACACCGACACGCTGCGCCAGCTGTGCGACATCTGGGTCAAGCATGGTTCCGGCCTGATTGCCCTGCACGGCCAGTCCGGCGACATCATGTTCCAGGGTGCCAACAGCGAAAACGTACAGAAGGCCTTCGACGAATTCAACGAAATGGGCTTCGACCTCGGTGGCGCCGGCCCGGCCCTGCGCACCTCGATGTCCTGCGTCGGTCACGCCCGCTGCGAGCAGTCCTGCTACGACGAAGCCAAGGCGCACCACAAGATCATCAACGCCTTCCTGGACGAAATGCACCGTCCGGCGCTGCCGTACAAGTTCAAGTTCAAGTTCTCCGGCTGCCCGAACGACTGCATGAACTCCATCCAGCGTTCCGACTTCGCCACCATCGGTACCTGGCGTGACAACATGCAGACCGACGAGGAACTGGCCAAGAAGTGGTTCGCCAAGAACGGCATGAACACCCTGGTCAACACCGTCATCAACATGTGTCCGACCCGGGCCATGCAGATCAAGGCGGCCAAGGACGTCGCCAAGGGCGAGCACATCACCAGCGTCAAGCTCGACGACAAGCAGTCACTCGAGATCGACAACAAGAGCTGCGTGCGCTGCATGCACTGCCTCAACGTCATGACCGGCGCCCTGCAGCCGGGCAAGGACAAGGGCGCCACCATCCTCATCGGCGGCAAGAGCGTGCTCAAGATCGGCGCCACCATGGGTACCGTCATCATCCCCTTCTTCAAGCTGGACAAGGACGAGGACTACGAAGCCCTGGTCGAACTGGCCGGCAAGGTCATCGACTTCTTTGCCGAGAACGCCCTCGAACATGAACGCACCGGCGAGATGATCGACCGTATCGGGCTGCCCGCCTTCCTCGAAGGCATCGAAGTCGAGATCGATCCCAACATGATCAACCGCCCGCGCATGAATCCCTACGTCAATATGGGCGGTTGGGACGAGGAAGTGGCGAAAGCCGAAGCCCGCAAGTCGGCTGCCTGATCCAGACGAATACTGACGGAGACATACGAAATGGCTCAACCTCAAGTCCGCAAGCCTGTCGAAGGCTTCCTCGACAACAAGAAGTTCCTGCATCCGAAGTTCGCCGCCAACTACGGCAACTGGAAGACCCACGACCGGCCGCGCCCCGGTGTGCTGCACCATGTTTCCCATAGCGGCGACCAGGTCTGGTCGGTGCGTGCCGGTACCCAGCGCCAGATGGACCACTACACCATCCGCAAGCTGTGCGACATCGCCGACAAGTTCGGCGAAGGCTTCATGCGCTTCACCATCCGCTCCAACGTCGAGATCATGGTCTCGACCGAAGCCAAGGTGAAGCCGCTGATCGACGAACTCGAGAAGAACGGCTTCCCGGTCGGCGGTACCGGCAACTCGGTATCCATGGTCGCGCACACCCAGGGCTGGCTGCACTGCGACATCCCCGGCACCGACGCTTCGGGCGTCGTCAAGTCGATGATGGATGCGCTCTACGAAGACTTCAAGAAGGAAGAGATGCCCAACCGGGTGCGTCTGTCCACCTCCTGCTGCGAAATCAACTGCGGCGGCCAGGCCGACATCGCGGTGGTGGTGCAATACACCAAGCCGCCGAAGATCAACCACGAACAGGTTGCCAACATCTGCGAACGCCCGACCGTGGTCGCCCGCTGCCCGGTGGCGGCCATCCGTCCGGCTCTGGTGAATGGCAAGCCCTCGCTGGAAGTCGACGAGAAGAAGTGCGTCTGCTGCGGTGCCTGCTATCCCCCCTGCCCGCCCATGCAGATCAACGACCCCGAGCACAACAAGCTCGCCATCTGGGTCGGCGGCAAGAACTCCAACGCCCGCGGCAAGCCCACCTTCCACAAGCTGGTCGCGGCCGGCCTGCCCAACAACGCGCCGCGCTGGCCCGAGGTCAACGCCATCGTCAAGAAGATCCTCGACACCTACAAGGCCGACGGCCGTCCCTGGGAGCGCATGATCGACTGGATCGAGCGCATCGGCTGGCCCGCCTTCTTCGAGAAGACCGGTCTGCCCTTCACCAAGTACATGATTGACGACTGGCGCGGCGGCCGCAACAACCTGAACGCCTCGGCGCACGTTCGTTTCTGAGGGCCAGAGCGCAATGAAGTATTCCATTCTGGTCAACGAAGGTCCCTACACCCATCAGGCTTCCGACTCGGCTTACCAGTTCGCCAAGGCGGTCCTGGCCAAGGGCAACGAGATCTTCCGCATCTTCTTCTACCACGACGGCGTGAACAACGCGACCCGCCTGACCACGCCTCCGCAGGATGATCGCAACATCGTCAACCGCTGGTCCAAGCTGGCCGAGGAACACAAGCTGGACATGGTGGTGTGCGTTGCCGCCGCCCAGCGCCGCGGTATCGTCGATGAAGGCGAGGCCAAGCGCAACGGCAAGGATGCCACCAATCTGGCACCCGGCTTCCGCATCTCTGGCCTCGGCCAGCTGATCGAAGCCGGCATCCAGTCCGACCGCTTGGTCACTTTCGGCGATTGAGGGAGACGACATCATGACCATCAAGAAATTCATGTTCGTCAACCGCAAGGCGCCCTACGGCACGGTTTACGCACTTGAGTCGCTGGAAGTTGTGCTGATCGCCGCCGCTTTCGAGCAGGACGTTTCGCTGGCCTTCCTCGACGACGGTGTTTATCAGCTGAAGAAGGGGCACTCGACGAAGGGCATCGAGATGAAAGCCTTCGAGAAGACGTACGGCGCGCTCGACGACTACGACATCACGAAACTCTACGTGGACGAGGATTCGCTGACTGCCCGCGGCCTCACCGCGGACGACCTCTGTGTGCCGGTCGAAGTGATGAGCCGGGCGCAACTCGGCAAGATGATCGAGGACCAGGACGTCGTCCTGTCGTTCTAAGGGAAACACCATGCTCAACATCGTCAACAAATCTCCCCTGGATCGCGGTTCGCTCGATTCCTGCCTGCAAGCTGCCGATGGCGGCGCCATCCTGCTGATCGAAGATGGCGTTTACGCGGCGACCAAGGGCAGCACCGGCGAAGCAAAGCTCAAGGCCGCCGCCGGCAAGTTCAAGCTTTACGCCCTGGGCGCCGATGCCGAAGCCCGCGGCATTGCCGATCGCATGATGGATGGCATCACCTTGGTCGACTACGAAGGTTTCGTCGACCTGGTTGCCGAATACAACACTTGTCAGTCGTGGCTTTGATCCCGCCACTACCGACTCCCAACGGATCATTTTCTTAGGAGAAACAACATGGCAATCGATGTCAATGGCAAGAGCTACGAAACCGACGAAGAAGGCTACCTGGTCAACCTCGGCGAATGGAACGAGGACGTCGGTACCGCCCTGGCACAAACCGAAGGCGTGACCATGACCGACCAGCACTGGGAGGTCGTCAACTTCCTGCGTGAGTACTACAACGAGTTCCAGATCGCCCCGGCCGTGCGCGTGCTGACCAAGGCCATCGGCAAGAAGCTCGGCCCGGAAAAGGGCAACAGCCAGTATCTCTACGAACTGTTCCCCTATGGCCCGGCCAAGCAGGCCTGCAAGATCGCCGGTCTGCCCAAGCCCACCGGCTGTATCTGATTCGGCTCAAGGGATCGGAGCGATTTTCGCTCCGATTTTCCTCCGAGTTGATGTTTCCGCGTCCAAGGATCTGAGCCCCACACGCCCATGAGCTTATTCTTCGCGATTCTCTTCTATGTTGCCACGGCGGTGTTTGTCGCCGGATTGGCGTACAAGATCGCCAGCTTTGCGCGCACCCCGGCACCGCTGTCGATTCCGACCACCCCGGCGCCGACGACAACGGGTGGCGTTGTGCTGCGCATGTTCCGCGAAGTGGCTTTCTTCGAAAGCCTGTTCAAGGGCAATCTGTGGATATGGATATTTGCCGCAGCTTTCCACTTCGGCCTGGCTTTGGTGCTGGTACGTCATCTGCGCTATTTCACCGAGCCCGTATGGTTCTGGGTCGAGTTCGCGCAGCCCTTCGGCATGTATGCCGGTTTCGCCATGGTTGGCGGCCTTGCCGGGCTCTGGGCGCGCCGTTTTCTGGTCGATCGCGTCCGCTACATCTCCACCGTTTCGGACCATCTTATGCTGGCGCTGCTGCTGCTAATCGGCGCTTCCGGCCTGGGCATGAAGTTCCTGGTGCATACGGACATCGTCGCCGTCAAGACCTTCTTTCTCGGCCTGATGCGCTTCGACATCCAGCCGCTGCCCGCCCACCCGGGCTTGTACGTCCATCTATTCTGCGTCGCACTGCTGATGATCGTCTTCCCGTTCTCCAAGTTGTTGCATGCGCCTGGCATCTTCTTCAGCCCGAGTCGCAATCAGGCCGACAACCCGCGCGAGACGCGTCATCTCGCCGCCTGGGCTGCCAAGATGGAGGCGAAGAACTGACATGGCCGGACCCGAAATCAAAGCCCCGCCTTACCGCGAGATCCCCGTTCCGCCCGCGCTCCAGCCGGATGCGACCGTAGGTATCAAGTCCTTCGTCGCCAACGAAAAAATCCAGGAAGCCATCGGCTTCCAGGGCAAACTGGCCGACAACTGGCAGGAAACCCACGACAAGGCCATCAGCCATTTCGGTACCTTGCTGTCAAAGTACCGCTCGCTGCGCGTCTACATGGATGCCTGCGTCCATTGCGGTTCCTGTACCGACAAGTGCCACTATTTCCTTGGTTCCGGCGATCCCAAGAACATGCCGGTGGCCCGCCAGGACCTGATGCGCAGCGTCTATCGTCGCTACTTCACGCCGGTCGGCAAAGTGTTCCCTTCGCTCGTCGGCGCCCGCGACCTGACGCAGGAAGTCCTCGACGAGTGGTACACCTATTTCTACCAGTGCTCGGAATGCCGGCGCTGCTCGGTGTTCTGCCCCTACGGAATCGACACCGCAGAAATCACCATGGCCGCGCGCGAAGTGCTCGACCATGTCGGCTACGGACAGAAATACACCAACGAGATTCTCGGCAAAGTCACCAAAATCGGCAACAACCTCGGCCTGCCCGGACCTGCCCTGCTGGATACGCTGCAGGGACTGGAAGAGGACGTCAAGGATGACACAGGTGTCGACGTCAAGTATCCGCTCGACGTCAAGGGCGCCGAAGTCCTCTTGATCACGCCTTCGGCCGACTTCTTCGCCGAGCCGCATATCGAGAGCCTGATCGGTTACGGCAAGGTCTTTCACGCCGCCGGCCAATCCTGGACCCTGTCGTCGCTAGCCTCGGAAGCTGGCAACTTCGGCATGTTCGTCGGCAATTACGAGTTGCTGCGCAAGATTGCCCTGCGCATCCGCGAAGCGGCGCTCGAACTCGGCGTCAAAAAAATCATCGTCGGCGAATGCGGCCACGCCTGGCGCGTTGCCTATGCCTTCTGGAACACGCTTACCGGTGTCGGCGCCGGCGGCAAAGACCCATTTGCGATCGAGCTGCAAAACCAGCTCGATCCGCGCTTCAAACAGCCGACCCATATCTGCGAGTACACGTGGGATTTGATCCAGCAGGGCAGGCTGAAGTTCGACAAGGAAGCCAACGACCACCGCGTCATCACCTTCCACGACTCCTGCAACGTCGCCCGCGCCTCGCGCATGGGCGACTATCCCGGCGGCCAGTTCGACATTCCGCGCCACATCATCAAGGCAGTAGCCAACAAGTTCGTTGATATGGCACCGGAGACCATCCACGAAAAGACCTTCTGTTGCGGTGGTGGCGGCGGCGTGCTGAGCGACGACCTGATCGACATCCGCGTCAAGGGCGCCTTGCCGCGCATGGAGGCTTTCCAGCATGTGGTCGACGAACACGGCGTCAACTTCCTGGCCCTGATCTGCGCCATCTGCAAGGCACAGTTCACCAAGGTCGTTCCTTATTACGGATTCAAGAGCAGCATGGTAGGCGGCGTGCATCAGCTCGTCAGCACGGCCATCAAACTCGGCAACGAGCAGTAAATACGGAGACAAGCCATGTCCACGACACCCCAGACCCAGCAGAACACCAAGCTCACGTATCGCCGCTATAAGGAAGGCGACACCAAGTTCAAGCGCAGCCAGGAGAACATCTTCCAGGCCAGTTGGAGTTACAAGTGCCCGACTTATATCCAGTCCACGGCGCCTTGCCAGGGCTCATGCCCGGCCGGCGAGGACATTCGCGGCTATCTCAACGTCGTCCGCGGCATCGACAAGCCCCCGGTCGGGGCTGATGGCAAGCCCACCATGCCCTGGCAGGAATATGCCTGGCGCCGCCTGACCGACGCCAACCCCTTCCCGGCCATCATGGGCCGCGTCTGTCCGGCTCCATGCCAGGGCGGATGCAATCGCGCCAAGGTTGACGATTTCGTCGGCATCAACTCGGTCGAGCATTTCCTCGGCAATTACGCCGTCGAACATGGTCTCGCCTTCTCCAAGCCCGAAAAGGAAACCGGTAAGAAGATCGCCGTCATCGGGGGTGGTGTCGCCGGCATGTCGTGCGCCTATCACCTCCGTCGCCGCGGTCACTCGGTGGTCGTCTTCGAGTCCAGCCACAAGCTCGGCGGCATGCTGACCTTTGGCCTGCCAGGCTATCGGACCCCACATGATGTCGTCGACGCCGAAGTGCAGCGCATTCTCGACATGGGCGTCGAAGTCCGCCTCAACACTCGCGTCGGCAAGGACGTCGGCTTCGCCGATCTCAAGAAGAACTTTGACGCCATTTTCATCGGCATCGGCGCCCAGACCGGCAACAAGCTCGACATCCCCGGCGCCGACGCGCCTAACTGCGTCGACGGCCTTTCCTTCCTGCGCGACTACAACGAAGGCAAGGTGGAACACGCCGGCAAGCGCATCATCGTCATCGGCGGTGGGGACACCGCGATGGACTGTGCCGCCGTGGCGCGCCGCCTGGGCGCCTACGACGTCGGCGCCGAGTCGCATGATCATGCCAAGGTGATTATCGCCACCCGCGAATGCGACGGTGGCCGCGGTCAGAAGAGTGGCGCCGAATTCTGGCGCCAGAGCGCCGAAGTGGTCATCGCCTACCGCCGCCACGTCCAGGAGATGCCGGCTTCCAAGCATGAAATCGATGCCGTGGTCCAGGAAGGCGTCGAAATCCAGCCCTGCATTGCTCCAGTTGCTGTCCTCAAGGACGAAAACGGCATGGCCACCGCCCTGCGTGTGATCCAGGTCGACTGGGTGAACAAGAAGATGGTGCCGAAGGAAGGTTCCGAATACGACATTCCCGCCGACCTGATCGTCAATGCCGTCGGCCAGTCCATCAACTGGGCCGGCATGGAGAAATACAAGAACGACCGCGGAATGGCCAATGTCGACAAGAACCTGATGGCCGAGCCGGGCGTCTTCGTCGGTGGCGACGCGATCAAGCCGTTCCTGCTGACCACCGCCATCGGCCATGGCCGCATCGCCGCCGACGGTATCGACAGCTATGTCCGCGGCATCGAGCTTGAGCGTCGCCCCAAGGTGGACGTCAAGCAGTTCAATCTGCCTGGCAAGATGATCGAGGCGGGCGCAAAGTTCGAGCCTGTAACCGAACCCATCCGCGGCACCGACAGCAACAAGGCTGCCGGCATCCACAACTTCGATGATCGTTCCCCGCGCTACGTGATTCCGGCTGAATCGCTCTTCCTTGGCCACTTCTCCTACACGCCGCGCAACGAGCGCGACATGATAGACATCGATGCCAACAACGTGCTTGGCAATGCCGAAGAGCGCCTTATCGCGCTGACCGAGGACAAGGCGCAAGCCGAGGCCAAGCGTTGCATGAGTTGCGGCATGTGCTTCGAATGCGACAACTGCGTTATGTACTGCCCGCAGGGTGCCGTCAAGAAAGTGCCGAAGAAGGAAGCCACCATGGGGCGCTACGTCTATACCGACTACGCCAAGTGCATCGGTTGCCACATCTGTTACGACGTCTGCCCGACCGGCTACATCCAGATGGGTCTCGGAGAGTAACGGCATGAAGCGCTGGGTCCTCCCCCTTGTCATCCTGACCGCATGGTTCGCCGCGGCCGGCACAGCATGTGCCGGCGAGGGCGTGCCGAAGCCGAATATTGTCATCGAGAACAAGGACGGCCAGTGCGTGGCGCCGCCGGAGGAAATGCGGCGCAACCACATGGAAATGCTCAAGCACCAGCGCAAACTGACGCTTCGCGAAGGCGTTCGCGGCAGCAAGGTCAGCCTGAACGGCTGCATCGAATGCCACGCCAGCAAGAAGACCGGCTCGGTCATCGGCAGTGACGACAACTTCTGCCAGACCTGCCATGCCTATGCCGCAGTCAAGCTCGATTGCTGGGATTGCCATCAGCCGAAAGCCGGCCACAAGGCGACAGGAGCCAAGCCCCATGAGTGACAACGACAACGGCCGCCGCAACTTTATCGCTGCCGGCGCCACCATGGCGGCCGGACTCGGCTTCGTCGCCATCTCCCCCGGCATCCGTCTTATCGAGGTTGCCCAGGCGCGCCCTGCCGGCGAACCCGCTTCCAGCGCCAACCGCTGGGGCATGCTGATCGACACCACCAAGTGCGCCAGCGGCTGTGACGCCTGCGTCAAGGCCTGCGCCGACGAAAATGGCATCGTCGAGCAAGTCGAGGATCCCGCCCAGCGTTCGCACTGGATCCGCAAGATCGACCTCAAGGACAAGCAGTCCGGCCGCGAACATTCGCTGCCGATGATGTGCCAGCACTGTGCCGAGCCACCCTGCGTCGATGTCTGTCCGACCGGCGCCTCGATGAAGCGCGCCGACGGCATCGTCCTGGTCGACCGCCACATCTGCATCGGCTGCCGCTACTGCATGATGGCCTGCCCGTACAAGGCGCGTTCCTTCGTGCACGAACCACTGACCGAACAGAATCCGGAAGTACCGCGCGGCGTCGGCTGCGTGGAGAGCTGCACCCTTTGCGTCCAGCGCGTGGATCGTGGCCAGTTGCCGGCCTGCGTCGAGGCCTGCCCGGAAGGCGCCATGCTGTTCGGCGACCTTAGCGACCCGAACAGCGACATCGCCCGCCGCATCTCCCAGGAGGCCACTACCCAGGTGCGGGCCGACCTGCAGCTCAACCCCGGCGTTCGCTATCAAGGCATCTGACATGACGACGACGTTTCTTTCCTACCGTGCCTCCACCCCCCGTTTCTGGCTGATCGCCGCCATCGGCGTGCTGGTCTCCGCCATCGGCTTCGGGGCCGCCCTCTACATGGAGCACCATGGCCATGTCGTCACCGGCATGAACAACCAGGTGGTTTGGGGCATTCCGCACGTCTTCGCCATCTTCCTCATCGTCGCCGCGTCCGGCGTACTCAACGTCGCCTCCATCGGCTCGGTGTTCGGCAAGGCCGCTTACAAGAAACGGGCACCGCTATCGGGGCTGCTGTCGATCGCCATGCTTTCCGGCGGCCTGTTCGTGCTCATGCTCGACCTCGGCCGTGCCGACCGCGTCATGATTGCCGCCACGCACTACAACTTCACTTCGGTCTTCGCCTGGAACGTCTTCCTCTACTCGGGCATGTTCGGCATCGTCGCCGTCTATCTCTGGGTGCTGATGGAAAAGCGCATGTATGCCTTTGCCAAGCCCGTCGGCATCGCCGCCTTTATCTGGCGCCTGATACTGACCACCGGTACCGGCTCGATCTTCGGCTTCCTGGTCGCCCGCCAGGCCTACCAGTCCGCAGTTCTGGCGCCGATGTTCATCATCATGTCCTTCGCCTGGGGGCTGGCCGTCTTCTTGGTCGTGCAGCGAACCATGTACGACTGGAATGCCATGACCCTGCACCCGGCACTGCGCCGGCGCATGAAGAACCTGCTTGGCGTTTTCGTCGCCGCCGTCTTTTACTTCGTGCTGGTCTACCACCTGACCAACCTCTACTTCGCCAGGGAAACCGGTTTCGAGCGTTTCATCCTGGTCGACGGCGGCATCTTCCCGCTGCTTTTCTGGGGCGGCTGGTTCCTGCTCGGCACCGTCCTGCCGCTGGCGTTGATCTACCTTCCGGCGCTGGCCTTACGCGGCTCGGTGTTGACCGCCTCGCTGCTGGTGATTTTCGGCGCCTTCTGCCAGCTCTATGTCTTCATCATCGGCGGTGAAGCCTATCCGATGGACATCTTCCCGGGCATGCAGGCTTCCAGCAGCTTCTACGACGGCCAGGTCGCCACCTACGCGCCCAGCCTGCCGGAGTTCCTGCTCGGCATCGGCGGTCTCGGCGTCGCCTTCATGATTACCCTGATCGGCATCCGCGTGCTCAAGTTCCTGCCCGAGGATGACCTTACCCAACTCGAAGCCGCGGCGGACTGAGCGCCTTCGGGCCCGGCATGGCCGGGCCCTTACCGAGGTTGCGCCCCATGCATAGCTTCCTGATCTCGGCCGCTCACAAGTCATCCGGCAAGACCACTGTCAGTATCGGTCTGGCTGCCGCGCTGAAGGCGCGCGGCCTCGCCGTGCAGCCTTTCAAGAAGGGGCCCGACTACATCGATCCCCTCTGGCTCGGTACGGCTGCGGGGCGCGCCTGCCGCAACCTCGACTTCTACCTTTCGCCAGACGACGAGATTCGCGCCCAGTTCGCGTGCAGCGGCTGGGATGCAGACGTCCGCCTGGTCGAGGGCAACATGGGCCTCTACGACGGTCTCGACCTCGAAGGCAGCAACAGCAACGCCGCGCTTGCCAAACTGCTCGATCTGCCGGTGGCGCTCGTTGTCGACGCCCGCGGCATGACGCGCGGCGTCGCGCCGCTGCTGCTCGGCTATCAGGCCTTCGACCGCGACATCCGCTTCGCCGGCGTCATCCTCAATCGCCTGGGCGGCGGCCGCCATGAATCCAAGCTGCGCGCGATCATCGAGCACTACACCGACCTGCCGGTGCTCGGCGCCATTCACGAAGACAAGAGTCTGGCCTTGGTCGAGCGCCACCTCGGTCTCATGCCGGCCAACGAGACCCACGCCGCCGAACGCCGCATCGCCGAGATCGCGCGCGCCGTCGCCGCGCAGGTTGACCTCGATCGGCTGCTGCAGATCTCCGCAACCGACGTCGCCCTGCCGCGCCCGTCGCTGAGAAAAGTCAGCCATGGCGGCACGCCGGTACGCATCGCCGTCGCCCGCGACGCCGCCTTCGGCTTCTACTACTCGGACGACATCGAGGCGCTGAATGCCGCCGGTGCCCAACTGGTCTATTTCGATGCCCTGCGCGACACCCATCTGCCCGACTGCGACGGCCTCATCATCGGCGGCGGCTTTCCCGAGTGCTTTCTCGACGACCTCGAAGCCAATACCCAGCTGCGCACGGAGATCCTCGACGCCATCGAGGCCGGCCTGCCCGCCTACGCCGAATGCGGCGGCCTGATGTACCTGGCGCGCTCCATCTCATGGAAGGGTCGGACACAGCGCATGGTCGGCGCGATCGCCGGCGATGTCGCCATGCACGAGAAGCCCATCGGACGCGGCTATGTCAAACTCCAGCCAACGGCGAACCACCCCTGGCACCAAGGCGACGCAACGACGCCCGTCATCGCCGCACACGAGTTCCACTACTCGAGCATCGAGCACCTTCCCGCCGACACCGTCTTCGCCTACGACATCAAGCGCGGTCACGGCGTCGATGGCCGGCGCGACGGCATTGTCTACAAGAACCTGCTCGCTTCCTACACTCATTTGCGCGCCACTGCCGGTTGCGACTGGCCCGCACGCTTCGTCCGTTTCATCCGCGATAACCGAACCCAAGGAGAGACCCAGCGATGTTCCGCGTAACTCCACTTGCTGCCGAACAAATCAGGAACGCCGCCGACGTTCAGGACGAGGACTCCACATTGAGGGTTGCCGCGAAAATCGACGATGATGGCGAACTCGTCTATGGTATGGGCTTTGACGAAGAACGCGAAAACGATGTCGTCATCGAATGCGAAGGTGTCACTCTGCTCATCTCTCCCCGCAGCAATGAACTGCTGGACGAAGCAACACTCGACTTCGTCGAGTTGCATCCCGGCGAATTCCAGTTCGTGTTCCTCAACCCCAAGGAAGGCGCCTGCTCAGGACAATCGACTCCGGGTGGTAGCGGAACCTGCGGCGGAGGCTGCGCTTGAGCAACACGCCCACCCAAACAGGCACCGTCTATCTCGTCGGCGCCGGTCCCGGCGACCCGTCACTGCTGACTTTGCGCGCTGCCGACCTGCTCGCCCAGGCCGACGTGCTGGTGTACGACGCCCTCGTCTCGCCAGAGATCATGGCGCGGGTCTCGCCAACCGCTGAGCGCATCTACGCCGGCAAGGAACGCGGCAACCACGCCATTCCGCAGGAGGACATCAACCATCTGCTGGTCAGGCTCGCCAAGAGCGGCAAGCGCGTCGTCCGCCTCAAGGGCGGCGACCCCTACACCTTCGGCCGCGGCGGCGAGGAAGTCGAAACGCTGAGCGGCGAAGGCGTGCCCTTCGAAGTCGTGCCCGGCGTCACCGCCGCGGCCGGCGTCGCCGCCTACGCCGGCATCCCGCTGACCCACCGCAACTATGCCCAGGCCTGCGTCTTCGTCACCGGCCACCTCAAGGACGGCAGCATGAATCTCGACTGGCCCGGCCTCGCCCGCCGCCGCCAGACCGTCGTCATCTACATGGGCCTGCACGGCCTGCCCGTGCTCTGCGAAAAGATGATCGAGCACGGCCTGCCGCCCGAATGGCCCGCCGCCATCGTCCAGCAGGGCACCACGCCCAACCAGCGCACCATAACCGGCACGCTCGCCACCCTGCCGGCGCTGGCTGAAGCCTCGCACCTCAAGGCGCCGACGCTGATCATCGTCGGCGAAGTCGTGACCCTGCACGACAAACTCGCCTGGCACGCCGAGAACGCCTGAGAAAAGGCAGCCGTGGCGGTACGCCGCCTATTGCGCGCGGTTGTCGGTTTTGTGCTCGACGGCGAACACCGCCGCCTCGACGCGCGAAGTCATGTTGAGCTTCGACAGGATGTGGCGAACATGAAGTTTGACCGTGTCGTGGCTGATGTCCAGTTCGCGCGCGATGGCCTTGTTCGACAGGCCCTGTGACAGATAGTCGAGAATTTCCTTTTCGCGCGCCGTAAGTTGTGCCAAGGCATCGGTCTTATCGTTCGCTGCAACGCCTCCCTGCAGCAGATGCACCAATTTCATGGTCATGGTCGGGGCCACCACCGTTTCACCGCGTACCGCCCGCTGGACGGCGTCGACGACGTCGTCCGGCTCCATGTCCTTGAGCAAATAGCCCTGAGCGCCGGCGCGCATCGCGTTAGCCAGATCCTCTTCGGCATCGGAAACCGTCAGTACCAGGACCGGCCCGCGCCAGTTCTCGGCGCGAATGCGCCGCAGCAGCGCCAAACCGCCGACGGGCAGCATGTTGAGGTCGGTGATGACGACATCCGGCTGTGTGTCGTGCAAGAGCCGGATCGCTTCTTCGGGATTACCGGTTACGCCGGAGACCGTAACTTCGCCGCGTTGCTCCAGCAACTCGGCCAGGCCCTTGCGAAACAACGTGTGATCGTCGATCAACAGAACGCGAATCTGCTTGTCGGTCATGCTGACGAACCCGACATGACGGGGAAGGTAAGACGGACGCGGAACCCGCCCTGCGGCAAGTTGGCCACCTCGACGCGGCCGCCGATCTTCAGCGCACGTTCGCGCATGATGCTCAGCCCGAAGTGGTCCCGTAAGCGGGGATGCTCCTCGAAACCGCCGGTTCGATTCGCGATGGCAAAGAAACCCTGACCACCGCGGCCGTTATCCTCGACCGTGGCCACGTAATAGTCGCCGGCGCCCTCGATGGTCAATTTGGCCTTCGTGGCCCCGGAATGGCGGGCCACGTTGGCAAGCGCCTCCTGGAGGATAAAGAAAACTTGTGCTTCCTGATCCACCGAAAGCCTGAGATCGGTAGCCCGGTTCTGGTAGTCCAGCCGGATGCCAGTCCGATCATGGAAGGTCTCCGCCAGATCCTCGAGCGCGTGCAGCAAACCCATCGGGTCCATGCGATTGCGGAACTGCGTCAACAACTCGCGTAATTGCCCCGCGGCCACGTCGAGCGCCTGCCCGACATCGCCGGCGTACTTCCCCGCCCGCTCGTTCTCACCGTCGCGTATGGCGTCGCTCAGCAGCGCGACCCGCATCTTCATATAGGCGCAGGTCTGGGCAAGGGAATCATGCACTTCGGCCGCCATCATGGCGCGCTCGTTCATCAGGGCGATGCGCATGTTTTCCCGCTTCAGGCGGGCATTTTCCAGCGCCATGCCCAGGTGTTCACCGATGGAGCGGAACAGTACCGCGACCTCCTCGCGCAAACAGAACCGTTCCGGCAGGAAAAGATTGTAGGTACCGAGCAGTCGGCCGCCATGCTGCAACGGAACGACAACCATCGCCTGACAATCGCGACCGAAGTAGGCGCTACCTGTGCGCTCGGCGCAGTCGCGCAGATCTATTTCGTAATGGCACTTGTTGTCACGCACCGCGCTGCCGCAGTGGCCGCAATCGATCGGCACCACACGCTCTCGTTCGACCAGGTCCGCCGGCAGGCCGCGGGCACCCACCAGTCGCAAGTGGCGACCGTCAGTGGTCAGCACGCGCACGACACCGGCCGTGGCGTGCGCCAGGCGCAGCATCGTACCAAGGAAACGGCCCAGCAATTCCTCGACATCATCTTCGTCGGCGAGGTTGGCCGACACTTCCGAGATGATCGCAAAAGCCTGAAGCTTGGTTTCCTCGTCGAGCTCGACTTCGGGGCCCAGCGGCATCTGTGGCATCGCCGCGCTGTCCATTCGTTTCTCCGCTCTATCCGAAGACGAATTTTACGACGGAAGTGGCCACTCGCCGCAAAGCGTCTTCTCGGCCCACACCAATGCCGCCATGGTTTTACCGTCGGTTATGTCGCCGTCACGCACGGCCAATAGCGCGTCTTCCAGACTCATCTCGGTCACTTCGAGAATCTCGCCGTCGTCCAGCGCATGTCCGACGTAGGTCAGTTCCCGCGCCAGGAAAATCTCGATGCGCTCGTCCGAATACCCTATGCAGGGGTGCATGGTGCCCAGGTGGCGCCAGAACTTGGCCTTGTAGCCGGTTTCCTCGCGCAACTCGCGCCGCGCCGTGTCGAGGATGTGCTCGCCGGGATCGATCTTGCCTGCCGGGAATTCGAGGAATATCTGCCGCAACGGGTAGCGGAACTGGCGCTCGAACAGCAGCTTGCTGTTATCGAGCTGAGCGATCAGCACGACCGCGCCCGGATGGGCGATCCATTCACGCACGCTTTCCTTGCCGTCCGGCAAGCGAACCTCGTCTCGATGCACGTGCAACAAGCGGCCGGAGAATACCTCCTGCGTATTCAGGGTTTCCTCGTGAAATTCCGAATCATCCATACTCGTCATAGGGCCTTGCTTCCTGTTGAACTTCCGCTAAATGACCATATCTCAAGCCCAAGGCGCACGAAGCGCCCTGCTGCAATTTCCAACCGTCCAGGAGGCTACCATGTCCGGATTCATCCCAGGTTTCGACAACGACGGCGTCGTTACAGTCAATCGCGTGATACTCAAGCCCGGCTACACGGTCGAGGATCTCGAAGAGCGCGTCGCCATGCTCTGCGAAAACGTCAAGACCTATCACTCCGATACCGGCTTCGTCGGCGGAATGGTGGTTCTCAACAGCGGCATGATATCGAACGAAGGCAGCACCGTAGGGCAAGCCGTGGAAAGTCCCCTGAAAGACCGGGAAGCGCTCATCGTCACGTTCTGGCGTTCGTTCGAGCAGCACGAGCAGTCCCACCGCAGCCCCACCTTCCAGCCGCTGTTCCGTGAAGTTCTGGAACTGTGCGAAAACGGCAACGAGGAGATCGCCTACAACATGCTCTGGTCGGGCAAGGCGTACTCGCCAACCGAAGCCGCCGAGGCCCGCGCCGCCAAGGAACGTTACGCGAACGTAGCGTAACTCAGAGGGAGCGCAGCACCGCGACGGTGCAAAGCATCATCAGCGCGTTCGGAAAGATTCCGAGCAGCGCAATCGCAAGGCCGTTGGCTGAAAGCAAAACGCGCATATCCATGCTGGGGTAGATAGGCGCGCTATCGACCGGCGGATCGAAATACATCAGCTTGACCACGCGCAAGTAATAGTAGGCGCCGATCAGCGAAAAGATCACCGCGATCACGACAACCGTCAAATGGTCGGCGGCGACGGCGGCCAGCAATACCGAAAACTTGGCGAAGAAGCCGACGAAGAACGGAATGCCGGCCATCGACAGCATGGTGATCATCATCATCGCCGCGAACCAGGGGCTGCGCTTGTTGAGCCCTTTGAAGTCCTCCAGGTTCTCCGCCTCGTATCCGGCCCGCGACAGCAGTAGCACGACGCCAAACGCACCGAGCGACATCAGGACATAGGCAATGCTGTAGTACATGGCGGAGCTGTAGGCATTGACCAGTGCCATGGGATCCACGTCGCGGCTGGCAACGCCGCTCATCAGCGCCAGCAGCATGAAGCCCATATGCGAGATGCCAGAATAAGCCAGCATGCGCTTGATGTTCGTCTGCGCAATTGCGGCCAGGTTGCCGACACCGATCGACAGCACGGCCATCAGCAGCAGCATGGTCTGCCACTCGTCGGCCAGCGCGAACAGGCCGGACACCAGCAGGCGGAGCGCCATCGCGAACGCGGCCAGCTTGGGTGCCGTGGCAATGAACAGCGTGATCGCGGTCGGAGCGCCGTGATAGACATCGGGAATCCACATGTGGAAGGGAACGACGCCCAGCTTGAAGGCAATGCCGGCAACCAGGAATACCAGCCCGAAAACCAGAATGGTCCGGTTGGCGATCCCGTCCTGCAGCGCCTGGGCGATGAGTCCCACCTCCAGCGTACCGGTAGCGCCGTAGATCATCGACATGCCGTAGAGTAGCAATCCAGAAGCCAGTGCACCCAGCACGAAGTACTTCATCGCCGCCTCCGTGGCACGCGGCGAATCCCGGTCGATAGCTACCAAGGCGTACAACGAAAGCGACAGCATTTCCAGCCCCAGGTACAGGGAGAGGAGGTTGTAGGCCGAAATCATGACCATCATGCCCAGCGTCGCGAACAGGACCAGCAGGTAATACTCGCCCTTGTCCAGATCGCGCTCGGCCAGGTAATCGCGGCCGTAGATCAGCACCCCGAATACCGACAGGTAGACCAGGAGCTTCAGAAGGTCGGAGACGGGATCGTCGATGAACATGTTGCTGAAAGTCAGCGCCGCCGCCTCGCCGTAATGCTGGTAAGTGATCGCAGCGCAACCGATCAGGGTCAGTTGAGTCAGCGCCCCGGCAAGCCAGCGTCGCTTCGAACCGACAAAAAGATCGACCAGCAGGATCACGCAGGCCATGGCTGCCAGAAACAGTTCCGGCGCGGCAGGGGCCAGATCGGGCATGACGAAGTTGTTCAGCATCGTTGCTCTCGCGCCGGTTACAGCTTGCTCACCGCGACATGCTTCAGCAGGTTATCCACTGAGGCATGCATGATGTCGGTGAAGGGATAGGGATAGATGCCCATGGCGAGTACCGCGGCCGCCAACAGGGCAAGTACCAGGAATTCGCGACGACCGATGTCGGTCAACTTGGCCACGTGATCGTTGGCGACTACGCCGAAAACGACACGCTTGTACATCCAAAGGGTATAGGCCGCGCCGAGGATCAAGGTGGTCGCCGCGGCAAAGCCGACCCAGAAGTTGTGCTTGATCGCGCCGAGGATGACCATGAACTCGCCGACGAAACCCGATGTCGCCGGCAGCCCGGAATTGGCCATGGCAAAGAGCATGAAGAAGGCGGCGAACTTGGGCATGGTATTCACCACGCCGCCGTAGTCGGCGATCTGCCGCGAATGCATGCGGTCGTACATGACGCCGACGCAAAGGAACATCGCGGCCGAAACGAAACCGTGCGAAATCATCTGCACCAGCGCGCCCTCGACGCCGATC
>JBNKCS010000013.1:0-27092 GCA_050287865.1 Rhodocyclaceae bacterium | reverse complement strand
GCGTCACCAACTGCAAGGAATGGAACACTTCGGGCGAAGCCGGCCCGATGGTCGACCAGAACCCCTACGGCAAGGACCCGACCGGAACTTTCTTCAATCGCGTACAGACCTTCGAGGTCGGCGAGTTCCCGAATACCGAGACGGTGCACTTCCCGAAGTCCTGCCTGCATTGCGAGGACCCGCCCTGTGTACCCGTTTGCCCGACCGGCGCATCCTACAAGCGCAAGGAAGACGGCATCGTCCTCGTCGACTACGACAAGTGCATCGGCTGCAAATACTGCTCCTGGGCCTGCCCCTACGGCGCGCGAGAAGTCGATGAGCACCAGAAGGTGATGAAGAAGTGCACGCTCTGCGTCGATCGTATCTACGACCCAAAGATGACCGAGGAAGAGCGTCGGCCCGCCTGCGTGCGCGCCTGCCCGACATCGGCGCGGCTCTTCGGCGACATCCACGACCCGGAATCCGAGGTCAGCCACGCCATCCGAGAGGCCGGCGGCTACCAGTTGATGCCGGAGTGGGGCACCAGTCCGGCCAACCACTACCTGCCGCGACGCAAGATCAAGCTGCGCATTCGTCACGACGAAATCGAACGTGCCGACAACCCCCTCAAGATCGATGGACTGCTGCCCAAGCCCGACAAGTCCGAACCCTCCCTCGACGACGTCACGAGCTGGTAAGGAGATTCCGAAGAATGCATCCCGCCTTTTCCGTAATTTTCCTCACCACCCTGATCGGCGTCGGTCAGGGACTCTTCCTGGCGCTGTTTACCGTCGAGTCTTATGCCGCGTTCGATCTCCTGCCCCGGCAGTCGAGCGCTTTTTACGCGACGGGTAGTTTGATTGCGTTGCTGTTTCTGGTCGGCGGCTTGATCGCGTCGTTCTTCCACCTGGGTCGTCCGGAACGGGCGTGGCGCAGCGCCACGCAGTGGCGGACCTCCTGGCTGTCGCGCGAAGTGATCGTCCTGCCCGCCTTCATTGGCACCGTCTTCCTTTACGGTGCGGCGCACTGGCTGGACATCAATCCCGTCTTCGCGCAGTTGCCCACCGGCGCGCCGGTGAATGTCACGGCCGTGCTCGGTACGGTCGGTACGGTGCTGGCATTCGCGCTTTTCGTCTGTACCGGCATGATCTACGCCTGCCTGCGCTTTTTGCGCGAGTGGCACACGCCGCTTACGGTCATCAACTACATCCTGCTCGGCGGAGCCTCCGGCTTTACGCTCGCCGCGGGTTTTGCGGCCTTGCAGGCGCCCGATCTGGTCCGCTTTTTCGCCGGGTGGGCGGCATTGATCACGGCGGTCGGCTTGCTGAGCCGGGGCGCCTCCTTGCTCCGCAACGCGCGACTGAAGCCGCGATCGACGCTGCAATCGGCGATCGGCATCAAACATCCGCACATTGTTCAGACGACGCAGGGCGCCATGGGCGGCTCATTCAACACGCGCGAGTTCTTCCACGGCGGGTCGGCAAACTTGCTGCGTTCCCTGAAGTGGTGGTTCCTGATTGGGGCTTTTCTGGCGCCGATGCTGATACTCGGGCTGGCGATGTTCGAAGGCGAAGGCGATTTGCCGCTGTTATTGGCGGCTTTTGCCATCCAGTATGTCGGTTTGCTGGCGGAACGATGGTACTTTTTTGCCCAGGCCAATCATCCGCAGAACCTTTACTACCAGTCGGTAGCCTGATGATCTGCTGCCCTGCAGCAACGAATAATGTTGCCCAAAATGCGGTTCGCAGACTATTATTTTCCAGTCGGAAAGAAAACAACCAGACTTTGCTTCCGGAACACGGCCCGCGGGGCGCGGGTGTTTGCTTTCACTGAAGACAGTTTTTTACCAACCATCATCACGAGGAAATGCCATGAATTTCGATAAGGAACTGGATGCCCGCGGCCTGAACTGCCCGCTGCCCATCCTGCGCGCCAAGAAGGCACTCGCCGAGCTGACGTCCGGCCAAGTGCTGCGCATCATCGCCACCGACCCGGGTTCGGTCAAGGATTTCCAGGCGTTCGCCAAGCAGACGGGTAACGAATTGCTCTCGTCGGCGGAAAACAACAAGGAATTCGAGTTCTTCATCAAGCGCAAGTAAGCGCTAAAGCGCGTAGCCGGTGGAAGGGCGCCTGTAGGCGCCCTTCGTAATTCGGCTACATGAATCAATCACTGCAGGTTATGTGCGCATAAGAATATTGGTTTCTTGCGCAGGCCGCGAAATCTATGATCATCGTCGTAGTGTTTCCTTCGCCCGGGAGCAGTACGACTAGAAATCCACCGAGGAGAGACCATGGGTGCCACACCTGATATCGCCGTTATCGACGACCTGATTCGCCAGCGTCTGGATGAAATCCTGCCCGGCAAAATCGAGGAAAAACTGAACGAAATCCAGGAAAACAAGACGCCTTCGATGGCCATTATCGCCACCAAGGGCACGTTGGACTGGGCCTACCCGCCTTTCATCCTTGCTTCCACCGCCGCTGCGCTGGGTTGGGATGTCACCATCTTCTTCACTTTCTACGGCCTGAATCTGGTCAAGAAGGACGTCTCCGACCTCAAGGTGAGCCCGCTGGGCAACCCCGGCATGCCGATGAAGATGCCGTTCGGACCGGACTGGTTCAAGAGTATCAACTGGAATATCCCGAACGTCGTTCAGGCCGGCATCCCGGGCTTCGAGACGGTGGCGACCTCGCTGATGCAGCAGACCATCAAGAACAACGGCGTTGCCAGCATTTCCGAATTGCGCGAGTTGTCGCAGGAAGCCGGCGTCAAGTTCGTCGTCTGCCAGATGACCGTAGAACTGTTCGGTTTCAACCACGAGGATTTCGTCGAGGGCATGGACTACGTCGGCGCTGCCTCGTTCCTGCCGGTCGCCCAAACCGCGGACGTCACCTTGTTCATCTAGGTTTCGCATCTTTTTTTGTCGCAGTCGATTTTTTACCCCTGGGGGAGGAAGTAAGAATGACACTTAAGAAAATTGCAGCACTGCTGTCCATTGCCGGCATCGCATCGCCGGCGTTCGCAACCAACGGCATGAATATGGAAGGTTATGGTCCGGTGGCGACCGGCATGGGTGGCGCTTCCTTTGCCTATGACAACGGTACGGCTGGCCTGATCAACAACCCCGCCACACTGAGCCTTATAGCCTCCGGAACCAGCCGCCTTGACGTCGCCGTCGGTGGTTTGCATCCCAGCGTCACAAGCAAAATGTCGGGTATGTCGGATGCCGATTCCGACGGGACCGCCTACTATATGCCGGCCATGGGTTATGTGCGCAAAGACGGCAAGCTGACCTATGGCGTCGGCCTGATGGCTCAGGGTGGTATGGGCACGGAATATGGAAGCTCCTCGTTCCTCAGCAACTACCAGTCCGCTGGATATCTACTCTCTGGTGGTTTGGGTGGTGCCCAGGGAGCTTCGGGCAAGGACAATCGATCCGAACTGGGTTTGGGGCGCGTCATGGTACCTCTAACTTATGATGTTTCCGATGACTTCCGTATAGGCGGCACAATTGACTATCTGTGGGGTGGTCTTGACCTTCAAATGGTGATGAGTGGTGCCATGTTTGCCCAATTCACGGGTTTCGGTGGCGCTAGCGCTTCCCCGCTGGGTACGGCAAGCGGCAGTATGGTAAGTGCATTGGGTGGATTCGGGCTGGCTGACGTCTATTGGGCTCAGTTCGATTTCTCCAAGGGTAAGAACGGCATGACCCAGGAACTCACGACGACTGGTTATGCCGGCAATATCGGCTTTGTCTGGAAGGCTGCACCGAATGTCACTGTTGGCGGCGTCTATCACAGCAAGACGAAATTGAGCGACATGGAAGGCAATGGCGCGATCAACATGAGCGTCGATATGGGCGGCGGGGCGACGGCGATGTCCGTGTCCGGCAAGCTCAAGGTGGTCGACTTTCAGTGGCCTGAGACTTACGGATTTGGTGTCGCTTACCAATTGAGTGATGCCGTCATGTTGGCCGCTGACTATAAGCGGATCAATTGGTCAAAGGTCATGAAGGACTTCCACATGCAGTTTACCGCTTCCGGAAACAGCGGCATGCTTGCTGGTCTCAACGGCACGGTGATGGATGCGACGCTGTACCAGAATTGGGACGATCAGGATGTATTCATGTTCGGCGCTGCGTACAAGGTGATGGATGCGTTGACTGTTCGCGGAGGTATCAATATCGCCAACAATCCGATTCCTAACGAGTACATGAATCCGCTGTTTCCGGCGATCGTCAAGAACCACTACATGGGTGGTGTCGGCTACGTGATCAGCAATGCTTCTTCGGTTGACTTCTCGTTCACCTATGCGCCCGAAGTGTCGGTCACCAACGCGAACATGGGCGTGACCACCACGCACAGCCAGACCAACTGGCAGTTGATGTATAGCCAGCGTTTCTAGGCTCCGAAGGAGACATGAAGGGCTGAGGGCCATGCGTGGCCTTCAGCCTTTTTTTCGCCTTCGCGGAAATTCAGAGAACAACAGAGGAGACATCATGAAAAATATAGTTGCCGGACTTGCACTGTTTTTGACCGCGCTAACCGCCCATGCGCTGCAGCCTTATCTGACAGGAACCAAGGCCACCTGCACCGATCTCGAGGCCTGTACAACGGCGGTCGAGCAGAAGCTTGCAGCCGGTGGCTTTACGGTGATTGGTGTGCATGCGTCCAAGGGTCTGCCGACGCAAGCGACAGTCGTGGTGACCGATGCCGGCTTGACGGATGCGCTCAAGAACATTGGCGGAACGGCGGTGGTGGCGATGCCGATTCGGATTGGTGTCAAGGCCGACGGTACGGTCTCGTACCTAAATCTCGAATACTGGCAGCGTGCCTTCCTGCGCAAGGACTTTGCCAAGGCGGAAGCGGCGACAAAGGCTACAGCGGCCAGGCTTGAACAAGTGCTCGGTAAGGGTGATGCGTTTGGTGGCGATATCAAGGCCGAAGACCTGCCTAGTTACCACTATATGTTTGGCATGGAGCGCTTCGACGACAAATCGACTCTTGCCGAATACAAGAGCTTCGACGAGGCCGTGAAGACGGTGCAGGACAATCTTGCCAAGGGTGTCATGAGTATCAGCAAGGTGTATGAGCTGGTGTTTCCCGACAAGAAGATTGCGGTATTTGGTGTGGCACTCGGCGACGCCAAGCTAGGCGAAGGTTGGTGGGTCAACAAGATTGGTGCCGATAATGTTGCCGCTTTGCCGTGGGAAGTGTTCGTGGTGGACGGAAAGGTGATGGCACTCTTTGGTCGTTACCGAACCGCACTCGCCTGGCCGTCGCTGGGCATGGGCCAGTTCATGACCATCTCCAATCATCCGGAGACCACAAAGGCCATGCTGGCAGAGGTCGCTGGCGTCAAGTAGCCGGCGCCCGGTAAATGACCGGGTAAATAAACTGGCGCGGCTCTAGCCGAGGCGCGCCAGTTGGGCGGCGAGTTTCGTGCGCAGGTCGCCGAAGCTTGCCAGCCGTTCGCGCTCCTGATCGACCACTGCGGCGGGCGCGCGCTCGACGAAGCTCGGTGTCGCGAGCTTCTTCTCGGCCTTGGCGATCTCGCCTTCGATGCGCGCGAGCTCCTTGCCGACGCGTTCCTTCTCGGCGGCGACGTCGATCTCGATCTTCAGCATCAGGCGGAAATCGCCGACGATCTGCACCGGCGCTTCCGATGCCGGCAGATTCTCGCCGACGGTCGTGACTTCGGAAAGCCTGGCCAGGGCAGCGAGGTAGGGCGCGTAGGCTTCCATCGCGGCCTCGTCGCCGGCTGCGACCAGCGGTACTTTCTGCGCCGGCGAAATGTTCATCTCGCCGCGCAGGCTGCGGCAGGCGTTGATCATGTCCTTGAGTGTGGCGACCCAAGCTTCGGCCTTGTCGTCGCACCGGCTCTCGTCTGTAGCAGGATAGGGCTGCAGCATCAGCGTGCTTGGCGTACCGCCACGGCTGACATTTACACCCGCAATAGGCGCAACCGTTTGCCACAACTCCTCGGTGATGAAGGGAATCAGCGGGTGGGCGAGGCGCAACATCGTCTCGAGCACGCGCACCAGCGTGCGGCGCGTTGCGCGCTGCTCGGCTTCGTTGCCCTTCTGTAGCTGAACTTTTGCCAGCTCCACATACCAGTCGCAATACTGGTCCCAGACGAACTCGTAGATGGCCTTGGCCAGCAGGTCGAAGCGGTAGTCGGCGAAGTGCTTGGCCACGTCGGCTTCGAGCTTCTGGAGCACGCTGACGATCCAGCGGTCTGCCGGCGAGTACTCGCGCGGCAGCGCGTCGTCGATGCCGCAGTCCTTGCCTTCGCAATTCATCAATACGAAGCGGGTCGCGTTCCACAGTTTGTTGCAGAAGTTGCGGTAACCCTCGCAGCGCTGCATGTCGAACTTGATGTCGCGGCCGGGCGAGGCCAGTGAGGCGAAGGTGAAGCGCAACGCGTCGGTACCGAAGCCGGGGATGCCGTTCGGGTATTCCTTGCGCGTTCGCTTCTCGATCTTCGGCGCGTCCTTCGGATTCATCAATCCGGTGGTGCGCTTCTTCACCAGGTCGTCGAGCGAGATGCCGTCGATGAGGTCGATCGGATCGAGCACGTTGCCCTTGGACTTCGACATCTTCTGGCCTTCGGCGTCGCGGATCAGGCCGTGTACGTAGACATCGCGGAACGGGATCTTGCCGGTGATGTGCTTGGTCATCATCACCATGCGCGCGACCCAGAAGAAGATGATGTCGAAGCCGGTGACCAGCACCGTCGACGGCAGGTAGAGATCAAGTGCCGCGTTCGACTTCGCCGGCCACTCGGGCGTCCAGTCGAGCGTCGAGAACGGCCACAGCGCCGAGGAGTACCAGGTGTCGAGCACGTCCGGATCGCGTTCCAATCCACCGGTGTAACCGTCCTGCCGGGCGAGTGCGTAGGCTTCTGCTTCGTCGTGGGCGACGAAATAGCGGCCGTCGTCGGCGTACCACGCCGGAATCTGGTGGCCCCACCAGAGCTGGCGTGAGATGCACCAGTCCTGGATGTTGTTGAGCCACTGGTTGTAGGTGTTGACCCAATTCTCGGGCACGAAGCGGATCTCGCCCGAGGCAACGCATTCGAGCGCCTGTCCGGCGATCGACTTGCCGTTGGCGCCGGGCTTCGACATGGCGACGAACCACTGGTCGGTGAGCATGGGCTCGATGACCGCGTGGGTACGGTCGCCGCGCGGCACCATCAGCTTGTGCGGTTTGACGCCGACCAGCAGTCCTTCGATCTCAAGGTCTGCGACGATGGCCTTGCGCGCTTCGTAGCGGTCCATGCCGCGATAGCGTTCCGCGCCGTGCTCGTTGATGCGTGCGTCGAGCGTGAAGATGCTGATCGGTGCGAGGCTGTGACGATGGCCGACCTGCCAGTCGTTGAAGTCGTGGGCGGGCGTTATCTTCACGCAGCCGGTGCCGAATTCCTTATCGACGTAATTGTCGGCGATGACCGGAATCGTGCGGCCGGTGAGGGGCAGCACGACGTGCTTGCCGATCAGGTGCCGGTAGCGCTCGTCTTCCGGATTCACGGCAACGGCGACGTCGCCGAGCATGGTTTCGGGACGCGTGGTGGCGACGGTCAGGGAACCGTCGCCCTCGACGAATGGGTAGCGAATCTCCCACATGAACCCGTCTTCTTCCTCGCTGACGACTTCGAGGTCGGAGACTGCGGTTAGCAGCTTCGGGTCCCAGTTCACCAGCCGCTTGCCGCGGTAGATCAGACCTTCCTTGTGTAAACGGACAAAGGTCTCGGTGACGATCTTCGACAGGCCGGCGTCCATGGTGAAACGCTCGCGACTCCAGTCCGGCGAGGTGCCGAGCCGGCGCATCTGACGGGTGATGGTGCCGCCGGAATACTCCTTCCACTCCCAGACTTTTTCGAGGAACTTTTCGCGGCCGAGGTCGTGGCGCGATGTGCCTTGCGCATCGAGCTGGCGTTCGACGACGATCTGGGTGGCGATGCCGGCGTGGTCGGTGCCGGGCTGCCAGAGCGTGTTGGCGCCGCGCATGCGGTGGTAGCGCGTCAGCGCATCCATCAACGTCTGGTTGAAGCCGTGGCCCATGTGCAGGGTGCCGGTGACGTTGGGCGGCGGCAGCAGGATGCAGAAGTTGTCCTGCTTGGTGGTATCGAGGCCGGCGGCGAAATAGCCGCCGTTTTCCCAGATCGGGTACCAGCGCTGCTCAATGTCGGCAGGCTCAAAGCTTTTGGCGAGTTCCATGGTGGTGCGAAAAAAGGCAGATTGCAGAGGGGCGATTAATGACGGGGCGGGGAATCAGCTTTCGGTGGCGTACCCTGTTCAGGGCATTTCATCCTGCGACGGCTGACTTTCTGCTTCAACCGCCAGCTGCAGCTTGGGCAGCAACTCCAGCCGGACAGCTGCGGTGACTTGTGCGACCAATTGGTCGGTGAGGCCGTCGACGACGTACATGACGATGTGCGGCAATTCGGTGTCCAGCCAGTCGACAATTTCCTTTTCTACCGCCTGACGCTGCGCCGACAGCCTTTCGAGCATGAGTTCATAGGCCAGTACCTGGGCTTGCTCGTCGATGGTCGGGGCTGTCTTTGTCTCTGTCGGCGGTGCTACAGGTGCGCCAGCCTCCGGCGGTGGCACCATGTCCGTCAATACGGGCAGGTCGTCGGATAGGTCTTCCGCAGCGGCGACCGACGCCTGAGAACCGGCAAGAAAGACGCGCCGCCGCCGCATCAGATTGTCGGCCTTGTCGAGCAGGCTGCGGTCGTCGTCCATCTCAAACTCCCGTCGCGATGCTGCGAGCGTCGATGGCGTAGCCGCGCTCACGGTAATGCTTGAATCGCTCGCGGGCGGGGAGGCGGTCGACGTCGGCGGTGCTGACGATCTCGACCAGTTCCGCAAAACGCGAGAAGCCTGGAGGAAGTTCGTCGGCGAGATTGAGCAGGCAGCCATCGTGCGGCAGGTGCTCGAGCGATTCCGTCAGCACGATCGGCGTTTCCGCCGCCAGAGACGATCCCGCGTCGCAGTGAGGCAAAAACCCGGTGGCTGGCTGCGTCCAGAGCAGGCGATCGAGTTGTTCTGCCGTTCTGCGTTCCGGCGCATAGACAAGCACCGGCTGGCGTTTCTGCCACGCCTGGCGCAACCACTCCGCCGCAGCGGCGATGCGGTCAGGTGCGTCGTGCAGAAACTCGATGCGTGTCACGGCCTGTTTGCTGCCCGGGCCATCAGGAAGTGGGCGAGCAGCGGTACGGGACGTCCCGTCGATCCCTTCTCCTTGCCGGAACGGTAGGCGGTGCCGGCGATGTCGAGGTGCGCCCAGTTGTACTTCTTGGTGAATCGGGACAGGAAACAGGACGCGGTGATGGTGCCGCCGGCGCGTCCGCCGATGTTGGCCATGTCGGCGAAATTGCTGTTCAGCAGTTCCTGATAGTCTTCCCAGAGTGGCAGTTGCCAGGCACGGTCGTAGGCCTCCTGGCCGGCATCGAGCAATTCTCGGGCAAGACTGTCCGTATTCGCCAGCAGGCCGGTGGCGACATGGCCGAGGGCGATGACGCAGGCGCCGGTCAGGGTCGCGACGTCGATCACGCAGGCCGGATCGAAGCGTTCGACATAGGTCAGCGCATCGCACAGAATCAGGCGGCCTTCGGCATCGGTATTGAGAATTTCCACCGTCTGGCCGGACATCGAAGTGACGACGTCACCGGGCTTGGTCGCCCCGCCACCGGGCATATTTTCGGTGGCCGGGACGACGGCGACGACGTTCAGGGGCAGTTTCATGCCGGCGACGGCCTTCATGGTGCCGAGAACGCTGGCGGCGCCGGACATGTCGAACTTCATTTCGTCCATTTCCGGCGCCGGCTTGAGCGAGATGCCGCCGGTATCGAAGGTGACGCCCTTGCCGACCAGTACAACCGGCTTGTCGTCGGTCTTGCCACCGGAATGCTTGAGGACAATGAACTTTGGCGGCTCGTGCGATCCCTTGGCGACCGAGAGCAGCGTGTGCATGCCTAGCGCTTCCATGTCGGCGCGCTCTAGCACCTCGATGCCGAGCGAATGCTCGGTAGCCAGTTCGCGCGCCTGCTCCGCCAGATAGCCAGGTGTGCAGATATTGCTTGGCAGGTTGGCGAGATCCTTCATTAGTCCCGCCCCGGCGGCGATCGCCTGCCCCTGGAGCAGCCCGTCTTCCGCCGCCGCCAGTTCGTTGCGCCGCTCGACGCAGAACGTCAGCTTGCGCAGGGGACGCCGCACGTCGTCCTTTTTCGACTTGAGGCGGTCGAAGCGGTACAGTGCTTCCAGGGCGACCAAGGTCGCCTGGCGCACGCGCCACGCCACGTCGCGCTTCTTGACGGTGAGTTCCGTCAGGTACAGGGTGCCGTCGAAACCGCCTGTCTCGTTGAGTGTTTTTACCGCGGTCGATATTGCGGCTCGAAATTCTTTCTCCCGGAATTCCTTCTCCTTGCCTAGCCCAACCAGCAACACGCGGTCGGCGAGGATGCCGGGAACGTTGTGCAACAGCAGCGTCGTCCCCGCTTTCCCCTCCATGTCGCCCCGGCGCAAAAGATCGGAAAGGTGTCCGCGAGCCGCGTGGTCGACCACTTCCGCGGGTAGCGATAGCTTGCGCGGCTCAAAAATGCCAAGCACCACGCAGGCGCTGCGCTGTTTTTCGGGGCTACCGCTTCTTATGCTAAATTCCACGTATCACTCCTGACTTCGATAGGGGGAAGAGTTGTAGTTTTTCCCGAATTCGATGGCCTTATGATTATCGCCGTTAGTTTTACCAAAAGTCAAAGCCCCTGGAACTCGGGTTCCGTGATCCTGAGATGATCTTCCGGCGCGCCGCCCAGAGAGAACTGACGCATACTGCGATCACGGTCTTCGTCGCATTGTTTGCCATTTTGCTGACTACGCAGCTGATCCGGTTGCTGGGTGAGGCCGCAGGAGGAAAAATTGCTTCGGACGGCGTTATCGCGCTGCTCGGTTTCGGTGCCGTCAATTACCTGCCGACACTGTTGTCGCTGACGTTGTTTATTGCGATCCTGATGACCTTGTCCCGCTCCTACCGGGATTCGGAGATGGCAATCTGGTTTTCAGCCGGGGTGCCGCTTACGGCCTGGGTACGACCGGTCCTTCAGTTTGCGCTGCCGCTGGTGATTGCAATCGGGGCGCTCTCGATGTTTCTTTCGCCGTGGGCGTTGGCCAAGAGCGCTGAGTACCGCCAGCGCATGGATCAGCGCGACGATACTTCGCGCGTGTCGCCTGGCGCGTTTCAGGAATCGGCTCAAGCCGACCGGGTTTTTTTCGTTGAGGGACAGGTCGGCGATGAAGGTCGTGTCAAGAATGTGTTCATCAGTTCCCGCCAGCACGGCCGGTTCGGTGTGGTCGCCGCGGCTGAAGGCCATACCGAGGTGAGCGCCAACGGCGACCGCTTCCTGGTGCTTGAGAACGGGAGGCGGTACGAAGGAACGCCGGGGTCCGCCGACTATCGCGTCATGAAGTTCGATCGCTACGGTTTTCGTATCGAGACGCGCGAAAGTCGCGGGATCGTCCTGGATCAAAAGAACATGCCGATCTGGGATCTTGTTGCCCAACCGACTCCCGGCAATCTCGGCGAACTGCTTTGGCGGGTGGGGATACCCCTGTCTGCGCTTAACCTTGCGTTGCTGGCGATCCCGCTGTCGTTCGTCAATCCGCGTGCGGGGCGCACCAACAATCTGGTCTTTTCGTTGCTGACCTTCATGCTTTATAGCAATATGGTCAGCCTGAGTCAGGCGTGGGTATCGCAAGGCAAACTGCCTTTCGAGATCGGTGTTTGGGCGGTTCACGTAATCATGTTCAACGGCCTGCTGATCCTGTTTTATCGGCGACTGTCCGTATTCTCCTGGGGACGCTTGTGGCGATAGGTGGTTCGCTTAAGGTGTTCGAGCGCTATATCGCGCGCGAGATCTATCTCTCGACGGCGCTGGTGTTGTTTGCCTTTCTGGCGCTGTTTTCGTTTTTCGACCTGGTGCAGGAACTCGCCGACCTCGGCAAGGGTACCTATCAGTTTCATCATGCGCTCGGCTATGTTCTGCTGACCTTGCCGGGACGGGCTTACGAACTGTTTCCGGTCGCCGTCCTGATTGGAACGCTTTACGCGCTGACTTTGCTGGCGCGACACTCCGAAATTACGGTGCTTCGCGCCTCTGGACTGTCGACTCGCAGAATGCTGCTTGCACTGGCGAAGATCGGAGCCGTGTTCATCGTGCTGACTTTTCTGATCGGGGAGTTCGTCGCTCCGCCGGCCGAGCGGATGGCCCAGCAGTTGCGATTGCGAGCGATGAGTTCCGTTGTCGGACAGGAGTTCCGCTCCGGGCTTTGGGTCAAGGATGAGCACGCGTTCGTCAACGTGCGTGAAGTTCTGCCCGATACAACCCTGCGCGGCATTCTTATTTACGAGTTCGATTCCGGTTACCAGTTGCGCTCGATCAGCGAAGCAGAAAGCGGCCAATATGCACCCCCGGATCATTGGTTGCTGGGCGGCGTTATTCAGACGATTTTCGAGGGGGATCGGACGCGTGTCGCGGAGGTCGGCGAACTGAAGTGGCAATCGGCACTGACTCCGGAAATACTGACAGTGCTATTGGTGGCGCCGACACGCATGTCGCTGGTCAATCTGTATCTCTATATTCATCACTTGGCCGAGAATCACCAGAAAACCCATCGTTACGAGATTGCGATGTGGAAGAAGCTGGCCTATCCGGTCGCGGCACTGGTCATGATGGCGTTGGCCTTACCCTTCAGCTATTTGCACGACCGTATGGGCAATGTCAGCCTGAAGGTGTTTCTTGGCGTGATGCTGGGTGTCGCATTCCACATGTTGAACGGCTTGTTTTCCAGCCTTGGAGTCATCAACAGTTGGCCACCGGCTTTCGCGGCGCTTACGCCCAGCGTATTGTTCCTGCTGGCGGCCGGAGTTATGACCTGGAGGGTGGAGCGAAGGTGATGCGCGTTCCCGCCAGTCGGTCATGCAGGAACTGTCTATCGCGATCAAGCAGCGCCCAAGCGATCCCGATTCCAAACAGCACAAGGCTCGGCCAGGCGAGCGTATAGCGCAGCGCCAATCGCCATAGCGGGGATGGTTCTCCTGCCGGGGTGACGATCCGCAACTTCCAGGTTCGCATTGCCAAGGTCTGCCGACCGCCGCGCCAGTGCCAAATAAAGTACAGCGCAAAACACAGGAAAACGTAAACGCGCGTGATCCGTTGTGAGACCACGGTCCCCGTTGCTGCGGCCAGCAGTACCAGCGGGACGACCATGACGACAAATACGCCGAGCAGAAGCAGAGACTCATAAGCCATGCTGGCAAGACGCCGCCGAATGCTGGGCAACGCAATTGAACCGGGTTTCTCGATCACTATTTCGATGGCCCGACGGGCTGGGTCGGCGTGCCGACGCGAGCGCCTGACTTGACGGACGAACGCTTCAGGCGGTCTTTTTCCTCTTCCGGCAGCGCCTGATACTCGGACCACATTTGTTTAAGCGCCTCCCTTTGTTCGGGGGTCGCGTTCCGTACGTTTCGATATCGTTCCCGCGCTTGCCGCTTTTGATCGGGCGTCAGTTCTGCCCAGCCCTTCATTCGGCGCTGAACGCGTTGCTGTTCGTCCTTGTTCATGGCTGGGTAACGCTCGGCAACCTGTAACCATTTTTGCCTGCTCGATGCCTCCAGTTGATTCCACTCGGGGCCGAGCGGCGCCAGGATGTGCCGCGTATCGGCGGGAAGGTCTGCCCAATCAGGGGGCAGGATCAAAAGCGGCCCGGCAAGGGCCGTTGAAATCATTGCCAAAAACAGGGTTACTCCGGCAAGGATTCGTTGTCGGGTTCCGATACGTGCTGCAGCCATTCGAGAAAACCTCGGTCAGTGTATGCGGAAGGCGGAACCTCGTCGCTCAGAAGCGCGCCGTCGATCTCCGCTAGTTCCGCCGCTTCCTGCCCATTTTGCCAGAGTTGGGCTCCCATTATCCCAACGGCGAGTGCGATAAAAGCCAGCAGTCCGCGATAGTGACTTTGGAGAGATTCGCCCACAATGCGGCCAAAACCCGCAAGACTCAAACCAGCGACTGGCGTGGCCTGATGGCGTAACGCGTCGCACCGAGCTTCGTAGAGACGAATCGATATTTGTTGGCCGAGGTCTGCGGTTCCGCTATCCAGGACTTTACGGACGCGTCCCGCAAAATCCGCTTCGTCGGTACCATCATTCATAGCTCAATTCCCTTTGCCTTGAGGGCCGCCGCCAACGTATGAGTTGCCCGCGAACAGTGGGTTTTTACGCTTCCCTCCGAGCATTTCATGGCAATCGCCGTTTCGGCAGTATCCATCTCTTCCCAATAACGCAACAGAAAGGCTTCCCGTTGACGTGCCGGGAGTCTTCCGATCTCTTCTTCGATGATTGCGATGACTTGCGATTGTTCCAGAGTGCCATGGGGATTGCCAATGGGCGAGTGATTTTGTGTTGGCAGGGATTCCAGTGGGTCGGATTCGTCATCGTCCGCGGACGTAAAGGACGACAGCAAGGTCGTCCACGTCGAGCGGACCTTCTGTCGGCGGTAGAAGTCGCGGATCGTATTTTGAAGAATCCGCTGAAACAACAACGGCAACTCTTCGGACGGGCGGGCGCCGTATTTCTCGGACAACTTGAGCATCGCGTCTTGAACTATATCCATTGCCGTATCTTCGTCACGGACGGCATATAGCGCCTGCTTGAAGGCGCGCCGTTCGACGCCGGCGAGAAAATCGGAAAGTTCGCTACGAGAAGCCAGGGGAAGTCCTTACGCAGAGTCCGAAATTATGGCCCCTTGCCGCACGACGGGCCGGCTGCTGCCTTGACCAAACACGTCAGAATCAGTAAGGTAGCGCGTTTTCGGGCCGAAACCCTCAAAATTGGAACAAACGATGCAATTGACCGGTGCAGAGATTGTAATCAGGTGCCTTCAGGAAGAAAAGGTCGAGCATGTGTTCGGCTATCCGGGTGGTTCGGTCCTTCATATTTACGACGAGTTTTTCAAGCAGGATCAGATCAAGCATATTCTGGTTCGCCATGAGCAGGGTGCGGTGCACGCAGCAGATGCATATTCACGCTCGTCGAACAAGATTGGCGTCTGTATGGTGACGTCCGGACCGGGGGTCACCAATGCAGTTACCGGCATCGCTACGGCGTATATGGATTCGATCCCCTTGATCGTGATTTCCGGCCAGGTTCCGACTGCCTATATTGGCCAGGACGCCTTTCAGGAAGCGGATACTGTCGGTATTACAAGGCCGTGCGTGAAACATAACTTTCTGGTCAAAGACGTCAAGGATCTGGCGATCACGATCAAGAAGGCGTTTTACCTCGCCAAGACGGGGCGGCCAGGACCGGTGCTGGTGGACATCCCGAAGGATGTTACTGCACAGAAATGCGAGTTCCAGTATCCCAAGACGATCGCCATGCGTTCCTACAATCCAGTGGTCAAGGGGCACGCCGGCCAGATCAAGAAGGCTTTGCAGATTCTGCTCGAAGCGAAGCGGCCGATTGTTTATACCGGCGGCGGTGTCATCCTTTCCGATTCCGCCGACAAGCTCACAAAACTCACTCGAGCGCTGAATTTTCCGATTACCCAGACCCTCATGGGGCTGGGTGGCTATCCCGCGACAGACAGGCAGTTTCTCGGTATGTTGGGCATGCATGGCACCTATGAGGCGAACATGGCGATGCAACACGCCGATGTCGTGCTTGCGATCGGTGCCCGCTTCGACGATCGGGTAATCGGCAGTCCGGACCATTTCGCGCAGGTCGCGCGCAAGATCATCCACATAGATATCGATCCGTCGAGCATCTCCAAGCGGGTCAAGGTCGACATTCCCATCGTTGGCAACGTATCTGACGTGCTCGAAGAGATGCTCAAGCAGTTGACAGCGGTCGAGGCAAAAACGGACGGCAAGGCGCTCGCGGCCTGGTGGAAGGAGATCGAAGGCTGGCGCAGCCGCGACTGCCTGAAGTACAAGCAGGGCAAGGACGTCATTACCCCGCAATATGTGGTTCAGAAACTCTACGAAGTGACCAGCGGCGATGCCTTCATTACGTCGGATGTAGGGCAGCATCAGATGTTTGCCGCGCAGTTCTACAAGTTCGACAAGCCACGTCGCTGGATCAACTCAGGTGGTCTCGGCACCATGGGTTTCGGTCTGCCTGCAGCTATGGGAACGCGCTTCGCCAACCCCAAATCGCCGGTCGCGTGCATTACTGGCGAGGGTTCTATCCAGATGTGCATTCAGGAATTGTCCACCTGCAAGCAATTCCGGTTGCCGATCAAGATCGTCAATCTGAACAACGGCTATCTCGGCATGGTGCGCCAGTGGCAGGAAATGTTCCACGGCAACCGCTATTCGGAATCGTATGTCGACGCGTTGCCGGATTTCGTCAAACTCGCCGAGGCCTACGGTCACGTCGGTATGCGCATCGACAAACCGGCCGATGTCGAGCCGGCTCTGCGCGAGGCATTCGTCAAGCATAAGAACGATCTCGTCTTCATGGACTTCATCATCGATCCCAAAGCTAACGTATTTCCAATGGTCGCCGCAGGCAAGGGACTGTCAGAAATGATTTTGGCGGAGGAGCTGTAGTCATGCGCCATATCATTTCGATCCTGATTGAAAACGAGTCCGGCGCCCTGTCGCGGGTGTCCGGGTTGTTCTCGGCGCGTGCCTATAACATCGAGTCGTTAACGGTGGCGCCTACCGAGGATGCCTCGTTGTCGCGCATGACCATCGTCAGCATTGGGTCGGACGAAGTCATCGAGCAGATCACCAAACAACTCAACAAGCTGATCGATGTTGTCAAGGTTGTTGATCTTTCCGAGGCGGCGCACATCGAGCGCGAACTGATGCTGGTTAAGGTTCGTGCGACCGGCAAGGATCGCGAGGAAATGAAGCGGGTCGCCGACATCTTTCGTGGCCGCATCATCGACGTTACGGAGTCGAGCTACGTTGTCGAATTGACCGGTAACACGGCCAAGCTCGATGCTTTTCTCGATGCCATCGACCGTTCGCTGATTCTCGAAACGGTGCGCACCGGTGTTTGCGGCATTGGCCGTGGCGACCGGATTTTGCGCGTCTGACATATTCCGCGGTTTTTTTCATAGGGGTTTTTCATGAAGGTTTACTACGACAAGGACGCTGACCTGTCGCTCATCAAGGGCAAGAAGGTCACTATCGTTGGTTACGGTTCGCAGGGCCATGCTCACGCCCAGAATTTGAAGGATTCCGGCGTCAAGGTCACGGTTGGACTGCGCAAGGAAGGCGCTTCCTGGGGCAAGGCCAAGAAGGCCGGCCTCAAGGTCGAGGAAGTGGCCAAGGCGGTCAAGGATGCTGACGTGGTCATGATCCTGTTGCCCGACGAGACCATTCCCGCCGTGTACTATGCCGATGTCGAGCCGAATATGAAGAAGGGTGCAGCCTTGGCTTTCGCCCACGGCTTCAACATTCATTACAACCAGGTGGTACCCCGCGGCGACGTCGATGTGATCATGGTTGCCCCGAAAGGCCCAGGCCATACTGTGCGCTCCGAATACCTGCGCGGTGGCGGCGTGCCGTCGCTGATTGCCGTCTATCAGGACAAGAGCGGCAAGGCCAAGGACATTGCGCTCTCCTATGCCGCAGCAAACGGAGGTACCAAGGGCGGCGTCATTGAGACCACTTTCCGCGACGAGACTGAGACCGACCTCTTCGGTGAGCAGGCCGTATTGTGCGGTGGCGTGGTCGAACTGATCAAGGCTGGCTATGAAACCCTGACCGAAGCAGGCTATGCACCCGAAATGGCCTACTTCGAGTGCCTGCACGAGGTGAAGTTGATCGTCGATCTGATCTTCGAGGGCGGGATCGCCAACATGAATTACTCGATCTCCAACAATGCGGAGTTCGGTGAGTACGTTACTGGGCCGGAAGTCATCAACGATCAGTCGCGTGCAGCGATGAAGAATGCGCTCAAGCGTATCCAGAACGGTGACTATGCCAAGATGTTCATTCTCGAAGGGCGCACCAACTATCCGGCCATGACGGCCCGTCGTCGTCTGATCGCCGCCCACCCGATCGAGCAGGTCGGCGCCCAGTTGCGCGACATGATGCCGTGGATCAAGGCCAAGGCGCTGGTCGACAAGTCGAAGAACTGAATTGGCCCACTACCCTCACCCGTTGGTCGCCCGGGAAGGCTGGCCTTTTCTGGGCGGCTCGGTTGCCGTCGCACTACTTGCCACAGTTACCGCCGGCTGGTTTTGGGCAATGCCGTTCTGGCTGATTGCCTTGTTCGTTCTCCAGTTCTTTCGCGATCCGGCTCGTGAAGTGGCAGGCGATAAAAGGAGCGTGCTGTCGCCGGCCGACGGCCGTATCGTCGCCGTTCAACCGGTCCGGGATCCATGGCTTGATCGTGACGCGCTCAAGATAAGCGTGTTCATGAACGTATTCAATGTTCATTCGAACCGTAGCCCGGTGGACGGCGAGGTCAAACAGTGCTGGTACAACCCCGGCCAGTTCGTTAATGCCGATCTCGACAAGGCTTCGACCGAGAACGAGCGCAACGCCTTGTATATTCGCTCGTCAACGGGGCATGACGTCACCTGTGTCCAAGTGGCGGGCCTGATTGCCCGGCGTATCCTTTGCTACGTCGAAGCCGGTGCGCAACTCGCACGTGGCCAGCGCTACGGCTTCATCCGCTTCGGTTCGCGCGTTGATCTCTACCTGCCGACCGATGTACGAGTCAAGGTAACTATCGGCGACAAGGTCCAGGCGACCAGTACTATCCTGGCCGAGTTGCCGTAAAGCAAACCGGTTCCACTAAAGCAGGACCAGATTGTCCCGGTGAATCAATTCGTCTTCGTCGATGTAACCGAGCAGGGATTCGATTTCCGCAGTGCCGTGACCGGCGATGCGTCGTGCTTCTGAACTTGAGTAGTTGATCAGACCTCGCGCGATCTCACATCCGTCTGCGGTTAGACACGCAACAGCAGCACCGCGCTCGAACTCGCCATCGACGGATTTGACACCAATCGCCAGCAAGCTGCGTCCTCCCTTGAGCGCGGTCACTGCGCCGTCGTCAAGTGTCAGGCGACCTGCCAACTGCAGGTGATCCGCCAGCCACTGCTTGCGCGCCGTCAGCGGCGACTCGATGGCGTACAACAGAGTGCCAATGGCTTCCCCTTGAGCAGCACGTAGTAGCCCATCTTTTTCATGACCGCTGATGATCAGGGTGTGCGCTCCGCTACGGGCAGCGCGCCGGGCTGCTTGTACCTTGGTGATCATGCCGCCTTTGCCGATGCCGCTACCAGCGCCGCCGGCCATGATTTCGTATTGACGGTCGTCGGCACGACCTTCCGGAATCAGTGTTGCCGAAGCGTCACGCCGAGGGTCCGCGGTATAGAGGCCCCGTTGATCCGTCAGAATGATCAGTGCGTCGGCCTCGACCAGATTGGCGACCAGGGCGCCGAGGGTATCGTTGTCGCCGAACTTGATTTCGTCGGTGACTACCGTGTCGTTCTCGTTGATGATCGGCACTACCCCGTAGCGGAGTAGTGCCTGCAGCGTCGAGCGGGCATTCAGGTAGCGCGTACGGTCGACGAGGTCCTCGTGGGTCAGCAGGATTTGGGCCGCCTTCAAGTTGTGTCGGACAAAGGTTGTTTCGTAGGCCTGGGTCAAGCCCATCTGTCCGATCGCTGCTGCTGCTTGCAGGTCGGGCATTGCGTGGGGGCGCTTGGTCCAGCCCAGACGCTGCATGCCTGCTGCGATGGCGCCAGACGACACCAACAGGACCTCGCGCCCGTCCTGACTCAATCGGGAAATCTGTCGCGCGCAGTCGGCGATGAAATCGAGCGCCAAGCCGGTGCCATTGCTGGTAACCAGCGCGCTGCCAACCTTGACGATCAGGCGTTTACTCTGGGCTATCCGTGTTCTCATGGGATCGCTGTTCCTCGATATGTTCCATGGTAGCGAAAGTGAGTTCCCGGCAGCCGTCGCCATTGATCGCGGAGATGACGAAGTGCCGGACGCCTTTGCCATAGGCCTTGACCAGCGCCTCGATGCGCGCTTTTCGCTCATCCTTGGGCACCAGATCGATTTTGTTGATCACCAGCCAGCGCGGCCTCTTGTATAGCACCTCGTCGTACTTGCGCAGCTCCTTGATGATCGCCTTGGCCTCCTTTAGCGGATCAACAGCAGGATCGAATGGCGCGATGTCGACAAGATGCAGTAGTAGTCGCGTGCGCTGTAGATGACGCAAAAACTGGTGTCCAAGGCCCGCTCCCTCGGCGGCTCCCTCGATCAAGCCGGGAATGTCTGCGATCACAAAACTGCGATTGTGATCGACGCGCACGACGCCGAGGTTCGGGTGAAGTGTTGTGAATGGATAGTCAGCCACTTTCGGTTTCGCTGCCGAGACCGAGCGAATGAAAGTCGACTTGCCGGCGTTGGGCATGCCGAGCAGGCCTACATCGGCGAGCACTTTCAGCTCGAGTCGTAACTCGCGCCGCTCTCCTTCGCCGCCTGGGGTGCATTGGCGCGGCGCCCGGTTCGTGCTCGACTTGAAGTGGAGATTACCCAACCCGCCATCGCCGCCCTTGGCGATCAACGCGCGCTTGCCGTCCACGTCAAGATCGCAGACTACCTCGCCGGAGTCGATGTCGGTGAACACGGTTCCAACGGGGACGCGCAATTCCATGTTGTCCCCCGCTTTGCCATAGCAATCCGAGCCACGGCCATTTTCGCCACGCTGGGCGCGAAAGATGCGTGTGTAGCGGTAGTCAATCAGCGTGTTTAGATTGCGGTCGGCGACGGCCCAAATGCTGCCGCCACGGCCACCGTCTCCACCGTCAGGGCCGCCGCGCGGAATGAATTTTTCACGCCGGAACGAAGCGACGCCGTTCCCGCCGTCACCCGCGATGACTTCGATTTTCGCTTCGTCGAAGAACTTCATGGGGATCCCGAAAACAATACGGAGCGAAGCGGAATTTCAGAGAAGGCCAATGTCTGCGCAAGCAGGGACTATGCCGAAACAAAAAAAGCCCTATCACTGGGATAGGGCTTTTGCGATCGTCGCGTTGCCCCGGTCAGGCGGCAACCGGAACGATCTTGACGGTCCTGCGCTTTGCCGGTCCCCTGGTGAAAAATTCCACCTTGCCTTCGACCTTGGCGAATAGCGTATGGTCCTTGCCGACGCCGACGTTTTCGCCAGGATGGAACTGGGTTCCGCGCTGACGGACGATGATGCTGCCGGCGGATACCAGCTGACCACCGTAGCGCTTGACGCCGAGGCGTTTCGATTCCGAATCGCGACCGTTACGGGAACTGCCGCCTGCCTTTTTATGTGCCATGACTGGTTGCTCCTGTTAGCTCGAGATACCCGCGATCTCGAGCTCGGTGTAGTTCTGCCGATGCCCTTGATGCTTTTGGTAGTGCTTGCGACGGCGCATCTTGAAGATATTCACCTTGGCATGACGACCGTGCGCAATCACCTTGGCCGTGACCTTGGCACCAGCCACGAGCGGGGCGCCAATTTGCACCGATTCGCCTTCGCCGACCATAAGAACTTGGTCAAGGGTAATCTCTGCGCCCACATCCGCCGGTATCTGTTCTACTTTGATCTTTTCGCCGGCGACGACGCGATATTGCTTGCCGCCAGTTTTTACGACCGCGTACATGATGGACTCCGTTAAACAACATTGAAGAACCGCACATTGTACTGAGCCAGGCTTTTTTGGTCAAAGGCTATTTTTAACGCATTGACGGCGGAGCCGGCGACGCCTAACATCGCGCCTTTTCGTGCGCCGGAATCCGGCCTCCATCCTGTCACCAAGTGGAACTACCCAGCCTCTACTCCCTCATAGCCGAAGACATGAAGGCGGTCGATGCCGTGATCCGGCAGCGGCTCCACTCCGAGGTTGTCCTGGTCCGCCAGGTTGCAGAGTACATTGTCGGCGGCGGTGGCAAGCGAATGCGGCCGGCTTTGGTCCTGATGTCGGCCAAGGCCATGGGCTACGAAGGCAGCAAGCATCATGAACTGGCAGCGGTCGTCGAGTTCATCCATACTGCCACTTTGCTGCACGACGACGTGGTCGACGAATCTGACCTGCGCCGTGGCCGGGATACGGCCAACGCTCTGTTCGGCAATGCTGCCAGCGTGCTGGTCGGTGATTTTCTGTATTCGCGGGCTTTCCAGATGATGGTTGGGGTCGGCAGCATGCGGGTCCAGCAGATCTTGGCCGACGCTACCAATGTCATCGCCGAAGGCGAAGTGTTGCAGTTGATGAACTGCCATAACGCCGATATCGACATTGAGGAATATCTTCAGGTCATCCGCTTCAAGACCGCCAAGTTGTTCCAGGCTGCGGCCCGCCTGGGGGCTATCCTCGGCGGAGCGGTACCGGAAATTGAAGACGGGTTGGCGCGCTACGGCATGCATCTGGGCACCGCCTTCCAGTTGGTCGACGATGTGCTTGACTACTCGGGCGAGGAGGCGGAAACCGGCAAGCATATCGGGGACGATCTGGCTGAGGGCAAGCCAACGCTGCCGCTGATCCATGTCCTAAAGCATGGCACGCCGGAGCAGGCGGCCTGCGTCCGCAAGGCAATTGAGGAGGGCGGGCGCGACATGTTCCCCGAGGTGCTTGCTGCGGTTAAAGGCAGTGGCGCTCTGGAGACCGCGCGCGACTACGCCCGAGCCGAAGCGCAGATCGCCGTCGACTCGATAGCCCAACTTCCAGCTTCAATTTACAAGAATGCTCTGATAGAATTGCCGGCCTTTTCCGTCGTTCGCCGCTTCTGACGACGGCACAGTCGGGGTGTAGCTCAGCCTGGTAGAGTACTGCGTTCGGGACGCAGGAGTCGGAGGTTCGAATCCTCTCACCCCGACCAACCATATGCTCAGTTCAAAACGAATTGGCGGGTAGTTGGTCCTAAAGAAAGAAGAGCTAAGCCGACTGAAGCTTCAGCGTCTGGTTGCTCTCCGTGGCAATAACCCGGTTTCTGCCGTTGCGTTTCGCTCCGTAGAGCGCCTTGTCTGCGTGTCGCAGAAGATCGTCTCCACTTTCGCCTTCCTGATACTCGGCCACTCCGACACTGACGGTTACGCGCGGTACCGGCGGGAAAGGCGTCATTGCCACCGACTCCCGTATCTGTTCCGCGAGCAAGCGGGCGTTTTCCAGGCTTGTGCCATCGGCCAGTACCGCAAACTCTTCGCCGCCCCAGCGTGCCGCGATATCGTTCTGGCGCAGGCGCTCGCTTAGTACCTCGCCGAAGCGCCGGAGTACGTCGTCACCCGTGGCGTGTCCGTAGTGGTCGTTGATATTCTTGAAGTGGTCGATGTCTATCATGAGCAGCGAGAAGCGGTCCCCATGACGAGCGGAACGGGCGATCGCTCCCTCCAGACGTTGATCGAAATTGCGTCGATTGCAAAGTCCTGTCAATTGGTCGCGCGCGGCGAGCAGCTCTGCCGTGGCCAAGGTGGAGCGTAGCGCGGTGTTGCTGTTCTCAAGGTCGCCGCGCACCTTCTCCAACTGTCCGGTAAGAGTCAGCCGACGCTGGATGCCGGTCGTGATTGCCGCGGTTACGATCAGGGCGGCGAAGACTGCCAACGCAAGAACAAACTGCTCCTGCCGCCATTTAACCAGCCAGGCGTCGACGTTTTTCCCGTAGACGATGTAGAACGGATAACCTGCCAACCTCCGCGACGCGACCAGACGAACGCTACCGTTGTTCGGCGACGTCAGATAACGGACATCTTCAATCCGTTCCGCATCCAATGCGCCAGCGACGACACGATCCGCCTGATCGGTCCTGCCAGCGCTATTGTTATTCGGAACTACTGTCAGAGGACGGTCGGACGCATCGTACAGCGCAATTGTGTCGCCTTCGGCTAGAGGATGGCGATTGAAGAAATTCGCCAAAGCGTCGTCGATCGCCACGTTGGCGATCAGCATGCCGGCCATCATGCCCTCCGGGTTGCCGATGCGCAGGGCTATCCGGACCAGCCACATCCCGGAAGCGGGATCGCGAAACGGCGCCGAAACTGCGGGATCATGGCGGTCGTCTTGCGATAAAAGGGAAACATCGGCCCGACGGCCTGCCGAGGTGGAGCCATCGGCGTGGAATGGTGACCCCGCCAGTACGCGCCCGGTCGGGTCTGTGATGACCAACGATACCAGGCCGGGATTCCGGCCACGGGCGCGAATAAGGGTCGTTTGTAGCGCCAAGCGTCGGTCGGGGGCAAGACGATTGAACGAGGTCAAGTCGTCTGCCTGTAGGCCGTCACCAATGGTTTGCAGTGTCGTACCGACACTGTCAAAAGCTATTGCGGTCTGCTCGGCGGCAAATCGGGCTACGGTCAGCACCTGATGTTGCAATTGGTTTTCAACCGTCGTTTTGGTGTGCACCCAGCCGGTCAGAAGAATGGCGATGAACGCGAGGGCGGTTAGCCAGGTTGCAATGGCACTGCTGGACAGACAGGATAATCTCCGGGCAATAAGCGCCCGCAATGAAGCTATCCGGTGAATAGTGGCGACCACGTCGGGCGATTTCTGCCAAAGTTAAACGAAGTCGCGCATGTTGCGCCCCCCGGCTAGGGAATGCAATTGGACAAAAGTTATATTGCCGACAAGAATGCGGCCAGAAGGGCGTTCTGAGTTGTGGTCAGAGATTGCTGGCGGCCCATTGTTGCCAGCACCAGGTGTCGGCGCACATCGCCTCGATTCCGCGCTCGGCTTTCCAGCCCAGCAAGCTGGCGGCAAGGGTCGGATCGGCATAGCATTGGGCGATGTCTCCCGGGCGCCGTTCAGCGATGCGGTAGGGAATGGACCGGCCGCTGGCCTGCTCGAAGGCATGCACCATTTCCAATACGGAATAGCCCCGACCGGTACCAAGGTTGACCGTCAGCAGGCCTTCTTGCTTCGAAAGTGCGCCCAGTGCGGCAAGATGGCCGAGAGCAAGATCGACGACGTGGATGTAGTCCCGTACGCCTGTGCCGTCGGGTGTCGGATAGTCGTTGCCGAATATGGAAAGCTGCGGCAGTTTGCCTACGGCGACTTGCGATACAAAGGGCATCAGGTTGTTGGGAATGCCGTTCGGATCCTCACCAAGGGTGCCCGAGGCGTGTGCGCCGACGGGATTGAAGTAGCGCAGCAGCGCGATTCGCCAAGTGCCGTCCGCATTCGCGATATCGCGCAGCATGTCCTCGATCATCAACTTCGAACGGCCATAGGGGTTGGTCGCGGAGAGAGGAAAGTCTTCTCTGATCGGTACGCTGGCAGGATCACCGTAGACCGTTGCTGACGACGAGAACACCAGCGTCTTGACGTCCGAGTCGCGCATTGCTTCGAACAACGTCACGCTGCCGGCGACATTGTTGTCGTAGTACTCGATCGGCTTCTCCACCGACTCGCCGACGGCTTTCAAGCCGGCGAAGTGAATTACGGCGCCACACCCAGGCAGTGCGCCCAGCAGCGTCTCGCGGTCTCTGATATCGCCCTGTACGAAGCCGGGCCGTCGCTCTGCGATGGCCTCGATGCGGTCGACGACCGAACGCTTGCTGTTGCTCAGGTTGTCCAGAATGGTGACGTCGAAACCAGCCCCCAGCAGTTCGACGACCGTGTGCGAGCCGATGTAGCCGGCGCCGCCGGTGATCAGTACTTTCATGGGAAGACTTCGGCGCCGAGAAAGGGAACCCCCTGGGCATCCTTTGCGGAGACGAGCGGAGCCGTGTCGGCGAACGGCCAGTCGATGGCAAGGTCGGGGTCGTTCCAGGCGATGCAGCGCTCGAACTCCGGCGCCCAGTAGTCGGTGGTCTTGTAGAGAAAGTCGGCAGTGTCCGACAGCACCAGAAATCCGTGTGCAAACCCGGCTGGAATCCAGAGCTGACACTTGTTTTCGGCGGAAAGCACATGGCCATACCATTTGCCGAAGGTCGGCGAGGACTTGCGGATGTCAACCGCCACATCGAATACCTCGCCGGCGACTACGCGCACGAGTTTGCCTTGGGGTTGACGGATCTGATAGTGCAGGCCACGCAATACGCCTCTCGCGGAACGCGAGTGGTTGTCCTGAACGAAGGAGGTATGTACGCCAGTCGCCGTTTCGAAATCGTGGGCGTTGAAGCTCTCGAAAAAGAAGCCGCGTGCATCGCCGAACACTTTCGGCTCCAGCACCAGTACGCCGTCAAGCGGGGTGACGACCTTCTGCATCAGAACACTCTTTCACGCAACAGGCCAAGCAGGTACTGGCCATAACCGTTTTTCGCCAGCGGTGCTGCCAGTGCTTCCAGTGCCGCATCGTCGATCCAGCCCATCCGCCAGGCGATTTCCTCGGGGCAGGAAACCTTCAGACCTTGTCGTTTCTCGATCGTGGCGATGAACAGTGATGCGTCGATCAATGACTCGTGCGTGCCGGTATCCAGCCAGGCATGGCCGCGGCCCATCACCACCACGTCGAGCGTCTTGCGCTCCAGATAGGCGCGATTGACGTCCGTAATTTCGAGCTCTCCACGTGGAGAGGGCTTGAGCGAGGCCGCGATGTCGAGCACCTGATTGTCGTAGAAGTAGAGACCGGTGACGGCGTAGCGCGACTTCGGCTGCTTTGGCTTCTCTTCCAGGCTGATGGCGCGTCCGGTGGCGTCAAATTCCACCACGCCATATCGTTCCGGATCATGCACCGGGTACGCGAATACCGTCGCCCCTTCCTCCTGCACGGTCGCTGCGAGCAGGTCGTTGCCGAATTCATGGCCGTAGAAGATGTTGTCGCCGAGCACCAGTGCTACCGGATCGTTGCTGACGAACTCGCGGCCGATGATGAAAGCCTGCGCCAGCCCATCCGGCGAAGGTTGCACGGCGTAGGAAAGATTAATTCCCCAGCGGCTTCCATCGCCGAGCAGTTGCTCGAAACGTGGCGTGTCCTGCGGTGTGGAGATGATCAGAATGTCGCGAATGCCGGCCAGCATCAGCGTCGACAACGGATAATAGATCATCGGCTTGTCGTGGATCGGGAGCAGTTGCTTCGATACCGCGATGGTTACCGGGTACAGCCGGGTGCCGGAGCCGCCGGCGAGGATGATGCCCTTGCGTGTGTTCATGGCGTATTCGTGATCAACTGGTCGAG
>JBNKCS010000012.1:0-27400 GCA_050287865.1 Rhodocyclaceae bacterium | reverse complement strand
ACGAAGGTGATACCGAGGTCACGAGCGAGGCTCAAGATCAGCTGGTCGAGTTCGGCCGAAGTGATCGGATCGAGGCCCGCCTGTGGTTCGTCGAGGAACAGGATCGCGGGATCGAGGGCCATGGCGCGGGCCAATGCCGCACGCTTCTTCATGCCGCCGGAAAGCTCGGCCGGGTAGAACTCCTCGAAGCCTGCCAGCCCCACCAAGGCAAGCTTGAACGACACGATTTCCTCGACGCGCGCCACCGGCAGGTCGGTGAATTCGGACAGCGGCAGCGCGACATTTTCCGCAAGCGTCAGCGAGCTCCACAGTGCGCCGCCCTGAAAGAGAACGCCCAGCCGCCGCTTGAGCCTTTGCCGGGCTTCGGGTGCCGCGGCCCAGAGATCCTCGCCGCTGTAGAACACCGAGCCATGGGTTGGTTCCTGCAGGCCGATCAGGGCGCGCATCAGTGTGCTTTTGCCGCAGCCGTTGCCACCCATGACGACGAAGATGTCTCCCCGGTTCACCACGAAGTCGAGGTCATGCTGCACGATGAAGTCGCCATAGGCCATCGTCAGTGCGCGAACCTCGATGAAGGGCTTGTCGTCCGTAGCGCGGGCCTCGGTCATGGTTCAGATATCGAGCTGATAATACACAATGGTCATAATCGAGGCCGCGATGGTTATCAGCAGGATGGCCGTAACGACGGCCGATGTCGCTGCCCGACCGACCGCCTCGGCACTGCGTCCGCATTGCATGCCGCGCAGGCAGCCGGCGTAGGCGATCATCGCCCCATAGACGGTGCCTTTGGATAGTCCGACCATGAAATGCTTGAATTCCAGCGCCCGCAGAACTTCCGCGTAATACTCATAGACGCCGATGTCGAAAATCGTCACGGACACCAGTAGCCCGGCCAGCATGCCGATGAAACCTGAGTAGAGGGTGAGGAGCGGCACCATCAGCATCAGGGCGAGCACGCGCGGCAGTACCAGGAAGTCGACTGCAGAGATGCCCAGCGTCCGGAAGGCGTCGATCTCGTCGTTGACCTGCATGGTGCCCAGGCGCGCGGCAAAGGCTGCGCCGGTACGGCCCGCGACGATGATGCCGGTCATCAGCGCACCGATCTCGCGCACCATGCCGATGGCGACGAGGTCGGCGATGAATATCTGGGCGCCGACCAGGCGCAACTGGTCGGCGCCCAGATAGGCGAGGATCAGGCCGACGAGGAAACTGATCACGGAGACGATAGGCAAGGCGCGTGGCCCGACTTCTTCGATCTCTCGCCACACGTCGCTGCCGCGGAAGTGGGCGCGGCCGGTAAGCAGCCGAGCAAAGGACTGGAATATCTCGCCGAGAAAATGCAGCATCAACGGAAGGCTGTGGAAAAATTCGATGGTTGCACCGCCTACCTGGGCGAGCATTCCCTCTCCGTCGGCGTGCCTCAGCGTCACCTTCTGTTCGGGAACGGCCAGTGCCATGGCCAGCAGACGCTGCGCGCCGTTCGGCAGTCCGCCGGTGTCGATCGCAATGCCTCGGCTGGCGCACAACCGGGTGATGCCGGCGACAAAGGTCAGCAGGCCGGAATCCCATGCCGACAGCCCGGTACTGTCAAAACGCAGCCGATGGATTTCGGGATCGAGCGTTTCTGCCAGGGTGTTGGAGGCTGGCAGGTTGCCTTCGATGCACCAGCGGCCACCGAGGACTACCTCGAGGTCTCCTTTGCCAGTCGCACGGGCGTCAAGCTGCCACGGCTGTCGCGTCGTATCACGGTCGGACTGCAGAATGGACTCCCTTACCAATAGTCTTGCGCGCTTGGCCGAAGCTGGCGGATATCCGGAGCCAATGCTAGCGCCGCCAGCGACTACAGGGCAAGAAGCAAGCGCCCGGTCTTGAATTCCCCACCGGCTACCCCTATTATTAGCACTCCTCTTTCAAGAGTGCTAATACCGGTCGTTGCCGGATTCAATTGGTGGCGACCCTGCCGGATTTGCTAGTCAAGTCATTAATCAGGAGATAACCCTATGAAAATTCGTCCTTTGCATGATCGCGTGATTGTCAAGCGCGTTGAAGCCGAGCGCACCACCGCCAGCGGCATTGTTATTCCCGACTCGGCCGGTGAGAAGCCCGATCAGGGCGAAGTGATCGCCGTGGGCAGCGGCAAGATCCTCGACGACGGCAAGGTCCGTCCGATGGCCCTTAAGGTGGGCGAGCGCGTGCTGTTCGGCAAGTACTCCGGCCAGGCCGTCAAGGTCGATGGAGAGGAACTGCTGGTCATGCGCGAAGAAGACATCATGGGCGTTGTTGAAGCCTAATTCACCGAACTTACTGGAGAGATAAATAATGGCAGCCAAAGAAGTCCAATTCGGCGATTCCGTACGTCAGCGCATGGTTCGCGGCGTCAATGTCCTGGCCGACGCGGTCAAGGTCACCCTCGGTCCCAAGGGCCGCAACGTGGTTCTGGAGCGCTCCTTTGGCGCCCCGACCGTCACCAAGGACGGCGTTTCCGTGGCCAAGGAAATCGAACTGAAGGACAAGTTCGAGAACATGGGCGCCCAGATGGTCAAGGAAGTCGCTTCCAAGACGTCCGATGTTGCCGGTGACGGCACCACCACCGCCACTGTGCTGGCCCAGTCGATCGTCCGCGAAGGCATGAAGTACGTCACCGCCGGCATGAACCCGATGGACCTGAAGCGCGGCATCGACAAGGCTGTTCTGGCCGTGACTGAAGAGCTGAAGAAGATCTCCAAGCCCTGCACGACCAACAAGGAAATCGCCCAGGTCGGTTCCATTTCCGCCAACTCCGACGCCTCGATCGGCGAAATCATCGCCCAGGCCATGGACAAGGTCGGCAAGGAAGGCGTCATCACCGTCGAGGACGGCAAGTCGCTGGAAAACGAGCTGGAAGTCGTCGAAGGCATGCAGTTCGACCGCGGCTACCTGTCGCCCTACTTCATCAACAACCCGGACAAACAGATCGCCATCCTGGAAAACCCCTTCGTGCTGCTGCACGACAAAAAGGTTTCCAACATCCGCGACCTGCTGCCCGTACTGGAGCAAGTGGCCAAGGCCGGCCGCCCGCTGCTGATCATCGCCGAGGATGTCGAGGGCGAAGCCCTTGCCACCCTGGTGGTGAACAATATCCGCGGCATCCTGAAGACCGTCGCCGTCAAGGCCCCGGGCTTCGGTGATCGTCGCAAGGCCATGCTGGAAGACATCGCCATCCTGACCGGCGGTACGGTGATCGCCGAGGAAGTCGGCCTGACGCTGGAAAAGGCGACTCTGGCTGACTTGGGCCAGGCCAAGCGCGTCGAAATTGGCAAGGAAAACACCACGCTGATCGATGGCGCCGGTTCGGAAGATGGCATCAAGGCGCGCGTTGTTCAGATCCGTGCCCAGATCGAAGAAGCCACCAGCGACTACGACAAGGAAAAGCTGCAGGAGCGTGTGGCCAAGCTGGCCGGCGGCGTTGCGCTGATCAAGGTTGGCGCTGCCACCGAAGTCGAAATGAAGGAAAAGAAGGCCCGCGTCGAAGACGCGCTGCACGCCACGCGTGCCGCCGTTGAAGAAGGCATAGTCCCCGGCGGCGGCGTTGCCCTGCTGCGTGCTCGTGCCAACGTCAAGGTCAAGGGCGACAACCACGACCAGGATGCCGGCGTGAAGATCGTCTTGCGCGCCCTTGAGCAGCCGATGCGCGAGATTGTCGCCAATGCAGGCGACGAGCCGAGCGTTGTCGTCAACAAGGTTGTCGAAGGCAAGGGCAACTACGGCTACAACGCCGCGACCGGCGAATACGGCGACATGGTCGACATGGGTGTTCTGGATCCCACCAAGGTCACCCGCACCGCGCTGCAAAACGCCGCTTCCGTGGCCAGCCTGATGCTCACCACCGACTGCATGGTTGCCGAACTGGTCGAGGACAAGCCGACCGGCATGGGTGGCATGCCTGGCGGCATGGGCGGCATGGGTGGTATGGGCGGTATGGGGATGGATATGTAATTCGGCTTCGCCGAATACATATCCCCCGGCAAGATCGGAACAGGAGGAACCCTGGTTCCTCCCGTTACCCACCTCCTGCTGGCAAGCGCCCCGTACGGGAAACCGTGCGGGGCGTTTGCTTTGTGGGCTACGGTACCAGCGCGCCCATCTCGATCTCGCGGCTGCCTTGCCAGGTGCCGTTGTAGCTGGGACTGAGGATTTCGGTGCTGGAGCCGACCACGCGGGTGAAGCGCCGCGCGGTGATGGGCGTGTTGCGGGCCTCGAGCCGGATCCCGGCGAGGTCCAGCCTGGCCTTGTCGGCGCTGATGGCGACGTCGCCCGAGAATTCGCCCGCGGTGGCGATTAACTCCGAATTCACGATTTCGACTGCGCTGCCGCTGGTGCTGCGCACGTTGGTGTTGAGCATCTGCACCATGCTGTCGACGATTACCATGCGTTGTGCGGTCAGGTTCTGCAGCTTCACGGCGCTGCAACCCTGAATGATGACTTCGCGGAAGTGCCCGCTGTAGAGCCGGTCAGTCTCATTCGTGCAATGCAGGTCGTCCAGCGTGCCACGCGGCGGTTCCGGCGGTGGGGCGGACTGCGGGTCGTCAGCGATCGCCCGCTGCAGCAAGGGCAGGAAGATCTGCACGGTGGCTTTGTCCATTGGCGTGTGCTCGACGCCCGGCATGGTCAGCAACTGCGCGCGCGGCAGGCGATAGGCGAGCATCTGGCCGGTACGCAGCGGTGCGACCGAATCAGACTCGCCCCAGAGAATCCAGGTCGGTGTCCGCAGGTTCGGAATGTCGGCGCTGAAGTCTTCCTCGACCAGCGCCATGCCGGCATTGACATTGTTGCGGTTGGCCATGACCGACCCCCAGATCGTTTCGCTTGCGCCGAGAAACCGCGTCGGATCTGGAAGGCTGAACATCTTCTCCACGGTTGCATTGCCGAAATCCTTGATGCGGGCCACTCTTTCCTTCAGGAAATCCGGCAACTGCTCTAGCGCTATCGGTACCCGCGCGCTGTGTTTGACGAAGGCGGTGCGGTGCAGGATGCCGGCCGCGTCGACGAGGATGAGTTTTTCCAGTTGCGCCGGGTTATTGCTGGCATAGCGTAGCGCGACGGCGCCCCCCATGGAGTGCCCGACGACGATGACGCGCCCCTTGGCGTGGCGGCTGATAACGTCTCCGAGGATGCGTGCGTAGTTGGTGGGCGAATACTTGCCGCTCGGGCTCGCGGAGTAGCCGAAGCCCGGGAAATCGAAAGCGACCACATGGTAGCGTTGCGCGAGTTGCGGCATCACGCTGATCCAGTCCGTGAAGCCGTTCTGGCCCAAGCCGTGCACCAGCACCAGGGTTTGCGGATTCTGCATGCCGGCCTGTACCACGAGCATGTTGCTGCCGAAAACCGGATCGCGTTCGGTGGTTAGCCGCCAGTTTGCCGGTAGTTTCTGGCGCAATGCCTGCAATGTCAGGAGTTTTCCCTTGCAGTAGTCACAAGCCGGTGGCGGCGCGGACGGTACGGATTGGGGCTTGGCGGGTTGGGTCTGGGCGTGAGCTGCGCCGGTACAGAGCAGGGCGGTGATCAGGATCAGGCAGCGTAAGGCAATCATGGCGAGAACGGTAGGAACGGCATGAAAACCGGATGGTAACGGAAGTCCTCCTTCACAAGCTCTTCCACTCCGATCCCTAGATCAGGATGTCCATGGCCGTCGCCACCGGCATGCTACCTTGCACCACTCCCTGTCGCCACCTTCGCCCCGAACGCACTTTGACAGTGCAGAAGAATGATGGTGACTTGGCTCTAATGCTCGTGTGAAGCGAGGCAAGGCGGCCATCGGGCCTCGATTCAGAACGCTTCTCAGGGGCTTTCGGCACAAAATCCCGGATTGACTACGATTGTGGGCTCGGACATACTTATCGTGTGCAGATGAATTCCTATTTCTCCATCCTATCCCTTGTCCTTATTCTTTGACGTGAATAGGCTTACGAAAACCTTTCAAACATACCGCCAAAAGCTTTCAGGACGTTCTTTGCCTGAAATACTAAACAAGATCGCCAGAAAGGCGGGGTCGTTTGTTTATGGAAATCAGCAGAACATCATCTTCGAGAGAGGTCTCGAGCTGGATGAAGAGTCTTTATCTCGACGATTTGATGGTGAATTAAAACTGCTACGGAAGGACGACGTCGACATTACCCAGTTTGAGCGCTACTTCTCAGATGACATGAAGATCATCAAACATATGTTTTCTCTGGATTTGTATTGTTTTGCCATGATCCATGACGGCGATGTGGTTGCGCAGGTTTGGTTCGCCGACAAGGATTTCTATGCCGGCGAGGTCGACTTTCATTTCAAGGTTAAACCCAAAGAGCTCTATGAGTTCTTTGGCATCATTCATCCCAAATTCAGACGCACCAGCATTAGTCATGATGTCCTCAAGTTTGCGTGGGATTATTTTCGTGAAAGGGGATACGAAAAGGTCTTGTGTTATGTCGCCAGTTGGAACGTGATCTCCCTGAAATTGCATAGGCGACTTAATTTCACCGACACCGGCCTACGTATCCGATGCCAGCACTTCTTGTGGTGGAAAAGATCGTATCTTGAAGACAGCTCAGGCAATGCGGTTTCTCAAATTTAGGATGCCTGGGCCAATGCTGTTCCAGCCACCTCAAGCGTATTGCTAGCCTTATCCAGTTGCATCACGCCGCCTTCCCTTCTTTGGCAAGTGGTGTGCAACAAGGCGGACGTGCTGGATTCGGATCAGGGATATACCCGCGCCGCGCTGTAACGTGGCGTTGCTGCCTCATTCTTAATGATGGAATGCCCTGCGCCAGGAATTTGGTGCAGGGCGTTTCCTCTTCATCGCTGTGATCATGCGGCGCGGGTTGGCTAAAATACGATGATCACTCGTTCGAGTCCGGTTTCACCATGAACCCCGTGTCGTATTCCGAAACGCTTCGCAAGTATCCCCCGTTCGATCGCTTCGAACCGGCCGCTTTGGCGTTCCTTGATCAGCATTTGGTGAAGGCGGAGTTCCCGGTCGCGACGACGCTGGTGTCGCCGGAGCAGGGTCGGCCCGAGTCGATGTACATTGTCGCCAGCGGTCGGGTGCGGGCGAGCGGACATGCGGCGACCGGCGCGGAATTCGAACTCGGCGTCGGCGAGTGTTTCCCGATCGGTGCTTTGAGCGGCGATCGTCCGGCGGCGTATTTCTTTACGGCAGCCACCGACGTGGAGGTGTACGTGCTGCCAGCGGCCGAATTTCGCCATCTGGTGGACATCAGTCCCGTGTTTGCGCGACATTGCAGCAGGTATCTCGCGAACCTGGTCAATCTATCGCTGCAGCAAATGCAGGCCCACCTTTCCCAGCAGGCGAGCCAGCAACAATCGCTGAGCGCCCCTCTGGGCTCGATGTTGAAGCGCAAGCCGGTGTCCGTGACGGCGGCAACCCCGATCCTGCGCGCGGTCGAGATCATGGCCGAGCAGAAGATCGGCTCGGTGATCGTCGTTGACGACAAGGCGGCGCCGATCGGCTTGTTGACGCAATCAGATGTCGTGCGCCGCGTCGTGCTGGGCGGCATTCCTCTGGGGCGTGCGATAACGGAGGCGATGTCGCCGGATCCGGTGACGCTTACCGAAGACGATTCCGCTTACGACGCCATGTTCGCCATGGCATCGCGCGGCATCCGGCATCTGCTGGTAACGGACGCTGATGGCTGTTTGACCGGCGTGATTTCGGAGCGCGACCTGTTCGCGCTCCAGCGCGTCGGTTTGGGGCAGGTGCGCCGGGCGATCGATTCGGCCCAGGACGTCGAGGAACTCCAGCACGCGTTGAGCGATGTGCGCCTGTCGGCGTTCAACATGTTGGCGCAGGGGGTGGGCGCCGAACAATTGACGAAGTTCATTTCGACGCTGAACGATGCGGCGACGATGCGCGTGCTGGAAATGAACCTCGTCCGCCATCCGCTCGACGACGTCGCTTGGGCATGGCTTGCCTTCGGTTCCGAAGGACGCGAGGAGCAGACACTGGCGACCGACCAGGATAACGGCATCGTATTTCTGTCGGCGATGGAGGCGGATGCCGAAACGACCCGACAGCGGCTGCTCGCCTTCGCTCAGGACGTCAACCGCGATCTCGACAGTTGCGGCTTCCCGCTGTGCAAGGGCAACATCATGGCCAGCAATCCGGAATGGTGCATGACGCTGGACGAGTGGAAAAACCGCTTCTCGTCCTGGATACGCAACCCGCACCCCGAAGCATTGCTCAACGCGACCATCTTCTTCGACTTTCGACCCATTTACGGCAGGCGGGAATTGGCCGACCGCATGCACGAGCACCTGTTCTCCCTGAGCCGCAAGGACCAGGCCTTCCAGAAGATGCTGGCGGTCAACGCGGCGCTGGTGGCGCCGCCGCTTGGGCTGATCCGCGACTTCGTCACCGAAGACGACGAGGAAACCGGCAAAGCCTACATCGATCTCAAGAAGTCGGGTGCCCGTCTCTTCGTCGATGCGGCACGCGTGATGGCGCTTGCCGAAGGCGTCAAGACCGCGTCGACCGTCGCCCGCCTGCGGAGTACGGCGAAGCATGGTGGCGAAGGCATCGAAGCCATGGTTGACGCCTTCAACTTCATCCAGCTGCTGCGTTTGCGGCATCAGCATCTGGAGAGCGGGCTGGGACGGCCCGGCGACAACCGCGTGTTCATCGGCCGCCTCAATCACCTCGACCGCCGCATTCTCAAGGAAGCCTTCCGGCAGGCGAGGAAGCTGCAGCAGCGGCTGAAGCTGAACTACCAGATCTGAGTTACCCGCGATCCTCTTCGGGTGGCGTGTCGCCACGGCTGACTTTTGCGTCGGCGTCGCTCGCGTTTTCTTTCTTGCCGTCGAACATGCGGGCATGGCGGCTGATGATGAAGTCGAAAATGAACTTCATCCAGATCGTGGAACCTGCGATGGCAGACCAAGTCTGGTAGGCAAGCGAACCGGTGACGATGCCGATGATGACGAAGACGATAACGATGCCGGCGATGAAATTGAGGGCTGCCGTGTAAGGCGCGAATTTCTCCGGGTCCTTCGGCGGTTCGCCACGCTTGAGCGCGACTTCGGAAAAATCGCGTTTGGCGATGATGCGCCAGGCGCGGCGCAGCCAGAAGAAGGCGATCGGAAACAGCGCCAGGAAAAGTACCCAAGTGATCGCGACGCTGATGTCAAATACCATTGTGAGCTCCGGAAACAAAAAGCCCCACCAGTTTAACCCGGTGGGGCTGTGAAGCCGGCGTCTGCCCGAATCGTGTTCGCGGTTCGGGCAGCGCGGCGTTATTGCTTAATGGGCGTGCGAGCCATCCACAACCTTCGAGCCGCGCGGAATGCGCACGTTCTCGACCATATGCTGGATATGCTCGGGCGGCTCCTGGGTCATCTTGTCGACCGCGAAAGCGACCGCGAAGTTGATCAGCGCGCCAATCGCACCGAAAGCTTCCGGCGTGATGCCGAAGAAGCTGTTGGCACCACCGATCACGTCGAGGTACTCGGTGCCCTTGATGAAGAACAGGCCCTTGTGCGCGAACACGTAGAACAGGGTGACGAACAGGCCGGATAGCATGCCGGCCATGGCGCCTTCCTTGTTCATCTTCTTGGAGAAGATGCCCATCATGATCGCCGGGAACAGCGAACTGGCTGCAATACCGAAGGCCAGGGCCACCGTACCTGCCGCGAATCCCGGCGGGTTGAGGCCAAGGTAGCCGGCAACGACGATCGAGCAGGCCATGGCGATCTTGCCGGTCAGGAGCTCGCCCTTTTCGCTGATGTCAGGCTTGAATACGTTCTTGACCAGATCGTGGGAGATTGCCGCGGAAATGGCCATCAGCAGACCGGCGGCAGTGGACAGCGCGGCGGCGAGACCACCAGCGGCGACCAGCGCAATCACCCAGTTCGGCAGCAGCGCGATTTCCGGATTGGCCAGCACCATGATGTCCCGGTTGACCGTCAGTTCATTGCCTTTCCAGCCGGCGGCTTCCGCCTTGGCCTTGAACTCGTCGCTCTTCGACTTGTCGTTGTAGTACTGGATGCGGCCATCCTTGTTCTTGTCCTCGAACTTGAGCAGACCGGTCACTTCCCAGCGCTTCATCCAGTCCGGACGAGCTGCGTACTCGATGGAAGCATCGGGCGCGAAGACGTCGCCGGTGGTCTTGACGACCGGGGTGATCGTGGCATGCAGGTTCATGCGGGCCATGGCGGCAACCGCCGGGGCGGTCGTGTACAGGATGGCGATGAAGACCAGCGCCCAGCCGGCGGACAGACGGGCGTCCTTGACCGAAGGAACGGTAAAGAAGCGCATGATCACGTGCGGCAGACCGGCGGTACCGATCATCAGCGAGATGGTGTACACGAACATGTTCAACCGGCTGCCCGGCAGTGCCGTGGTGTACTCGCCGAAGCCGAGCTCATTGACGATCTGGTTAAGCGTCATCAGCAGCGACTTGTCGGTGCCAGCCATGTCGGAACCGAGACCCAGTTGCGGGATCGGGTTGCCGGTCAGCGACAGTGAAATGAACACCGCCGGGACCACATAGGCGAAGATCAGCACGACATACTGGGCCACCTGGGTGTAGGTGATGCCCTTCATGCCGCCGAACACCGCGTAGGTGAACACGATCGCCATACCGACGTAGATGCCCATTTCCTTGGACACGCCCAGGAAGCGCGAGAAGGCAACGCCGACGCCCGTCATCTGACCGATGATGTAGGTCAGCGAGGCGACCAGCAGGCAGAGTACCGCCACCGTCGAGGCCGACTTCGAGTAGAAGCGGTCGCCGATGAACTGCGGCACGGTGAACTTGCCGAACTTGCGCAGGTAGGGGGCCAGCAGGCAGGCCAGCAGAACATAGCCGCCGGTCCAGCCCATCAGGAACAGGCCGCCGCCGTAGCCCATATAGGCGATGAGACCGGCCATCGAGATGAAGGACGCGGCCGACATCCAGTCGGCAGCCGTGGCCATGCCGTTCAGCACCGGGTTGACCCCGCCGCCGGCGGCGTAGTACTCGCTGGTGGAACCGGCGCGCGCCCAGATGGCGATGCCGATGTATAGGGCGAAGGTCAAGCCGACGACCAGGTAGATTGTGGTTTGCAGTTCCATATTGGTGCGCTCCTCAGTCTTCGTGAACGTCGAATTCTTTGTCGATGTCGCTCATCTTCTTGGCGTACCAGAAGATCAGCGCGACGAAGATGTACATCGAACCCTGTTGGGCAAACCAGAAGCCGAGCGGGTAACCGCCCAGATGGATGCCGTTCAGCAGGTCGGCAAACAGAATGCCGGCGCCGAACGAAACCAAGAACCAGATCACCAACACCTTGGTGATCAGGCCCAGGGTTGCCTTCCAGTAACCTTGAGCGTCATGTTTGTGTTCCATTTATGTCTCCTCCTTCGAGAAATGAGCCGGCGACCAGAAACTAGCAACCAGCAGCAAACGACGGACGGATGGCACCAAGGTGCGTCCCGCGCCTCCCATCGCGGAGCGCATTATCCGGGTATCACCCTTACTTAAGACTTACAAGGAGCCATTCCGTCTTCCATGTTCACAAGTGGGCGCAAGAGCGTTGCGCGGCGGAAATCGGCTCCCGACAACGGGAACGGCGGCTGAATGCCATCAAATAGAGACTCGGCTTACGGCCAGCTTACAAGTAGAATCATTTCCCGTATGAGGATACTTCTTGCAGAAGACGACGCCATCATCGCCGATGGCCTGATCCGTGCGTTGCGCAAGGCGGGCTACGCGGTCGATCATGTCTCCAACGGGCTGGATGCCGATACCGCGTCGTTGTCGCAAACGTTCGATCTCCTCATTCTCGATCTTGGTCTGCCAAAGCTCTCGGGCATCGACGTGTTGCATCGCTTGCGGGCGCGCAAGTGCGTCATGCCGGTGCTTATTCTGACGGCGCAGGATGGCGTGGACGACCGGGTCCGGGGCTTGGATGCCGGGGCGGACGACTACTTGACCAAGCCGTTTGCGTTGCCGGAACTGGAAGCGCGCGTACGCGCACTGACCCGGCGCGGCACGGGTCAGGCAACGCGCATCGAGGTCGGCGCATTGTGTTACGACCAGACCGAGCGCGTCGTCAAGGTCAATGGCCAGTTGATCGATCTGTCGGCGCGGGAAATGGGTGTGCTCGAAGTGTTGTTGCTGCGCATCGGTCGGCTGGTGGGAAAGGAGCAATTGGTCGACCATCTATGCGGCTGGGGCGAGGAGGTCAGTACCAACGCCATCGAAGTCTACGTTCACCGCTTGCGCAAGAAACTGGAATCGGCCGAAGTCAGGATTACCACCGTGCGGGGCCTCGGCTATTGTCTGGAGAAATCGGGTGGTATCGAAGGGCCGGCCTGAGCGGCCGCCGGTATTCGGCGCCTCGTCGGTTCCGAATTCCCTGTTTGGCGAAATTCTGGATTGGATGCTGGCGCCTTTGCTGTTGCTCTGGCCGATCAGTATTGCTGCGACCCATCACGTTGCCAACGACATCGCCAACGAACCCTACGACCAGGCGCTGGCCGAGAACGTCGGCGCGATAACGCGGCTGCTGCAAATCGAGGGCGGCAAGGTCACCATCAGTCTGCCCACCCAGGCCAGGGCGATCCTGCACGCCGACGAGCAGGACGAGTTGTATTACCAGGTGCGCGACTCGCAGGGCACGCTGTTGGCAGGCGACGATCAATTGCCGGCGCCTTCGGGCGACAACGAACCGGCCTTGTCGGAAGTCAGATTCCGCGACGAACGGCTGGCCGGAGATCCGGTCCGCGTCGCATACAAAGTGCACGAAATCGAGCCCGGACAGCGCTGGGTGGTCATCCAGGTGGCCGAAACGCGCCACAAGCGCGAGGCGCTGGCATCGCGCATCATCTCGGGCGTGCTACTGCCCCAGTTCGCCATCATTCCGCTGGCGGTCGTTCTGGTCTGGCTGGGGCTGTCGCGCGGCCTGCGGCCGCTGTCCCGACTCAGGGAGCGCATTGCGACGCGCCGACCGGGTGACCTGTCGCCGATCGACATCCATCGTGCGCCCGAGGAACTGCAGCCGATGGTGCGTTCCTTCAATGAGCTGATGGAGCGGCTCGAAGAGAACCTTCAGGCCCAGCAGCGCTTCATCGCCGATGCTGCGCACCAGATGAAGACACCGGTCACCGGTTTGCGCACGCAGGCGGAGCTGGCGTTGCGGGAGACCGACCCTGCGCAATTGCGCGACGCGGTACTGCAGATCGCTCGCGCGGCCGAGCGCGCCGGACACCTGATCACCCAGTTGCTGACCCTGGCTCGCGCTGAATCCAGCCACGAAAAACTGCATCGCCTGGTGAAGCTCGACTTGGACGATCTGGCGCGCGACGTTACCTCCGAATGGGTCGAAACCGCCCAAGCGAAGCAGATTGATCTCGGTTTCGAGAGCGGCGGTGCGCGCCTGATCGTCGACGGTGTGCCGCTGTTGTTGCGGGAGCTGTTGAAGAATCTGCTCGACAATGCCATCAAGTACACCCCGTCGGGTGGCCGGGTGACCGTTCGTGTCATCGCCGACGAGCACGCTACGCTGGAAGTTGAGGATAACGGCATCGGCCTCGCGGACGAGGATCGGGAGCGCGTATTCGAGCGCTTCTATCGCGTTCTTGGTACCGATGCGGACGGTAGCGGGCTGGGACTTGCCATCTGTCGCGAAATTGCCGAGCATCACCGGGCCACCATTTCTGCGTTCGCCGCCAGGGAGGGCACCGGCATCCGCGTTGTGGTGGATTTTCCGCGTTCCGACGCGCCACAAAGCTGATGCGGGCGTCGACAGCTTTGGCAGCGCACCATTTCAGCGTAAGGATGGTGTCAGCTTGACATGTCCCAATCCGGCCCCTGAGAGAGGCCGGCTTCCGCACGCATGATTTTCGAGAGGGCAGCTCCATGCAGTTGACGCAAAAGCACGTCGAGTACTGGAATCGAAACTTGAAGATGACGGCGTCGCTGCTGGCAATCTGGTTTATCGTCACCTTTGTTGTCGGCTGGTTTGCGCGCGACCTGAACGAGATCGAGTTCATCGGGCCGCTGGGTTTCTACATGGGCGCGCAGGGCGCGCTGATCGTCTATGTGCTGATCGTGTGGTATTACGCCCGCTATATGAACAGGCTGGATCAGGAGTACGGCGTCGAGGAAGGGGAGGACGACTGATGCCGAGCCGCTTTCAGGCCGAATTTACGACGCAGTTGAAGCGGTACTACACGGTCTATACGGGCGGATTCCTTTCTTTCGTATTGTTTGTCGGTGTGCTCGAGATGCTCGGTGTGCCGAATCGGGCGCTCGGCTACCTGTTCCTGTTCGCCACTATCCTGCTTTATGCCGGCATCGGATTCATGGCGAAAACTGCCGAGGTGTCCGAGTATTACGTTGCCGGACGTCGCGTGCCGGCGGTGTTCAACGGCATGGCGACCGGCGCCGACTGGATGTCGGCCGCGTCGTTCATCGGCCTGGCCGGGACGCTTTACACCACCGGATACGACGGACTGGCATTCGTCATGGGCTGGACGGGCGGCTATTGCCTGGTGGCACTTTTTCTGGCGCCTTATCTGCGAAAGTTCGGGCAGTTCACCATTCCCGATTTCCTCGGCGCCCGTTATGGCGGAAACCTGCCGCGAACGATCGGTGTGCTTGCCGTTGTGCTGTGTTCCTTCACCTACGTGATTGCCCAGATTTCCGGCGTTGGCCTCATCACCAGCCGTTTCACCGGCTTGGAGTTCGGCATCGGTGTGTTCGTCGGTCTGGCCGGAATTCTCGTCTGCTCGTTTTTGGGTGGCATGAAGGCGGTGACTTGGACTCAGGTAGCGCAGTACATCGTCCTGATCATCGCCTACCTGATCCCGGTGGTCTGGCTGTCGGTGAAGCACACCGGCAATCCGCTTCCGCAGATCGCCGCCTACACGTCGGCCCTACCCAGGGTGACGGCGTTGGAGAAGGAGTTCAACGACCCTGGTACTCCGAAAGGGGCGGCTGAGGAATCCGTGCGCGCAATCTATCGTGAGCGAGCCGACGCTGCCGAGGCCAAACTGAAAGCGCTGGAAGCCGGGGGAGCGGCATTTCTTGCGGAAGAGAGGGCAAAACTCGAAGCCAGATTGGCGGAATTGAAGGCGGTCAGAGAGCCGGATCCCCGGGCTATCGACGCTGCGGAGCGGGCGCTCATTGCCTTTCCGATCGATCCAGCCGAGGCCAAGGTGGTGTGGACGAAAGAACGAGCCGTTCGCGCAAAGGCCGCGCCAGTGAAAGCGCATGCCGAGGCGTTTGCCGCGACCGGCAAGACGCCGGAGGAAGTCGAAGCCAATCGCGCCAAGGCGAAAAAGAACTTTCTGGCGCTTATCTTCTGTTTGATGGTGGGGACCGCTGCGTTGCCGCACATCCTGATGCGTTTTTATACGACCCCTTCGGTGAAGGAGGCGCGCCGCTCGGTGTTCTGGTCGCTGCTGTTCATCTTCCTGCTCTACTTCACGGCGCCGGCACTGGCTATCCTCGTCAAGTACGAGGTCTATCACAATCTGGTGGGAACGGCTTTCGCCGAGCTTCCGGCGTGGGTCTGGAACTGGGCGGCAGTGGACAAGACGCTGATGGCGATCAGCGACATCAACAAGGATGGCATCGTCCAGCTGGCCGAAATTACCATCGGCGGCGATCTCATCGTGCTGGCGACACCGGAAATCGCCGGACTGCCATATGTTATTTCCGGTCTGGTTGCCGCCGGCGGTCTCGCCGCCGCGCTCTCCACTGCCGACGGTCTGCTGCTGACCATCGCCAATGCGCTTTCGCACGACGTCTATTACAAGATGATCGATCCGAACGCGCCGACCACCCGCCGCCTGGTCGTGTCCAAAGCACTGCTGCTGGTGGTTGCCCTGACGGCGGCGTACGTCACCAGTCTGAAGCCGGGCAACATCCTGTTTCTGGTCGGTGCTGCCTTCTCGTTGGCGGCGTCGGCTTTCTTCCCGTCGCTGCTGCTCGGCATCTTCTGGAAGCGTGCCAACAAGCTCGGCGCTGTCCTGGGCATGGTGATGGGCCTGGGAATCACCCTGTACTACATGGTTCAGACCTACGAATTCTTTGGCATCAACGCGCCGCTATGGTGGGATATCAAGCCGATCTCGGCAGGCATCTTCGGCATTCCGCTCGGCTTCCTCGGCGTGGTCGTCGGTTCGCTGATTTCTCCCGCGCCGAGCCGGGAAGTTCAGGAACTGGTCGACCACGTGCGCTACCCGAATCTCGAAGACGACATGAGTTCCATTGCAACCTGATACAAAAGAGGGGGAGGAGGAGACACTCCCATTCAGAGCCCGCCGCAAGGCGGGCTTTTTTTTGATCGGCGGTGGAAGGAACGAAAAGTCAGCCGTGGCGGTACGCCAAGCGGCACGGTCGTATCTGCGCCTAGGGCGCTAGCTTGTCGAGCAAATGCCCGAGGTCCGCGCGATCGGCATCGCGAATCAATTTGCGGGCTCGGGGTGGATCGAAGCGCGCGAGGCGCAGGACAACCGTCTTCACGCCGTCGCGATCGCCGGCGTGATGTCGCGCCATACCGAGTTGATAGAACGCCTCGCCGTGCAGCGGTTGCAGTTCGGCTGTTTCGTTGAATGCAGTGGCGGCTTCCGCGTGCTCGCCAAGGTGCGCGTGGGCGAGCCCCATCCCGTACCACGCCCGGTCGAGCCTTGGGTTCAGTCGAACCGCCGCGGCGAAAGATTCGATGGCCAAGCGCGATTCGCCCAGTTCCGCTCGAACGAATCCCAGATTGAAATGCGAGTCGGCGTCGTCCGGCGCCAGTCGCACGGCCTCGTTCAGCCACTTCTCGGCGATCCGGAATTGCTTCTTCCTGGCGGCGATGAAGCCAAGGTGCCGCGCCGACTGAACATCGTCCGGCCGCAAACGGAAAGCCTCGGCGTACGCGTCGAACGCCGCATCGTCCCGGCCGAAGAAATGCAGGAGCCAGCCACGGGCATAATGTCGCCAATGTTCGAAATCCATAGACCGTCACCGCGAAGCGAATCGCCAAAACGATAACATGGCCGACTCCAGTACATTTCTTCTCAGCGTGTTGAAGGCACTGGTCGATGTGGCGCTCTGGTCGCTGCTCGGTCAGGGCGTCGTCGGGTTTCTGGCCGGCTCCCGGCGCGACACCAATCCGGTCTTTCAGTTGTTCCGCGTTGTCGCCAGCCCGGCGGTCAGGGTCGTGCGGATCGCGATGCCGAAGGTGATTCTCGATCGGCATGTTCCGTTCGTCGCCTTCTTTCTGCTCCTTTGGTTGTCGATCATGCTCGCCTGGACCAAGCGCTTTCTCATTGCCTGAGATTGGCGTCGGAACAGCCTGTCGCGTGTTCGGCTGGCCACATTTTCTCCCCAAGCCAATGGAACTCGCTATAATGCGCGACCTTCCGGCCAGGTAGCTCAGTTGGTAGAGCAGCGGACTGAAAATCCGCGTGTCGACGGTTCGATTCCGCCCCTGGCCACCAATTCCCAATCGGCCCTCCAATCGGAGGGCCGATTCCGTTTTTGGGTTATGCTATGCGTCATGTGTAGCTGCCGCGTGCGTTCCGCACCGGGAACAATTTCCTCTCCGCTTTTTTACTTGCGTTTCAGCCTGTATCCTTGAAACGCATTTTTGCACCACCGTTTCAACCCAGAGAAGGAGGATGAGCATGAAAAGGTTCGTTGCTATTGGAGCAATGCTGGCAATAGGCGCCGCCGCCGTTTGTCCGTCGGTGCAAGCCGCCGAGACGAAGTTCGTCACCATCGGAACCGGTGGCGTCACGGGCGTGTACTACGCCGCAGGCGGCGCGATTTGCCGGTTGATGAACAAGGACCGTGCGAAGCATGGCATCCGTTGCTCCGTTGAGAGTACCGGCGGTTCCGTGTACAACATCAACACCATCAAGGCCGGCGAGCTCGACTTTGGCGTCGCTCAGTCGGACGTTCAGTACAACGCCGTCAAGGGATTGGCACAATTCAAGGATGGTGGCCCCGTCAAGGATCTGCGCGCCGTGTTCTCGATCCATCCCGAGCCGATGACGCTCGTGGCGCGCAAGGATGCGAATATCAAGAGCTTTGCGGACTTGAAAGGCAAGCGCGTCAATATCGGCAACCCGGGTTCCGGCCAGCGCGCAACGATGGAAGTGCTGATGGCGGCGGAGGGCATGAAGGTTTCTGATTTCTCTCTGGCCTCCGAACTCAAGCCTGATGAGCATGGCGCTGCCCTGTGCGACAACAAGATCGACGCGTTCGTTTACGTCGTCGGCCATCCGTCCGCCAATATCCAGGATCCGACGACCACCTGTGCCGCGCAACTGGTGAATGTTACGGGGCCGGCAGTCGACAAGCTGGTCGCCGAATATCCGTACTATGCCGTAGCCACCATTCCTGGCGGCTTGTACGCCAATAACCCCAACGATACGAAGACGTTCGGTGTTGTCGCGAGCTTTGTGACGTCGAGCAAGGTTCCGAATAATGTCGTTTATCTGCTCGTCAAGTCCGTGTTCGACAACTTCGACGACTTCAAGAAGCTGCATCCGGCATTCGCTCACCTTGATCCGAAGGACATGATCAAGAATGGTCTGTCCGCCCCGCTGCATCCGGGTGCGGTGAAGTTCTACAAGGAAAAAGGCTGGATGTAACAGCCGCCATCGAGATCCTTTCCGGTTGATCCGGAAAGGATCTTCGCCTTGGGGGAGACGGGAATGGCGACAGAAGAGCGCGCGCCGGCGCATCACGAACTTTCCGATGAAGAACTGAGCCAGATCGTTGCCGAAGCCGATACCGGCGGGCGTTCGCCTCGCGGTTGGGCGGCGGCAGTGCTGGTGGGGGTGGCGCTGCTGTGGTCGTTGTTCCAGTTGTGGATTGCGTCGCCGCTGCCGTTCTCGGTCGGCATTGGCGTATTCAACGATACCGAGTCCCGCTCTTTGCATCTGGCGTTTGCGGTATTCCTCGGCTTCCTTTCCTATCCCGCATTCAAGAAATCGTCGCGCCAAGTTATTCCACTTGCCGACTGGATACTCGCCGCGGTGGGTGCCTTTTGCGCCGCTTATCTGTTTTTGTACTACAAGGAGCTTTCAGACCGCCCCGGGCAGCCGACGACGGTCGATCTGACCGTCGCGGTTATCGGGCTTACTTTGTTGCTCGAGGCCGCGCGTCGCGCCTTGGGCTTGCCGATGGTCACGTTGGCGCTGGTTTTCCTCGTCTATATCTTTTTCGGCCCCTATATGCCGGAGATGATCGCGCACAAGGGGGCGTCGCTGTCCAAGGCCATGTCGCACATGTGGCTGAGCACCGAAGGGGTCTACGGCGTCGCGCTTGGTGTTTCATCCGGCTTCATTTTTCTTTTCGTGTTGTTTGGCGCGTTGCTGGAAACGGCGGGTGCGGGCAACTACTTCATCAAGAGTGCGATATCCCTTCTTGGCCATCTGCGCGGCGGCCCGGCGAAAGCCGCTGTTGTCGCGTCGGCCGCGACCGGCCTGATTTCCGGATCGTCGATCGCCAATGTCGTCACCACTGGCACGTTCACCATTCCGCTGATGAAGCGGGTCGGCTATCGGGCTGACAAGGCCGGCGCAGTCGAAGTCGCGGCTTCCGTCGATGGACAGATCATGCCGCCGGTAATGGGCGCGGCGGCCTTCCTGATGGTCGAGTACGTTGGCATTCCTTACACGCAGGTGCTGAAACACGCTTTCCTGCCGGCAATCATTTCCTACATCGCCCTGTTCTACATCGTTCATCTCGAGGCGATGAAGGCGGATATCCGCGGCTTGCCCCGCCGGACGCTGACGCCTCTGTCCGAACGACTGACATCGATCGGGCTCACCGTCAGTGGCGTCATCGTGCTGGCCGGCGTCGTCTACTACTGTCTCGGCTGGATCAAGCAGGTTGCCGGCGATTACTCCTTCGCACTGATCGGTGCGGGCATGGCGTTGGCCTACATCGGTTTGATTCGTTTCGCAGCCCGGTTTCCGGAACTGCACATGGACGATCCGAACGACCCGGTCACCGAGCTTCCGGATGCGGGGCCGACCCTGAAGTCGGGCCTGCATTTCCTGCTACCGGTGGTTGCACTGATCTGGAACCTCATGGTCGAAGAACTTTCGCCGGGGCTGTCGGCCTTCTGGGCCACCGCGTTCCTGATGTTCATCCTGGTTTCGCAACGACCGTTGTTTGCGTATTTTCGCGGCCGGCAGACGTTGGTACAGGAGTTTGGTCACGGTTGGCGGGACCTTTACCACGGATTGGTGACGGGAGCTCGCAACATGATCGGCATCGGCATCGCGACTGCAGCGGCGGGCATCATCGTCGGTACGGTTACGCTGACCGGTATCGGTCTGGTGATGACCGAATTCGTCGAGGCCATGTCCGGCGGCAACCTGATGGTGATGCTGTTCATGGTGGCGGCGATCTGTCTGGTGCTCGGCATGGGCCTGCCAACCACGGCCAACTACATCGTCGTGTCGACCTTGATGGCCCCGGTGGTGGTTGATGTCGGGGCGCAGAACGGGTTGCTGGTGCCGTTGATCGCCGTTCATTTGTTCGTGTTCTATTTCGGTTTGATGGCCGACGTTACGCCACCAGTTGGGCTGGCTTCCTATGCGGCGGCCGGCATTGCGCGTTGCGATCCGATTCGCACCGGCGTCACGGCATTCGGCTATTCGATCCGCACGGCCATCCTGCCGTTCATGTTCATTTTCAATACGCAGTTGCTGATGATCGGTATCGATTCGTGGTGGCACATGGTTATCGTGGTGTCCGGCGCCATTCTCGCCAACCTGATGTTCGCCGCTGCTACGCAAGGATGGTTTGTGACGCGCAGTCGCTGGTGGGAGTCGGCGCTGCTGCTACTGGTCTGCTTTTCATTGTTTCGCCCCGGCTTCTGGATGGACAAGTTGTATCCGCCGTATCAGGAAGTTCCCGGTACCAAAATATTCGATATCGTCAAGCAGGCACCGGACGATGCCCGTCTGCGCATATGGGTCGAGGGTCTTAATCTGGAAGGCGATCAGGTCAAGAAGGGCGTGCTGCTTCCGTTGGGCGAGAACAAGGGTACTCCCCGGGCTCGTCTCGCTGCCGCCGGCATCAACGTGATGCCGATGGGCGATGCGGTGCAGATCATGGCAGTGAGTTTCGGTAGCCGGGCCGAGAAGCTCGGGCTGGAGCAGGGCTTCTCCATAACGGCGGTCGAGGTTCCGGCCGATCGGCCCATGAAGGAATGGGCGTTTGTGCCGACGCTGATGTTGCTGGGATTTGTCGTGTTCCTCCAGCGTCGCCGGATGCGGGGTAAAGTACCCGCAGGGTGATCCAGTCAAGGACGCGCATGGGCTACGAGACGATTCTGTATTCGGTACGCGACGGCATCGCGGAAATCCGCTTCAATCGCCCGCATCGGCTCAATGCCGTCACTGGACAACTTTACGCAGAATTGGGTGCAGCGCTTGACGAGGCGGTAGCCGATCGTCAGGTCCGTGTAGTTCTGGTCACAGGAGAAGGCAGGGCCTTCTGCGTCGGTGCGGACCTCAAGGAACACAAGGCCGGGCGCACCGCCTTCGACCGCCGCCAGTACTTGCAAGGCGAGCAGGCTGTCTGCAAGCGTTTGCTGCAACTGGAGAAACCGGTGGTTGCTGCCGTGAACGGCTACGCGCTGGGTGCCGGGGCAGAGATGGCCATTGCCGCCGATTTTCCGTTGATGGCCGAGAGCGCCGAGATCGGATTGCCAGAAATCAGCATTGGCAATTTTCTGGGTGGCGGCGTGACTTGGTTGCTGCCGCGATTGGTCGGCCTGGCCAAGGCGCGCGAGCTGACTTTCCTCGGCGAGCGGATCAAGGGCGACGAGGCTGTGCGCATTGGCCTGGCCTGTCGGGTGCTGCCCGATAGGGAGTTTCTCGCCGCTGCGCGCGAGTTTGCGGGAAAGCTCGCTACCAAGGCACCGCTCTCGATGCGGCTGGCCAAGGAACAACTCAACATGTCGGCGGAGCGCACGCTCGACGCCGCGCTGGTTGCGGAACTCGAGGGCATGACCTTCGTGGCCACGACGAGCGATTGGCAGGAAGGTGTCGATGCTTTTGTCGAAAAGCGGGCGCCGGTATTCAAAGGAACGTAACGTGAATGAATTGGTTTCCCCGCCTGTCTTGACCAGTCCGCTACATGCCTTTCTTGCGCCACGATCGATAGCAATCGTCGGCGCTTCGGCAGATCCGACCAAGCGTGGCTACAAGGCCATGCTTGGCTTGATCAAGGATGGCTATCCTGGCGCGGTCTACCCGATCAATCCGAAGATCGACATGGTGCTTGGCGTCAAGACGTTCCCGACCTTGGAATCGGTTCCCGGGCCGATCGACCTGGCGCTGATTTGCACGCCGGCCAAAACTGCACCGGGGCTCATGGAGGAGTGCTGCCGCAAGGGGGTCAAGGGGGCGGTGATTCTCGCCGCCGGTTTCCGCGAAACCGGTCCCGAAGGCGCCAAGCTCGAGCAGATGACGCTCGATACTGCGCGTGCCGGTGGTGTCCGCATCATCGGCCCCAATACTTCCGGCATGTTCAATCTTCACCACAAGGTGAACTTGCTCGCCCTGGCCAACGTCAAGCCGGGCGATATCGGCTTCATCTCCCAGTCGGGCAACATGCTGTTGTCGCTGGCGCTGGAAGCCGAACATAACGGCCACGTTGGTTTCTCCACCTACGTGGGGCCGGGCAACCAGACCGACATCGGTTTCAACGACTACCTGCGATATCTCGGCGAGGACCCGAATACGCGCGTCGCCACCTTCTACGTCGAAGGCTTTCGCGATGGTCAGCGCTTCCTCAATGTCGCCCGCGAGGTAACGCGGGAGAAACCGGTAGTGGTGTACAAGTCGGGCTCGACGGAGCAGGGCAAGCGGGCCGCCAGTTCCCACACCGGTGCCTTTGCGGGCAGCTACGAGATGACCGTGGACTTGCTGCGCCAGTTCGGCGTCAGCGTGGTGCACAACTCCGACGAGATACTGCCTGTGGCCGAGGGTCTCGGACTCATGCAGCATGCGCGCGGCAAACGCGTCGCCGTGGTTTCCGATGGCGGCGGTCAGGCGACCATCGCCACCGATCGCCTCACTGAAGCCGGGCTGGAACTCGCCCAGCTTTCCGAGAACACGCGCCGGCGTCTCGCCGCCATCCTCATGCCGCAGGCCTCGCTGGTCAATCCTGTCGACGTTGCCGGCAGCACCGATGCGAATCCGGCCCTGCTCGCCGAGTGCATGGAAATCGTCGCCGCCGACGACGCCGTCGATGCCGTGTTCCTGGTCGGAATGTTCGGCGGCTACAGCATCCGCTATGCCGAACATCTGCTTGGCGGCGAAATGCGCGGTGCCGAATCGATGATCGAGCTGGCGAATCGGGTAGACAAGCCAATGGTGATCTACAGCCTGTATGCGCCGATCAAGCCACCAGCCTTGCGTCGCCTGCACGAGGCCGGGTTGCCGGTTTACAGTTCCATCGAACATGCGGTGCGCCTGCTGGCGGCGCTCGCCGAACGCGGCGCCTATCTCTCTCATGTCGCGGACAGTGCGCCGGTAGTCGGCGCATCGCCGGCGGCGACGATCGAAGGCATCTTTGCGCGCGCCCGCACGGAAGGACGCGACCTGTTCGAATTCGAGGCCAAAGAGCTGTTGCGGGAGCATGGCGTAGCCGTCCCGGCGGAGGAACTCGTCAGCGATGCCGGCGAGCTTGCCGGTATTGCCAGTCGCCTGGGTGACACGCCGCTCGCGATGAAGGTCGTGTCGAAGGATATCCTGCACAAATCGGATGTCGGTGGCGTGAAGTTGGATCTGCGTGGCGAGGATGCCCTGCGCCAGGCGCACGAACAGATCATGGCGTCGTGTCGGCGCCATGCGCCGCAGGCGGATATTCGCGGCGTGCTGGTTACACCCATGGCCAAGAAGGGCATCGAGGTAATCGTCGGCGTGTTGCGTGACCCGGTCTTTGGTCCGGTGATGATGTTCGGCCTGGGGGGGATCTACGTCGAGTTGCTCAAGGACGTCGCCTTCAGGGCGATTCCGCTGTCCCGTTACGACGCGCAGTCCATGGTGAACGGCATCAAGGGGCGCAAGGTTCTCGACGGCCTGCGCGGCGAGCCGGCAATCGACAAGGAGGCGCTGATCGACCTGCTGCTCAAGGTGTCGAGTATCGTGGTCGCCTATCCGCAACTCGCCGAGCTCGACCTGAATCCGGTAATCGCCTATTCCCACGGATACGCCATCGCCGATGCGCGCGTTATCGTCGATCAAGCCGCCACGATCATGGACCCCACGACGTCATGACGCCCGGTGGCCGGTGGTGGAACGACGACTGACGGCGCCGGGCAGGCGGCCTTTTGAGAGGTGCCAATTGGCGCTTTCGCGTCGCGTGCGCTGGTGGAGCCTGCTTTTTTGCCTCTTTGCCCTGCCTGCCGCCGCCGACATGGACGTGCGCGTCGTCAGCGTTGTGGACGGCAATACGGTCGTCGTCATCGGTGACCACCAGGAACGCTTCAAGGTGGTGCTTGCGGCCGTTGCGGCGCCCCAGTTCGGGCAGCCGTTTCACGATCAGGCGACGGCCAGCCTGTCGGCGTTGACCTTCCGGCGCAAGGTGACGCTCAAGAACGAACGTCTTTTTCCCAATGGCGTTCGCGTGGCGACGATCATGGCGCCGGAGCCGAAATGCCATGAGGCAACCTGCCCGAGGAAGGTCGATGTCGGGCGGCTGCAAGTCGCTGCGGGCATGGCCTGGTGGATGCGGGACTCCGCTACGCAACAATCGACGGCCGAGAAACAGGAATACGAGGTTGCCGAGTTCCGCGCCAAGGCCCGTCGTCTCGGCTTGTGGGCGGACCGCAATCCGGTGGCCCCCTGGTTATGGCGGCGGGCTTTGGCCGAACCTCGCCACGACGGTCTCATCTCCAGCCCGGCACCAGGGCGCCGATGATCCCGTGTGTTTCGGGCGTAATTCGCCCCGGGGGGCGCCGCCCGGGGTAACCTTTTGTAACGTTTACCGCGGTTTGCTACATACTTGAGATACGAGATGATGGCAGTCTTACGCTGTCGGGCAACCTTTTTGCGGAGAATGGCCATGAAGAGAACATTGTTTGCTGTTTCGCTGCTTGCAGCGACGGTGGCCGGTTGCGCCAGCGCGCCGCTTGGCCCGCGTGTGGCCGTCATGCCGGGGCCGTACAAGCCGCTCGATGTGTTCGAGTCGGAAGATCGCTACTGCAGGGACTACGCGCAGCGCGCAGTCGCCGGCCAGACTCAGGCAGCCGACAATGCGGCAGTCGGATCGGCCGTGGTCGGAACCGCTGTGGGCGCCGTGATCGGCGCGGCGGTCGGCGGTCATGAGGGCGCGGCAGTCGGCGCCGGCGGCGGCCTGATGGTCGGCAGCGCCAGCGGATCGGGACGCGCCTATGCCTCCGAGCGCGACATTCAGCGCAGCTACGACGTTGCCTATCTTCAATGCATGTACTCGGCCGGCAACCAGATTCCAGGGCAATACGCGCCGCGCAGGAGCTCGTCACTGCCTCCCCCGCCCCCGCCGAACTCGTCGGCTGCTCCTCCTCCGCCACCCCCGCCCCCGCCGTCGAAGTAGGCTTCTCCGACCGGAAGGGAGGCAAGCCCCTGACGTATAATGGCAATCTGGTCAATTGCCATTACGCCGACGCATGCAGCTTTTCGCCATGGGGATCAACCATCACACCGCGCCGCTGGCCGTGCGGGAACAGGTTGCGTTCGATCTCTCACGACTGCCGTTGGCATTGAACGATCTGTTGCGCGCGAAGCCGGTGCGCGAGGCGGCAATCTTGTCGACCTGCAATCGCACCGAACTCTATTGCGCCGCCGAAGAGCCGCAGATGGCGGTCGACTGGCTGGCCGAATACCATTCGCTGACGCCAAGCCGGATTCAGCCCTATCTCTACACCCATCCGCAGCAGAGCGCGGTGCGGCACATGTTCCGCGTCGCATCCGGGCTCGATTCCATGGTGCTCGGCGAGCCGCAGATCCTCGGCCAGATGAAGCAGGCGGCGCGCCTGGCCGAAGAGGCGGGCACGCTGGGCGCGCTGCTCAACAAACTGTTCCAGCGCACCTTTGCCGTCGCCAAGGAAGTGCGCTCGACGACCGCCATCGGCGCCAACATCGTGTCGATGGCCGCCGCGTCGGTGCATCTTTCGGCTCGCATCTTCGGCGATCTTTCGGATCAGAAGGTGCTGTTCGTCGGTGCCGGCGAAATGGTCGAACTTTGCGCCGCGCATTTCGCGGGCGAGAAGCCGCGGCGGCTGACGGTGGCCAATCGCAGCCTCGAGAAGGCGGAGATGCTGGCCGCGCGCTTCAATGGCGATGCGGTCCGCATCGACGAGCTGGGAGAACGTCTGGCCGAATACGATATCGTCGTCGCCTGTACTGCGAGTCCGCTGCCCATCGTCGGGCTCGGCATGGTCGAACGGGCGCTGAAGCAGCGCCGCCACAAGCCGATGGTGATGGTCGACCTGGCGGTTCCCCGCGACATCGAATCGGAAGTCGACAAGCTCGACGACGTGTTCCTCTATACGCTCGACGATCTCGGCCAGATCGTCGAACAGGGACTCGAATCGCGGCAGGAGGCAGTCGTCGAGGCCGAGGCGATCATCGACGGCCAGGTGCATGACTTCCTGCAATGGGTCGATGCGCGCGAGATGGTGCCGACGATACGCGCCCTGCGCGACAGCGCCGAACGCGCGCGCCGTCATGAGGTCGACCATGCGCTCAAGCTGTTGCGTCGCGGCGATGATCCCGCACAGGTACTGGAAGCGCTGTCGCGCGGGCTGACCAACAAGCTGATGCACGGCCCGACGCAGGCGCTCAACCAGGCCGAAGGCGACGAACGCAACCGCCTTTCCGAACTCGTTTCCCGCATCTTCCGTCTCCATCCCGGCGAGTAGCCGCCCGGTCGGCCTTGGGTGGCGTGCCGCCACGGCTGACTTTTGCCTATCGACCAGCGCATCATGAAATCCAGTATTCGCGACAAACTCGAACAACTCACCCGCCGCAAGGAAGAACTCGACGCCATCCTTGGCGACGAACTGACGACGCGCGACATGGACAACTATCGCAAACTCTCGCGCGAACACGCCGAGATCGAGTCGGTGGTTGGGCTCTACGGCGCGTATCAGGCCGCCGAGGCCGATGTCGCGGCCGCGCGCGGAATGCTGGGCGATCCCGAGATGAAGGCGATGGCGGAAGAGGAGATCGTCGCCGGCGAAGCGGAGATCGAGCGGCTCGACGGCGAACTGCAGAAGGCCTTGCTGCCGCGCGATCCGGACGACGAGCGCAACCTGTTCCTGGAAATCCGCGCTGGTACCGGCGGCGACGAGTCGGCGCTGTTCGCGGGCGACCTCTACCGCATGTACACGCGCTACGCTGAGCGCCAGGGCTGGAAGGTCGAACAGATTT
>JBNKCS010000011.1:0-29324 GCA_050287865.1 Rhodocyclaceae bacterium | reverse complement strand
GCGCACGAACGTGGCGTGCGCGTCGTTGCCCTCACGGGAAAGGACGGCGGCAAGATGGCCGCCGCGCTGACCGACGACGATATCAATCTGTGTGTGCCCGCCAGCCGGACGGCCCGAATCCAGGAGGTCCACCTCCTAGTGCTGCACTGCCTGTGCGATGGCATCGACGAACTCTTGTTAGGAGACACCCAATGACGAAGTCCCGCAGCCCTGTTATCCGGCTGGCCCTCTGCCTGATCCTGGCGGCGCTGACGCCGGTGCTTTCCGGGTGCTTTCCCGTGGCTGTTGTCGGCATCGGCGCCGGCGCGCTGATGGTCGCCGACCGCCGCATCTCTGAAACCTATCTCGCCGATGAGGCCATCGAAGTCCGTGCCGGCAATCGCCTCGACGAGATGTTCGGCTCGGCGACGCATATCAACGTCACCAGCTACAACCGCATGGTCCTCCTGACCGGTGAATGCCTGAGCGAAGCGGACAAGGCCCAGGCCGAGCGAATCGTCGCCGGCGTGCCGAACGTCAAGTCGGTCAGCAACTATCTGCTCATCGGCGGCGCCAGCACGCTGGGCAGCCGCAGCAACGATGCCTTCATCACCTCCAAGGTAAAGGCGCGCTTCGTCGACTACCACTACTTTTCAGCCAACCACGTCAAGGTCGTCACCGAATGGGGCACGGTGTTCCTGCTCGGCCTGGTCACGCAGAAGGAAGCCGACGCTGCGGTCGATATCGCCCGCACGACGGGGGGTGTTCTGAAAGTGGTACGCCTGTTCGAAATCATTTCACAGGAAGAAGCCGACCGGCTCGACGTCAGCGCAAGTTCCAGCTCCAGTTCGTCGCCGCGGGCGAACTGACCAGTCATGAGCGCCGCGCCGGCCTTCGAGGCCAAGATTTGCGCGCCGGCCAACCTCTCGGCGGTCGTGGCAATGCTGCCACGACCGCTGGTGTTTACCAACGGTTGCTTCGACATCCTGCATCGCGGCCACGCCACCTATCTCGCCCAGGCGCGCAGCTTCGGCGCCAGCCTGCTGGTCGCCGTCAATACCGACGCCTCGGTGAAGCGCCAGGGCAAGGGCGACGACCGGCCGATCAACTGTCTCGAAGACCGCATGGCCGTGCTGGCCGCGCTCGAGTGCGTCTCGCTGGTCACCTGGTTCGACGAGGACACGCCGATCGCCCGCATCGTTGAGACCCGTCCCAACGTGCTGGTGAAGGGAGGCGACTGGCCTGTCGACCGCATCATCGGCGCCCCCGAGGTCATCGGCTGGGGTGGAACGGTTCACTCGATTCCGTTCATCCACCAGCGCTCCACCACGGCGCTGCTGGAGAAGATCCGCGCACTCTGAACCACCACGCTGCGACGCGTGGTAAGTTTGTCAATGATGACCGCCGAAAAGACACCCGCACCTGCGCTTGCGATCCCCGCCCTGTTGACGCGGTTGCCGCTGTTTTCCGCGCTGGCCCAGGAGCAGATCGGGCACATCGCCGCATCTGCGCGTGAAAAACGCCTGGCCAAGGGCGAAATTCTGTTCCACAAGGGCGATCCGGCACACGGGTTTTATGTCGTCGCAACCGGCCAGATCAAACTGGCGCTGCCCTCTGCCCAAGGCAACGAAAAAGTCGTGGAGATCATCGGCCCGCAGCAGAGCTTCGGCGAAGCGGTGATGTTCATGGACAGGCCGTTTCCGGTCTTCGCCGAGGCTCTGCTCGACACGCAACTGGTCTATATCGGCAAGGACGCAGTCATCGAGCTGATCGACAGCGACCCAGCTTTCTCGCGCCGCATGCTGGCCGGTCTTTCGATCCGCCTGCATTCGCTGATCGCCGACGTCGAAACCTACACGCTACGTTCGAGCGCGCAACGGTTGATCGGCTACCTGCTTCAGCACGCACCGCACGACGATGACTGCACCAATCAGGTCGTCATCAAGCTGCCGACGTCGAAGCATGTCATCGCCTCGCGGCTCAACCTGACGCCGGAGACTTTCTCGCGCATCCTGCACGACCTGTCCGACTCCGCACTGATCGAGGTTGACGGCCGCAATATCACGATTCCTGATTTGCAACGCCTGCGAAATCACGACTTCTGAAAGCGCGGTAACGGCGTGCAGCGCCAACGAGATTCCATCCGAGCCCGCCACTGGCGGCCGCAAAGGCGACACCCCCCGGAACGACGGCTTCCGGGTAAAAAGTCGCTGCCAGCAGCAGCGCGACGGCAACGAAATGCAGACGAAGCTGGTTCTTCTGCCCCCGCTCCGCCAGGATCTCCCGCATGTTCGGCACCGTCCCGCCGATGCCGGCGAGGCGCTGCAAATGCAGCCAGCAGAGGAACGGCACGATCTTGTAGGTCATGCCGTTGATAAGCGAAACGAAACCGCCCGCGATCACCAGCACGCCCAACCACCAGGCGGTGCGCGGATCCTGACCGAGATCCGGCCGCAGCAGCATCAGCCCCGCCGACATGAAGGCCGCGAACAGGCAGAGCATGGCGCCGCGAAAGAAAAGGAACGTCGGGTCGGTAACGCGCCGGCGACGGTGCTGTTGCAGCCAGAGCGTCATCCCGGCGTAAGTGCCCGCCACGGCGAAACCGGCCAGCCAGACGAGCGGCAGCCAATCGGGCGACGATCCGGAAAGCTGCAACATCCAGACCACCAGCGTACCGAAGAGTGCAACCGGCGCCCAGCGTGCGAAACGTACCGGGTAAGGCGGAGTGAGCTGGAACATGGGCACCACGAAGTACGAAACTCCCAGAACCAGCATCAGCGCCCATCCACCGAGTCCCCAGGCGGCGTGGACGTTCGTCATGGCGATCAACGGCCAGCCGTGGCTGCCGACCAGCCCTTCGGCTAATACGGCACCCAACGCGACGGTGACGGCAAGACCGGCAACAGCCAGCCGCAGGGTCATCACGGTGGCGCCGCGCGCTGGCGTGCGCAGAAGCGCCGTGCCGACGACCGATACCAGAACCAGCGCGGCGGGCACGAACAGGACCGCAGCCATGCGCAGCAAATGCCCATCGAAGGAAAGAAATCCGGCGGCCAGCATAATCGCCGCGACGACGAACAGCGGATGAACGATGGCCGCCACCACACGGGGGCGCCAGACGTTACCGCCAGCGGCGACCGGGACGAACTGGAACAGCGCGCCACTCATGGCCTGGAGCAAGTAACCGGCCACCAGCAGATGCGTGACGGCGAGCGCGTCGGCGGACCAGCGTGTCGCCACGGCTGACTTTCCCGACCACGCCAGCAGCAGGCCTGCGGCGACGCCGAACCACGGCGCAGTCAACAGGAAGCGCAGCGGGACACTGAACGGCGGCGCCTGGTCGAAGGACAGGTTCGATTGCACCGGACTCATCTCGAATCAGGCTTTGCGGATGCGGATTTCGTGCGTGCCGTCCGCCTGCAGCTCCTCGCTCCATGTGTAACCTTCGCGGCGCAGAATGTTCAACAGCGGATGTGGCCGGCAGTAGAGAAGCAGCAGCAGTTCTTCGTCGTCGGCCATGCCATCGAGCGCCGTCAACGCCAGCTCCAGCGGCTCCGGTGGCACCATTTCCCGCCCGTCGATCAGGTGGGGCATGGTGCGGCCCTTTTCGCCAATTCCTTGCGGAGCGGCAACGACTGCCCGGACAATGCCTGGTCGCACATCGGATAGAGGATGTTCTCCTCCTTCATGTTGTGCTGCTGCATCAGGATCAGCAGCGTGTCGGCGTTGCCGGCGAAGGCATCGGCATCCCGGGCCGCGACCGCCTCATCGAGTGCGCGGAGAAGTCCATTCATCTGTGTGTGCTCCATGCGCATCACTTGCGTCGGTCCCGCGCTGCTGCCGCTTGCGGCCTCGAATGCCGGAAACAGTAACTGTTCCTCGGTTGCGAAGTGAGCCTCCATTTCCCGACGAAATTTCAGAAAGGCCTCGTCGCATTCCGGCCAGCGTCCCGCCATGGCTGACTTTTCCGCGTCGGCAAAAAGGTCGTCGCAGCGATGGTGATGGGCAAGCAGGACTTCGGTAGCGCGCATGTGTCGGGGCTCCGTTCAAGGGATGGCCGCATTCTCGATTGCGCGGTGGCTGGTCGGCCTTGACCGCCATCAAGGAAATCGTCGCCCCGGCGCGCGCACGATGGCAGCTATCAAATTGTGGACAAGGGGCGGGGCAATCCTATGAATATTTCCGGAGTACTGGTTCGCGCCAGACCCGAGCGCTTCGCGGAGGTCCGGCATGCCTTGCAAAGTATCGCCGGCGTTGCCGTTCACTACGCCGACGAGGGACTCGGCGCTTTCGTCGTCACCCTCGAAGACGGCGACGGCTACAGCGTCGAGGACTCGATGCTCAATCTGCATCTTCTCGATGGCATCTCGGACGCCGCACTCGTTTACCAATATTCGGATGACAGTCTCAGCAAGGAGGCTTTGGCATGACACTCAATCGTCGCGATTTCATCAAGATCAACGCCGCTGCTGCCGCTGCAGCTGCCGGCGGAATTTCACTACCTGTGGCCGCGGCCGTCGCCCAGGCCGGCGACCCGACCGACATCCGCTGGGACAAGGCGGCCTGCCGCTTTTGCGGTACCGGCTGCTCGGTGCTGATCGGCACCCAGAAAGGGCGCATCGTCGCCACCCAGGGCGACCCGGATTCGCCGGTCAACCGCGGCCTCAACTGCATCAAGGGCTACTTTCTGTCGAAGATCATGTACGGCACCGACCGCCTGACGCGGCCGTTGCTGCGCATGAAGAACGGCCAGTTCGACAAGGAAGGCGAGTTCACCCCGGTGTCGTGGGACAAGGCCTTCGACGTCATGGCCGAGAAGTGGAAGACGGCGCTGAAGAAGGAAGGGCCAGGCGCGGTCGGCATGTTCGGCTCCGGCCAATGGACGATCTGGGAGGGTTATGCCGCCGCCAAGCTGTACAAGGCGGGTTTCCGCAGCAACAACATCGACCCCAACGCTCGCCACTGCATGGCCTCGGCCGTGGCGGGTTTCATGCGTACCTTCGGCATCGACGAGCCGATGGGCTGCTACGACGATATCGAGAATGCCGACGCCTTCGTGCTCTGGGGCTCGAACATGGCGGAGATGCACCCCATCCTCTGGTCGCGCATCACCGACCGCCGCCTGACGTACTCCGACTGCCAGGTGATGGTGCTGTCGACCTTCGAGCATCGCAGCTTCGACCTCGCCGACCTCGGCATGGTCTTCGTGCCGCAGACCGACCTCGCCATCCTCAACTACATCTGCCACTACATCATCTCGACGGGCAAGGTCAACAAGGCCTTCGTGCAGAAGAACGTCAACTTCAGGATGGGCGAGACCGACATCGGTTTCGGCCTGCGCCCCAACCATCCGCTGGAGCAGAAAGCCACCTTCAACGGCTACCCCGGCGCCGACGGCAAGCCGAAGAACAACCCGAATGCGTCGCGTCCGTCGAGCTTCGAAGAGTTCGCCAAGTTCGTTTCCGAGTATACCGCCGAGAAGGTCAGCAAGCTCTCCGGGGTGCCGGTCGAGAAGCTGAAGGCGCTGGCCGAACTGTACGCCGACCCGAAGAAGAAGGTGGTGTCGTTCTGGACCATGGGCTTCAACCAGCACACCCGCGGCACCTGGGTGAACAACATGATCTATAACGTGCACCTGCTGGTCGGCAAGATTTCCGAACCGGGCAACGGCCCGTTCTCGCTGACCGGCCAGCCCTCGGCCTGCGGCACGGCGCGCGAGGTCGGCACCTTCGCCCACCGCCTGCCGGCCGACATGGTGGTGATGAACCCCGAGCACCGCAAGCACGCAGAGGAGATATGGCAACTGCCGGATGGCACCATTCCGCCCAAGCCGGGCTACCACGCGGTCGCGCAGAGCCGGGCGCTCAAGGACGGCAAACTGAAGTGCTACTGGACCTCGACCACCAACAACATGCAGGCCGGGCCGAACGTGAATGGCGAGGTCTGGCCGGGTTGGCGCAATCCTGAAACCTTCGTCGTCGTCTCGGATGCCTATCCGACCGTATCGGCGATGGCCGCAGACCTGATTCTGCCGTCGGCGATGTGGGTCGAGAAAGAAGGCGCCTTCGGCAACGCCGAGCGGCGCACGCAGTTCTGGCGGCAGCAGGTCAAGGCACCCGGCGAAGCGAAGTCCGACCTCTGGCAATACCTGGAATTCGCCAAGCGCTTCAAGGTGGAAGAAGTCTGGCCGGCTGAGCTCGTCGCCAAGAAGCCGCAGTACATGGGCAAGACGCTCTACGACGTACTCTACGCCAACAAGGTGGTCAACAAGTTCACCAAGGCGGATGCGGTCAAGGTCAATGCGCACGCGATCAAGAACTACACGAACGACGAATCCGAGGACTTCGGCTTCTATGTGCAGAAGGGGCTGTTCGAGGAATACGCCTCGTTCGGCCGCGGCCACGGCCACGACCTGGCGCCTTTCGACGACTACCACCACGCCCGCGGCCTGCGCTGGCCGGTGGTCGACGGAAAGGAAACCCTGTGGCGCTTCCGCGAAGGCTACGACCCGTATGTGAAGAAGGGCGAGGGTTTGAAGTTCTACGGCCACAAGGACGGCAAGGCCAACATCTTCGCACTGCCCTACCAGGACCCACCCGAGAAGCCGGACAACGAGTTCGACCTGTGGCTATGCACCGGCCGCGTGCTCGAACACTGGCACACCGGCTCGATGACCCGGCGCGTCGCCGAACTGCACCGTGCCTTCCCCGAGGCGGTGATCTTCATGCACCCCGACGATGCCAAGGCGCGCAAGCTGCAGCGCGGCATGGAGTGCAAAGTTCAGTCGCGGCGCGGCGAAATCGTCGCGCGCATTGAGACGCGCGGCCGCAACAAGCCGCCGCGCGGCCTGATCTTCGTGCCCTTCTTCGACGAGGCCAAGCTGGTGAACAAGCTGACGCTCGACGCCACCTGCCCGATCTCGAAAGAGACGGACTTCAAGAAGTGCGCTGTGCGGGTGGTGAAGGCATAGGCAGCAAAGATGGCCCAAGCGGCGTACCACCATGGCTGACTTTTCCGCGCCCACCGCACCGGCATCGCAAGGCCGACGCCGTTTCCTCGGCGGCCTGGCCGCCGCCGGTGGCGGCTGCCTGCTGGCGATGGGCAGCGCCTTGCATGCCCGCCAGTCTGCGGCCTTGCCGGCGCAGGCGCTACGGCCGCCGGGTGCGCTGGCCGAGAGCGACTTTCTCGGGGCCTGCGTGCGTTGCGGCCTGTGCGTGCGCGACTGTCCCTACGACACGCTGAAGCTGTCGACGCTGGGAGAAGGCGTCGCCGTCGGCACGCCGTACTTCGAGGCGCGCAAGATTCCCTGCGAGATGTGCGAGGACATTCCCTGCGTGAAGGCCTGCCCGACCGGAGCGCTGGACCGCGGGCTGACCGACATCAACCAGGCGCGCATGGGCCTCGCGGTGCTGGTCGACCACGAGACCTGCCTCAACTTCCTCGGCTTGCGCTGCGATGTCTGCTATCGGGTCTGCCCGGCGATCGACAAGGCGATCACGCTCGACATGCTGCACAACCCGCGCTCGGACCGCCACGCGCTGTTTCTGCCGACCGTGCATTCCGACGCCTGCACCGGCTGCGGCAAGTGCGAGAAGTCGTGCGTGCTGCCGGAGCCGGCGATCAAGGTCATGCCGGCCAGGTTGGCGCAGGGCAAGCTGCCCGACTACTACCGCAAGGGCTGGGAGGAAAAGGAGAAGCATGGCGGCTCGCTGATCGGCAAGCAGCTCGAACTGCCGGTGCGCGGGCTTGAAGGAGCGACGCAATGAAATGGCTCATTGCGCGTCGCCTGTCGCAGATCGGCATCCTCGCGCTGTTCCTGGTTGGGCCGTGGCTCGGCTGGTGGATCGTCAAAGGCAATCTGTCCTCGTCCATGACGCTCGACGTGCTGCCGCTGACCGACCCCTATCTGCTGCTGCAAACGATCGCCGCCGGTCATGTGCCCTTCCGCGACGCGCTGCTCGGCACAGCCATCGTCGTCGCCTTCTACCTGCTGGTCGGCGGGCGCAGCTATTGCGCCTGGGTCTGCCCGGTCAACCTCGTCACCGATGCGGCCGGCTGGTTGCGCAACAAGTTCAAGCTCAAGGGCGGCCACACGCCGCATCCGGCGACGCGCTATTGGCTGCTCGCCGGCACGCTCATCGCCGCGGCAGTCACCGGCGTCATCGCCTGGGAATTCGTCAATCCGGTTTCCATGCTGCACCGCGCGCTGATTTTCGGCATGGGCTTCGCGTGGACTGTCGTGCTGGCGGTGTTCCTCTACGACCTGCTGATCGCGCCGCGCGGCTGGTGCGGGCACCTGTGCCCGATGGGCGCGGCCTATAGCCTGCTCGGGCACACGGCACTGCCGCGCGTTTCCGCGTACCGGCGCGATGCCTGCAACGACTGCCTGGACTGCTACCGCGTCTGTCCCGAACCGCAGGTCATCCGGCCGGCACTGAAAGTCAGTCGTGGCGGCACGCCACTGATCCTCGATGCCCAATGCACCAACTGCGGACGCTGCATCGACGTCTGCAGCCTTGACGTTTTCCGTTTCACCACCCGATTCGATCGGAGGACCGAACCATGAAATCCCTGTCGCGACTCTTGCTTCCCGCCCTGCTCGCCGCGTTCACGATCACGCCGGTTCATGCCGCCGATGGAGCGGTGGCCCTGCACTCGCTGCGTGGCGACACGCCGATCGAGGCTACGCCGAAAGCCGACATGTACAAGCCGATGAAGGATCGCGAGCCGATCCCGCGCGACTTCGTGCAGCAGCCGCCGCTGATCCCGCACAGCATCCGCGGCTACCAGATCACCAAGAACTTCAACAAGTGCATGGATTGCCATTCATGGACGCGTTACAAGGAATTCAACGCGACCAAGGTCTCGCTGACGCACTTCAAGGACCGCGACGGCAAGGAGCTTTCCAACATCTCGCCGCGCCGCTACTTCTGCAATCAGTGCCATGTGCCGCAGGCGGACGCCAAACCGCTGGTGGCGAACACCTTCAAACCCGGCGTCGGCATGCAGCGTTGAATTGCGGAGAGGCATCATGACCATCAAGAACAAACTCATGGCCGCCGGATTGCCGCTGCTCGGCGTCGTCTTCATTGCCGGCATCGTGTTCTGGGGCGGCTTCAACACCGCGATGGAATGGACGAATCGCGAAGCCTTCTGCATCTCCTGCCACGAGATGGAGCAGAACGTCTTCCAGGAGTACCGGACCACCATCCATTACTCGAACCGCACCGGCGTGCGCGCAACCTGCCCCGACTGCCACGTGCCGAAGGAATGGGGGCCGAAGGTCTGGCGCAAGATCCAGGCGTCGAACGAGCTCCTCCATCACTTGCTGGGCAGCATCGACACGCCGGAGAAATTCAACGCCAAGCGCGTCGAGCTGGCACAGCACGAATGGGCGCGCATGAAGAAAACTGATTCGCGCGAGTGCCGCAACTGCCACAACTTCGAGTACATGGACTATGGAGAACAGGGCCGGCGCGCGTCGGCGATCCACCAGAAGGGCTTCCAGGATGGACAGACCTGCATCGATTGCCACAAGGGCGTTGCCCATACGCTGCCGCCGATCGAGCAGGACATCGGAGCCGAGAAGGGCGGCGCGCGTCTGGAGCCGGCTGCCGCGGCGAAGTAGCTAGCCCGGAGAGTCAGCCGCGGCGTGACCGGAGGGAATCCCCGCGGCAGTACGCCGCTCGATCTTGGCGCGCACTAGGCCAATGTGCATGCGCAGCGTGTAGAGCATGTCGGTGAAGGCGAGCGGCGTCGGCAGGTGGTGCACATCGTCCTCGATGGCATCAAGCCGCGCCAGCCATTCCTCGCGCGTATGGCTCGCGGCGTCCTGCTCGACTTCCGCTTCGAGGAACTTGAGTTCGCCGTAGCGCCGGTAGATGCGCGAGCGCACCCGCCAGCCGTAGAGCATGGGCGCAAAGCGCAACAGCGGCAGCAGCAACGCAACAACCGGAATCAGCATCACCACCAGGCGGTCGACCAGCGTCGCCGCCCAGAATGGCAGGTAGCGCTGCAGTAGCGGCTTGCCGGACTTGTAATAGCGTGCCGCCTCATTCGACAGCGGAAAACCGACCGCCGTCGGTCGCGGAAATTCGCCGGGCTTCTGGAACACGCCGGGACCGCCGTGCGTTTCCACCGCCGCCTGCATCAACAGGTCGATCAGCGCCGGATGCGTATCTTCCCGCACCAGCAACGTCGCCGTTGCCGCGACCATGGTCACATCCGCCGGCGGCACGTCGCGGCCGACGTCGATGGCTCCGCGCGGCAGCGTGATTTTCGAGAGATAGGGGAAGCGCCGCGTGTAGGCGTCGGCATGTGTCAGGCTCATCAGCTTGACGCCATCGGCGAACAGCAGCAACCAGACGGCTGCCGATTCGGTCGGACCGACCACGAAGGCGGCGTCGATCTTGCCCTTGGCGAATGCGTCGACGAGGCCGAGGCCACCGGTATCGAGCAGCTTCGTGTTATCCGCGTCGATGCCATTCGCCTGCAACACCTCCTGCGCCAGATAATGCGAACCGCTGCCCGCGCCGCCAATGGCGATCCGCTTGCCCTTGAGCTGCAGAACCTTGTCGAGCCGGCCGCCTGGCGGGGCCAACCCGGCCCGATAGAACACCCACAGCGGTTCGTAGTAGAACGCGCCGAGGGAGACGAGCGTATCTTCCTCCTGGGGTTCGGCGGTTCCGGCCTGGAAGAAACCCGCATCCACCGCCTGCTTGTCGTCGCGCAAGCGCGCAACGTTGTCCAGCGAGCCACCCGACGGCTGCTCGATCAGCTTGACGTCGTAACGAGCCAGAACGTCGGTGTAGAGCGCCGCGAACCGCTGATAAGCGCCGCCGTCCCCGCCACTGCTCAAGGTCAGCGTATCCGGCGGCGCGGGCTGGATGAAGCGCGACGCCAGCCAGAACCCGAGGATTACGATCGCCAATAGCGGAACAGCGACGGCCAATACATCGCGTAGTGAATACTCACTGAGCGGTCGGCGCTCCTTGCGAGCACCTGACGATTTTGGTGCCATGGGTATCTGCTGGAAACCGGATCAGAACGAGGCCATCTTATCCCGGATTCTTCGGGACGATGGCCATTCCGATTCGGCGACAACATTGACTTTCGCCGCTGGCGTACTACCTTGGTTAGTGGCAATCAAAGGCAAACCCGGCGAAAGTCGGGGGCGCAAAGCTACGGGGCTAACGAGGAAACCCTCCAGGCCAGCCGGGCCGCCGGGATGTCGCAATGACATGCCGTGACCGGACCACTGCTTTGCGACTCCCAAAAGCCGGTTCGCCCAGGAGATCGCAATGGCCCGTCCAGAAACCCGCTTGCTCGCTACCGCCGCCCTGGCGGCGCTGGCCATGGCCGGGTCGGGAGTTCAGGCGGCCGGGTTCCAGGGCGAACAGTACGCACTGGCCGCCCCGTCGGTCTTCCAGCGATCGACTTCGATCGAGCGTTACCTGGCACCGAAAGTCCGGCACCACGCCAAAAAGAAATACACCCGGGCAGGCAAGAAGAAGATTCTCGCGGGCATGCAGAACTTCCGCAGTTCCGCGCGCCGCGCACTCGACCGTGCGACGCCGGCCAATCGCGCGGCCGCACCGATGCGCTCAACGGCGACTGCGGGCAGCACCGGGAAAAGTCAGTCGCGGTGGTACGCCGAAGCACGGGCCGTGGCGAAGGAATCGATCGCAGCGCCGGCCATGCCCGCCACGCCAGTCGAAAACCAGCCACCGTTCGTCGGTGCCAGCGTCGGATTCCCCGGTTTCGTACCGGCCGACGATTCGAACTACGAGGTCTCGCTCAACCTGCCGCTCGGCAGGTACGAGAATGTCCTGTTGCAAGCCAACGTCCGCAGGAACGTCTACGACGACCGCGGCGGCAGCGATTCGACGTTGCGGGCGGACTGGTCGGTACGCTTCTGACCCTTTCCTGCACGATCCCTGTCGTCACATGACGACTTAAGGGTCGGTTAAGTTACGAGTGCAATCCTTGGCTGCATGATCCCGACCGGTTGGGGGGCTGGTCGGTCAGCGATTCGACGTCCCGGCAACGCGCCGCCGACTGACATCGCCCACGCCAACGGAGGAACCGCCTCATGAATAATTCGCTCAGATTACTCGTCGTCGCCACGATGGCGCTCATGGTTTGTTATGGCTGCGGCGGAGGCGGCTCTGGCAGTTCAGGCGACACGGGGGACACGGACAACCTGAGTAGTTCCGGTTCCAGCAGTTCGGGCGGTTCGACCTCGTCAAGCGGCAGCACCTCGTCAAGCGGCAGCACCTCATCCAGCGGCTCGTCGTCCGGCGGCACGGTTACCCCGGTATCCGGCGACTATGCGCTGACCGCCTGGAACGACCTCGGTATGCACTGCGTCGATGGCGTCGACTATTCCATCATGTCGATCCTGCCGCCGTACAACAACCTGCACGCGCAACTGGTCGACAGACGCACCAACGAACAGGTTACCAGCGGCGTCACCATTACCTACCAGTCGATCGCCGACCTGAACGGCTCGATCAATACCACCAGCTCGGGCAAGACCAACTTCTGGCAATACGTGGGCTCGCTCTACAGCTACCTGTTCGGCGGCGTCACTCCCGCCGCGAACGTCGGCCTGACCGGCAATCCGGCACCGAGCAACACGCCGGCCGCGTTGGCGTTCAATTCCACCTGGCAATGGTATGAAGCGGACGGCATTCCGATCACGCCCTACGACGACAACAACCAGAAGAACTTCTATCCGATGGTCGCCGTCGTTGCCAAGGATGGCAGCAACAACGTGCTGGCGACGGCGAAGGTCGTGCTGCCCGTCTCCGACGAAATGACCTGCCAGGCCTGCCATACCTCGCGTTCGAGCGGAACCACGGCACAGCTGGCAGCCCGGCCGCCCACCTCCGGCTGGGCCTTCGACAACGATCCGCAAATGGACTGGAAACGGAACGTCCTGCGTATCCACGACGACAAGCAGATGGGCAATTCCACCTTCACCGCAGCGCTGACCACGATGGGCTACAACGCCGCCGGCCTTGCCGCCACGGCTGATTCGGGCCACCCCATCCTGTGCTCCGGCTGCCACGCCTCGAACGCGCTGCCCGGAACCGGCATCACCGGCATCCCGACGCTGACCTCGGCGCAACACAGCAGCCACAGTCAGGTCGTCGATCCGACGCAGAACCTCGCGCTCGACGACATCAGCAACCGCAGCTCCTGCTACCTGTGCCACCCGGGCTCCGAGACCAAGTGCCTGCGCGGCGCCATGGGCAATGCCGTCGATGCCCAGGGCAACGCCATCATGGGCTGCCAGAGCTGCCACGGCAAGATGACTGACGTCGGCGCGCCGACGCGCGTCGGCTGGCTGCAGGAACCCACCTGCCAGGCTTGCCACTACGACGGCAAGCGCAAACTCTCGGCCATCGATTCGGGCACCGGCAGGCTGCGCACCGTCACCGACACCCGCTTCGCCACCACGTCCAACGTGCCGAGCAGCGGTTACTCACTGTTCCGCTTCAGCAAAGGGCACGGCAATCTGCAATGCGAAGCCTGCCATGGCGCAACCCATGCGATCTACCCGAGTTCGCACGATAACGACAACGTGCTGAGCACGGAGTTGCAGGGTCACGCGGGAACGATTGCGGAATGTACCGCCTGCCACGCGACGGTCCCCACCACGACGACCGGTGGCCCGCACGGCATGCATACGGCCGGCTCGGCATGGGTAAGGGGGCACGAAAGCGCCGCCAAGAACAATCGATCGGGGTGCGCCTACTGCCACGGCGCCGACTTCCGCGGCACACCGTTGAGTGAAGTGAAAATGACCAAAGTCCTCAACAACAGGACCTTCACCGCCGGTACCGCCATCGGTTGCTACGACTGCCACAACGGACCCAGCGGCGACTGATCGATCCGCGTGGCATTTCAACGCGACCGCCCTCTCCGGAGGGCGGTTTCGTTTTGGGCGGCCGGCCTCACGCGGGCGATGACGGAGCTATCGAAGAAGTGCGAGGTGGCGTCCCGCCACGGCTGACTTTTCCTCGATTACTGCTATCGACCCGAAGCCGTCTTTGGAGCACTCAGAAAGCGGACGTTCCGGCGGGAATTGGAGCCTGACCTCGATTCCGCTGCTCAATCTTCAACGACAACGAATTCGATTTCTTCATTTGTTGACCTACTCACTTTGATCCTGAAACTTTTATATCGAATTACGTCAGACTGGGACAGGTTGTAGGTAAGCTCCTGGTAGAAGGCGGGTCTTGCAATATCATCCTTGTATTCTCTATACGATATCCGGATGTCCCCCCCGGACTTGCCTAGATAGAGCAATTCGACCTTAAACGATTCTGGGGAATATCGTCTTGTTGTCGGGGTTGGCTCGAAAATCTGCGCTCCAACCTTCCCCAGATCCGTCATGGCATGGTCCTGCCAACCACCAATGTTGTAGTAGTACATATGGCTACTTAGTAGCCGTCCAGATGAGTCAATTTTCGCCCCTACAACGGGACCATTTGAATTTCCTTGAACGTAGATGCTGCCATCATTCTGGTCGACAAAAATTGCCGAATAAAGTGCACCCCTTGAAAATATATGGGCTACATCAGCGAGCGCCCGATATTTTCCCTCCGCGATTTCTGTGTAGGTTAAGTTGCCCTTCTCAATGATCGCTTCGCCAACATAGGCAGTTCTTGGTTCGCCCAAGGTGTAGTTCTGAATCTTTTCGCTCTTAACTTCTGTTGCCGGGACGTATCGCCTGACTGTTGGAATCGACGTGCAACCGGCAATAAATGCTACAAGCAAGATATACGCAAACGGTTTCATCTAGTTCTTCCCAATTTGGCACCTCTAAACTAGAGGGTAAGGTCCGGATTTTGCGATTGGCAGTCTCAGAAACGCCAATAGCATACCCGCAACCTTCCCGATTGTCCGCTTTAGGACTACACGACCGACTACCGCTCCTGGCCGTTCTCGGCCATTCCGACTAAAAGTCAGCCGTGGCGGTACGCCACCGACGCGGCAACCCGCCCCAAAAAGCACAATGCCCGGACTTGCCGGGCATTGTTCGTTGGTACTGCGGGAGCAGACCGGCTTCAGAACGGAATATCGTCCTCGAAGTCGTTGAAGCCATTACCCGACGACTGCGCGGCGGGTTTCGATGGCGCGGGACGGCTGCCGCCGCCGGAACTTTCGCGCGGTCCGGAATCGCCCATGCCTTCGCGGCGGCCGAGCATCTGCATTTCGTTGGCTTCGATCTCGGTGGTGTAGCGATCCTGGCCTTCCTTGTCCGTCCACTTGCGCGTCCGGATGCGGCCTTCGAGATAGACCTGCGAACCTTTCTTGAGGTACTGGCCGGCGATTTCGGCCAGCTTGCGGTAGAAGACCACGCGGTGCCACTCGGTGAGTTCCCGCTTTTCGCCGGAGGCCTTGTCCTTCCAGCTCTCGGTGGTCGCTACACGGATGTTGCACACCGCGTCGCCGTTGGGCATGTAGCGCGTTTCCGGGTCCGCACCGAGGTTGCCTACCAGGATCACCTTGTTCACCGAAGCCATGCTCTACCCTCCAATCGTTGATATGTTGCGCGCCGGCAGCGTCATCGTCGCCGCCAGCAACAGCCAGATTCCCGCAATCGCGGCGCTGAAGCCCTGCACCGCCGTTGCACCGAAATTCTTGAACAGCCAGCCGCCCAGCGCTCCGCCGAGGAACAGCCCGAAGGACTGGGTCGTATTGTAAACGCCGAGCGCCGCCCCTTTTGCTCCCGGCGGCGCGAGGCGCGAAATCAGCGACGGCTGCAGCGCCTCCATGATATTGAAGCCGATGAAGAACAGCACCAGCCACACGGCAATCGAAGTCATTCCGCCGCTCAGGGTGGCGAAACCGATCTGCACGATCGCCAACAGCAGGATGGCGCCGACGAATATCGGCTTCATGCGGTCATGCTTCTCGGCGAGAATGATGGCGGGGATCATCACGGCAAACGAGATCAGCACCGCCGGCAGATAAACCTTCCAGTGTTCGCCTAGCGGCAGGCCGCCGGTTTCCGCGAGCATGCGCGGCACCACCACCCACATCGCCGTCTGCATCATATGCAGGGAGAAAACGCCGAAATTCATCCGCGCCAGCTGGCCGTCGCGCAGCACCACAGAAAAGGGCACGCGCGGCGGCGTCGCGGCGGCCGGCTGCGCTGGCACGCCCTTCAGTAGCAGGACAATGGCTCCCAGCGCCATCAGGCCGGTAAGCGCGAAGATGCCCGACATGCCGATGAGCGAATAGAGCAACGGTGCGATCACCAGCGACAACGCGAAGACGAGACCGATGGTGGAACCGATCATCGCCATCACTTTGGTGCGATGCTGCTCGCGCGTCAGGTCGGCGGCCAGCGCGGTCACGGCGGCGGAAATCGCGCCCATGCCCTGGATGACGCGGCCGGCGATGACCCACCAGATGTGATCGGCAGAAGCGGCAAGAAAACTGCCGGCGGCGAAAAGCAGGAGGCCGGCGACGATGACCGGCTTGCGGCCGAAATGGTCCGACGCCAATCCGTACGGGATCTGGAAGAAGGCCTGGGTCAGGCCATAGGCGCCGATCGCCAGTCCGACCAGCATGACGTCACCGCCGCCCGCCAGTTTCGGCGCGTAAACGGAGAACACGGGCAGGATCAGGAACAGCCCGAGCATGCGCAGGCCGAAGATCGCCGCCAGCGATATGCCGGCACGTCGTTCTTCGCTAGTCATCGGATCAGAAGCAGGAGACAGCATGCCGGATGGCTTTGGCAAATTCGGTCGCGTATATTAGCAGGTCGCCCCAACCGCCTTCGTGACCCATGGACGAAATCAAAATCCGCGGCGCCAGAACCCATAATCTGAAAAACGTCAATCTGGACCTGCCACGCAACAGGCTGACGGTAATTACCGGACTGTCCGGTTCCGGCAAAAGTTCCCTTGCCTTCGACACCCTCTACGCCGAAGGCCAGCGCCGCTACGTCGAGAGCCTTTCCGCCTATGCGCGCCAGTTCCTGCAGTTGATGGAGAAGCCCGACGTCGACCTCATCGAAGGTCTGTCGCCGGCCATCTCCATCGAGCAGAAAGCGACCAGCCATAACCCCCGCTCCACCGTGGGTACGGTGACGGAAATCCACGACTACCTGCGCCTGCTCTACGCCCGCGCCGGCACGCCGCATTGTCCCGAGCACGGCGTGGCGCTGGAGGCGATGAGCGTGTCGCAAATGGTCGACCATGTGCTGGCGCTGCCCGAAGACACCAAGTTGATGATCCTCGCTCCCGTCGTCGCCAACCGCAAGGGCGAGCAGCTCGACCTGTTCGGCGAACTGAAGGCGCAGGGATTCGTGCGCCTGCGCGTGGACGGCAAGGTGTGCGACATCGACGCTCTGCCCAAGCTGGCCAAGAACAGCAAGCATTCGATCGACGTCGTCATCGACCGCGTCAAGGTGCGCCCGGACGTGCGCCAGCGGCTGGCCGAGAGTTTCGAGACGGCCCTTACCCATGCCGAAGGCCGCGCGCTGGCGGTCGAGATGGACAGCCAGAATGAGTCAATGCGCGAGCACCTGTTCTCCGCCAGGTTTGCCTGCCCGCATTGCGGATACGCATTGCAGGAACTCGAACCGCGCCTGTTCTCCTTCAACAACCCGATGGGCGCCTGCCAGAAGTGCGACGGCCTCGGCTCGATCCAGTTCTTCGATCCGGTGCGCGTGGTCGCCTATCCGCACTTGTCGCTGGCCGCAGGCGCCATCAAGGGTTGGGACAAGCGCAACCAGTTCTATTTCCAGATGCTGGAGTCGCTGGCCGCGCATTACGATTTCGATCCGTCGATCCCGTTCGAGAAGATGCCCGAAGACATCCAGCGCATCGTGCTCTACGGCTCCGGGCGCGAGCAGATCAAGTTCCGTTACCTCAACGAGAAGGGCACGCGCTTCGATCGCAGCCACAGCTTCGAAGGCATCATTCCCAACCTCGAGCGGCGCTACCGCGAGACCGACTCGCTGATGGTGCGCGAAGAGCTTGCCAAGTATCTGAACGCCAAACCCTGCCCGGAGTGCGACGGTACGCGCCTGCGCCGCGAGGCGCGTTTCGTCTTCATCGGCGACCGCGCGCTGCCGGAAGTGAGCGGCCTGTCGCTGATCCAGTGCCGCGACTTCTTCAATCTCCTGGCCATGACCGGCCACAAGGCACAGGTCGCCGAAAAAATCGTCAAGGAAATCACTTCGCGGCTGACCTTCCTCATCAACGTCGGCCTCGACTATCTCTCGCTCGACCGCTCGGCGGAAACGCTCTCCGGTGGCGAGGCGCAGCGCATCCGCCTCGCTTCGCAGATCGGCTCGGGACTCACCGGCGTCATGTACGTGCTCGACGAGCCGTCGATCGGCCTGCATCAGCGCGACAACGCCCGCCTGCTCGACACCCTGCGCAACCTGCGCGACCTCGGCAACACGGTGATCGTCGTCGAACACGACCTCGAGGCCATCGAGTCGGCCGACCATGTGGTCGACATGGGTCCCGGCGCAGGCGAGCATGGCGGCGAGGTCGTCGCCGAAGGCACGCCAAAGCAGATTGCCGCGAACCCTGCTTCGCTCACCGGCGCCTATCTGGCCGGCCGGCGCAGCATCGCCGTCCCGAAGAAGCGGACGCCGCCAAACGCGTTGCGCAAGCTCAAAGTCCTTGGCGCGACCGGCAACAACCTGAAGCAGGTCGACGCCGAGATTCCGGTCGGCCTGTTCACCTGCGTCACCGGCCTGTCGGGCTCGGGCAAGTCGACGCTGATCAACGACACGCTCTATGCCGCCGCCGCGCGCCACCTCTACGGCTCAGCCACCGAGCCGGCCGCGCATAGGGACATCGAGGGGCTGGAGTTTTTCGACAAAGTGATCAACGTCGACCAGTCGCCGATCGGCCGCACGCCGCGTTCCAACCCGGCCACCTACACCGGTCTGCTGACGCCGATCCGCGAACTCTTCGCCGGCGTGCCCGAATCGCGCGAGCGCGGCTACGGCCCCGGACGCTTCTCGTTCAACGTCAAGGGCGGACGCTGCGAGGCCTGCCAGGGCGACGGCGTGATCAAGGTCGAGATGCACTTCCTCCCCGACATCTACGTACCCTGCGACGTCTGCCACGGCAAGCGCTACAACCGCGAGACGCTGGAGGTGCGCTACAAGGGCAGGACGATCTACGAGGTGCTGCAGATGACGGTCGAGCAGGCGCACGAGTTCTTTGCGCCGGTGCCGGTAGTCGCGCGGAAGCTGCAGACGCTGGTCGACGTCGGCCTGTCCTACATCCAGCTCGGCCAGTCGGCCACCACGCTCTCCGGCGGCGAAGCGCAGCGGGTCAAGCTGGCGCTGGAACTCTCGAAACGCGACACCGGTCGGACGCTCTATATCCTCGACGAACCCACGACCGGCCTCCATTTCCAGGACATCGAAATGCTGCTCACCGTGCTGCATCGACTGCGCGACCACGGCAACACCATTGTCGTTATCGAGCATAATCTCGATGTCATCAAGACCGCCGACTGGATCATCGACCTCGGACCGGAAGGCGGCGACGGCGGCGGCCGCATCGTCGCCGAAGGCACGCCGGAAGCAGTAGCGGATATCGGGGCCAGCCATACCGGCCGCTATCTGGCACCGATGCTGCAAACCAGATCGAAACGAAAGAGCGGGTAGCAGAGAGACACATGTTCGAGAACTACGCCGAGGAAGCGCAACGTATCGAGACGGAAATCGTCCGTCACGGCATCGCCCTCGGCATCGACTGGAACAACGAAGCCGAAGTGCGCGCCCTGGCGCGGGAAGCCCTCGCCTACCACCCGGACGGGGGAAAAGTCAGCCATGGCGACACGCCAGCCTGGCGCGCCAAACAGGAACTCTTCGGTCTCGCGCAGTTGATGCTGACGGTGATGACGGAAAGCGCCGAGGCAGACATCGAAACGCATGGCGGCCCGGCGTGGAAGGCCTTCGGCCGCGCGCTGTGGAAAGAGTCCGGATTGTCCGACTAGACAGGCGCCGTCGGCTTGCGGAATAAACGATCCGTCGCGTCAGCCTGCAAGGGCACCGAAAAATAGTTGCCCTGGAAACGCGTGCAGCCGTAGCTGAGCAGAAGCCGCACCTGCTCCTTCGTTTCGACACCTTCGGCGAGGGTTTCCAGATTCAACGCCCGGGCCAGACTGACGATCGCCGCGACGATCGCGGCATCGTCCCAGTCCGCACCCAGGTCGTCGACGAAACTGCGGTCGATCTTCAGCCGATGCACGGGGAAGCGCTTCAGGTGGTTCAGACTGGAATAGCCGATGCCGAAGTCGTCGATCGACAGTCGCACCCCCATCCCCGACAGTTCCCGCAGCGTGTCGAGCGCCTCGTCGACATCGTGCATCAACGACGATTCGGTAATCTCGAGTTCCAGCAACCGGGCCGGCTGGCCGGTATCGGCCAGCGCACGACGGACCGTGTCGACCAGTCCCCGCTGCTTGAACTGCCGCGGCGAAAGGTTCACCGACATCGGCAGTTGCGGGTAGCCGGCTTCCTGCCACAGCCGGTTCTGCCGCAGGGCCTCGCCCAGCACCCACTCGCCGAGCGGCACAATCAGCCCGGTCTCCTCGGCAACCGGGATGAACTCGGCGGGCGGCATCAGTCCCGAGTCCGGATGCTGCCAGCGTACCAGGGCCTCTATGCCGCAGACGGCTTTTTCGATAAGTCTGACCTGCGGCTGGTAGTGCAACAGCAACTCGCTGGCATCGAGCGCCTGGCGAAGCTGGTGTTCGAGACGGAAGAAACGCGTCGCTTCCTCGTTCATCCGCGGCGCGAAGAACTGGAAGTTGTTGCGGCCGCTGGATTTGGCGTGATACATCGCCGTGTCGGCATTCTTCATCAACTGCAATGCCTCGAGGCCGTCGTCCGGATAGATGCTGATGCCGATCGACGGCGTGACGCGCAGATCGTGGCCCAGTGCATTGATCGGGGTCGCCAGCGACTGGATGATCTTCTCCGCCACCAGCACGGCGTCGTCGGCGCCCGCCAGTTCGCGCAGGATGACGATGAACTCGTCGCCGCCCAGCCTCGACACCGTATCCACCGCGCGCACGGCGCGGCCGATACGTGCCGCGACCTGCTTGAGCAACTCATCGCCGACCGCGTGGCCGAGGCTGTCGTTGATGCCCTTGAACCGGTCCAGGTCCAGGAACATCACTCCGACCCGATGGTTGTCGCGCAACGCCTGCGCCAAAGCCTGGTCGAGCCGGTCATGCAGCAAGGTGCGATTCGGCAGGCCGGTCAGGGCGTCGTGATGCGCGACGTGCCAGATTCGCTGCTCGGCCTGGACGCGCTCGAATATCTCTTTCTGCAACTGTTGATTGGTGGCGGTCAGCTCGTTGGTTCGTTCGAGCACGCGCTGTTCGAGCTCGTCCTTGGCCCGCAGCAGCGCCTCTTCGGCCTCGCGCCGCTTCGTCACGTCCTCGAAGATCCAGATGACGTCGAAACTGTCGCCGGCATTGGGCGCCTGGTGGCCGGTGATGCGCACCCAGAAATCGCTGCCGTCCTTGCGCCGCGCGCCCGATTCCGTGGAGAACACTTCGCCCCGCAGTATCGGCTCGCGGGCCCGGCGGCCCAGATCGTCGAACGAGTCCTGACTCGGATGCAGCTGGCGCGCCGGCAGACCCAGCATCTCCCCCGGGCCATATCCGAAAATACCCTCGAGCTTCCGGTTACAACGCACCACTACCCGGTCCCGCACGTACATGATGCCGACGGCCGCATTGTCGAAAATCATCTGGTGTTCGGCCAGGGCGTTGCGCACCAGCATCTCGGTCTGAAAGTCGTCGGTCACGTCTTCCATGATCCAGATGGTGCCGGACTGCGGGCGCCGCGGATTGATCGACTTTGCCGAAAGACGGCATCGGAAGGTGCTGCCGTCCTTGCGTGCCATGTCGAGTTCGGCGCGGAACGGCTTGCCCGCCGCGAGCGCCGGCCCCGCCTCGCGGCCCACCGAATCGTAGATCTCATCGGTGGGATAGAGGCTGCGGCCTGTCAAGCCGGTCATCTCCTCCGGCGCGTAGCCGAACATCTGTGCGCAGAGCGGGTTGGCGCGGACCACCCGGCGACTCTTGGAGAACAGGATGCCGACGGTGGCGTTTTCGAGAATCGCCCGCAATTCCAGAAGCGCGGAACTGCCCTCCACGCCGGGATTCACATGCCCGCCACCCTCTTCGGGCAATTTCATGACCGGGATGGAATCATCCTTGTCCGCGGTAGCTGGACCGACGGAACCGGCGTCCATGGCAGTTCGGCTAGCCGGAAACCGCCTTGACGATCAGCGGCACCAGCGGCTCCGGCAGTTTGATCTTGCCGGCGAGCGCAAACTCCTGCGCCGTGGCCGACATCTTCTTCCAGGTCTTGCGGATGATGTCCAGCCACTTCTCCTCGGAGTAATCCGGTTTCTTGCCCGCAAAACCGAGCATGTAGTGCTCGATGAAGACGAGGTCGGCGATGTCTTCCAGCAACTGGGTATCGGGATTGACCTTGAGGCCCTTCTTGCCGACGGCGGTCTTGACCTTCTCGATGGTCTCGTCGTCGTAGCCAGCTTCCTTCATCAGTCTGCCGGCGGTTTCGGCGTGGAACTTGTAGAGGCCGGTGCGCCATTGCAGGTAGCCGGTGCGGTCCATCGGATAGCTGTCGCGCGGCGTCTTCCAGCGCTGAATGTGCTGGGCGCGCACCGCCAGTTTCGCCGCCTCGGAGGCGTCCGGCGCGAAGCGGTCGATCATGTCGGTCATGCGCTGCGCGTAAAGCAGCTCGTAGGGGACATCCTTGCCATCAGGCCCCTTGTCCATACGGGGGTCTTCGGCATTGGCGGCATCGAACAGGGCGATGGCACGGGCATAGCGCCCGGAGGCGGCAGTGGTCATGGCTCTTTCCTAGGTTGGGTTGAAGAGCCGTGATTATAGGCCTAGCAGCAGCCGCGCTCGTTCTCCGGCACACCCAGCTTTTTCAGGATGCTGTCCATAGGGCAAAACTTGGTGAAGCCGCTCTGGAACAGGTTGGCGCCGACAAAGAGGGTGAACCACAGCCAGCTCAGGTGCGACAAATCGACCTGCCCGGTGAAGTGGGCCAGCCCGAGTGACAACATGATGAAGAATCCCGCGACGATGCGGACGATGCGATTGACGGTCATTGCTTCACTCCATGAATACGGCTCTTCATTGCCGCGTAGTACAGAACCGGGATTACCACCAGCGTCAGCACCGTCGATACCAGGATGCCGAAGATGAGGCTGATGGCCAGACCCGAGAAGATCGGGTCGTCGAGGATAAACAACGCGCCCAGCATGGCGGCCAGGCCGGTCAGCGCGATCGGCTTGGCGCGGATCGCCGCGGACTGGATCACCGCCTCGGCGAACTCCATGCCATCCGCGACCTGCTCGTTGATGAAATCAACCAGCAGGATCGAGTTGCGGACGATGATGCCGGCCAGCGCGATCATGCCGATCATCGACGTGGCCGTGAATTGCTGGCCGAGCAGCGCATGGCCGGGCATGACGCCGATGATGGTGAGCGGGATCGGCGCCATGATGATCAGCGGCACGAGATAACTCTTGAACTGCGCGACCACCAGCAGATAGATCAGGATCAGGCCGACCGCGTAGGCGGCGCCCATGTCGCGGAAGGTTTCGTAGGTCACCTGCCACTCTCCGTCCCATTTGATCGCGTAGTTCGCGTAGGGATCCCTGGGCTGCTTGATGAAGTACTCGCCCAGACCATCGGGAAGTTTCGAACGGATGTCGAACATGCCGTACAGCGGCGAATCCAGCTTTCCGCCCATGTCGCCGGTGACATAAACCACCGGCAGCAGATCCTTGTGATAGACCACCTTCTCGCGCAGCGTTTTCCTGGCTTCGACGACTTCCGAGATCGGCACCAGATTGCCCTCACGGCCTCGCACCTTCAGCTTCAGCAACTGGTCTAGGCTGGACTGGCGCTCTGCCGGCAACGTGATGCGCACGGGGATTTCGTACTTGGCCTCGCCATCGTGCATCGGCGTCACGTCCTCGCCGGTGAGGCCCATGCGCACCGTCGTCACTACGTCGCTTTGCGAAACGCCCAGCAACGCAGCCTTGGCCTGATTGACGCGCAACACCACCTTGGGCGCATCAGCGTCCACCGTATCGTCGACGCCGAGAATGTCGGCCGTGCCCTCGAAAGCGGCGCGTACCTTCTTCGCGGCCTCGATCTGGCCGGGATAGTCGGGGCCATAGACTTCGGCGACGATCGGCGACAGCACCGGCGGGCCGGGCGGCACTTCCACCACCTTGGCGTTGCCGCCGGCGGCTTTGGCAATCGCCATGACGCGATCGCGCACGCTGACCGCCACTTCGTGACTCTTGCGGTCGCGCTCGTGCTTGCCGACCAGATTGACCTGGATGTCGCCCATTTCCGGATTGGCGCGCAGGTAATACTGCCGGACGAGTCCATTGAAATTGATCGGACTGGCAGTGCCTGCATAGGCCTGATAGTTCTGGACCTCGGGCACCTTGGCGATCTCTGCCGAAATGTCGTGCAACACGCTCGCCGTCTCTTCCACGGGTGTGCCGACCGGCATGTCGAGGATGACCTGGAACTCGCTCTTGTTGTCGAAGGGCAGCATTTTCAGCACCACCAGCTTGAACACGCCCAGCGACACCGAAGCGAGGATCGCGATCACGACGCCGATCCACAGCTTGCGGCGCATCGCCTTCCCCGTTCGCTCGTCGAGGAAGCCCGGCAGCACTTTGCGGAACAGGCGATCCAGCTTGCCTTGCAGCTTGTCTTCGCCGTGGCCATGATGCATCGGCTTCATCAGCTTCAACGCCAGCCAGGGCGTGACCACGAAAGCGATGGCCAGCGAGATGAACATGCCCATCGAAGCGTTGATCGGGATGGGGCTCATGTACGGCCCCATCAGGCCTGTAACGAACGCCATCGGCAGCAGGGCGGCGATCACGGTAAAAGTCGCCAGGATGGTCGGGCCACCGACTTCGTCCACCGCGTGGGGGATGATCTGCCAAAGCGGTTTATCGGGTTCGAGCTGGCTCCAGCGGTGGATGTTTTCCACAACCACGATGGCGTCGTCAACCAGGATCCCGATGGAGAAGATCAAGGCGAACAGCGAAACGCGATTGAGCGTGAAGCCCCAGGCCCAGGAAGCGAACAGAGTCGCCGCCAGCGTCAGCGTCACCGCCGCGCCGACGATCACCGCCTCGCGCTTGCCCAACGCAAACAAGACAAGCAACACGACGAAGGCCGTGGCGAAGATCAGCTTGCCGATCAGCTTCTGCGCCTTTTCGGTCGCCGTTTCGCCGTAGTTGCGGGTGACGGTGAATTCGACGCCATCGGGAATCACCGTGCCCTTGAGACTTTCGGCGCGCCGGATGACCGAGTCGGCCACGTCGGCGGCATTGACCCCCGGTTTCTTGGAAATTGAGAGCGTGACGGCCGGATATTCGCCGTCCTTGGCGCCGTGCCAGACATAGCGGCTGGGCTGGTCGGCACCGTCGATGATCTCGGCCACGTCGGCCATGAACACCGGCTTCTTGTCGTAGACGCCGACGACCAAACGCTTCACGTCGGCCGCAGTCTCGATGTAGGTGCCGGTCTGGACCAGCAGTTCCTTGTTGCCCGACACCATGCTGCCGGCAGGCTGCGAGGCGTTGGAAACCTGCAGCGCCGCACGCAGGTCCTGCGCCGTGATGCCGTAGGCGTTCATTCGGTCGGCGTTCATGGCGACGCGCACGACGTGGTTCGGTCCGCCGATGGTGGTCACATCGCGCGTGCCGACGATGCGCTTGAGGTCGATTTCTATGGCCCGCGACACCTGCTGCAACTGGAAAGCGGATACTTCCGGATCCTTGCTCCACAGTGTCAGACTGACAATGGGCACGTCATCGATGCCGGTCGGCTTGATGATCGGATCGCCAACGCCGAGGTTGGGCGAGATCCAGTCCTTGTGCGAATTGATGGTGTCGTACAAGCGGACCAGCGCCTGGATCGGATCTTCGCCGACCACGTACTGCACCGTGATAACCGCCATGCCCGGACGCGACACCGAGTAAACGTGCTTGATGCCTGCAATGCGCGACAGCACCTGCTCGGCTGGCCGTGCCACCAGCGATTCGACGTCCTTCGCCGACGCGCCGGGGAACGGCACGAAGACATTGGCCATGGTGACATTGATCTGCGGCTCTTCTTCACGCGGCGTGATCATGGTCGCGAAAATGCCCAGCAGCAGAGCGATCAGCGCGATCAGCGGCGTCAGGGAATTGCGAAGGAAATACTCGGCGATGCGCCCGGAGATACCCATGAGCGAGTTCTCCTATTGGGCCGCAGGCTGCCGCTTCAGTTCAATCCCCGTCCTGATCGGATCGAGGCTCACGCGCTCGCCGCCGGAGAGGCCTGCCAGGATTTCGATTTCGCCGTTGCCCAGCGTTTCACCGGGGCGAATCTGGCGCAGGTGCGGCTGGTTCTGCGCATCAATCACATAGACCGCCGTGACTTCCCCCCGCCGCAGCACCGCCGCCGGCGGCACGGTCAGCTTCTTGCCGCTGCCGACCACGAAGTGGGCCCGCGCCGCCATGCCGGGCATCACCCCGGGCACGTTGTCTGGCAAGTAAAGCCGCGCTGTCACGGTGTGGCTACGGGCATCGGCGGTCGGCAGAATCTCGACGCGGACGGCGTCGATCCACTGACCCGTTTCCGGAAACTCCACCCTCGCCTTCAGACCCTTCCTGATCTCGGCAAGCTTGTACTGGGGAATGTTGACGATGACGCGCAGGCCCTTCGGGTCGTAGACTGTAATCAGCGGCTTGCCCGGCGCAGCCATCTCGCCGCGCTCGGTTAGGCGCTGCGCGACGATGCCGGACATCGGCGCTGTCACGTTCGAATGTGAATAGGTTGCACCGCTGGCACCGGCCGACGCCTCGGCAGCCTTGTAATCCGCCTCGGCCTTGTCGAGGGCGGCGCTGCTGACGAACTTCTGCGCAAAGAGGTTCTTCATGCGCTCGTAGTTGGCCTTGGCCTGAACGTACTGTGCCTGCGCCGCCGCCGCGTTCTCTGCGAACTCGCGGGCATCGATGCGCATCAGCAGTTCGCCCTTCTTTACCCGCTGACCGGCATCGGCGCGCACTTCCACCACGCGCCCCTGAACCTGGGCGGCGACTGTGGCCTGCTTGACAGCCTCCACCACCGCCTCTGCGGGATAAGTGAGTTCGACCTCTCGCAGTTGCAAGGTCACCGTGGCAGGGGTTTGGGCGTGGACAGTCGTCAGGAACGAGACGGCCAGAATGGCGACGGCCCTGAGAAAAATCGGGGCCGTCGGGAATGGAAAGTTCGTCGTGGTCTTCATGGAATATTAGTATATGCTGATATACAATAAATTCAAGTCCACCGATTCACGACATTTATGCCGGAACTAGGTACTTAACGCGAATTTTGCCATTGCGTCAATGACTTCCTGTGCCTCGCCGACCGGCGCGGCCAGCGATATTTCCAGCGTCGGGTGGCGATCCATCGCATTGGCCGCCAGTTGCGGCAGGTCTTTCAGCACATGCCGGCCGGGACCGATGAAGATCGGCACCACCGAAATCGCCGTTACGCCGCGCCGCACCATGCATTCGATCGATTCGTCGAGGCTGGGCTGGGTCAGTTCCAGAAAACCGAGTTCCACCATCGCCTCCGGCTGCTGCGCGGCCATCGCGTCGCGGATGCGCTCGAACGGGCGAACGTACTCGGCCGTGCGCGAACCGTGGCCGAAAAGAATGATGCCTTTCATGCGTTCAATTCCTCGTGGATGTTGCGGCAGCGTGTTTCCCTTATCCGCCAGGCGGCCACCGCCCCGAACCAGGCCACGGCGGCAATGACCAGCAGACCATACTTGAAGTCCTCGGGGGCGTAAATCCGGACGCCATTTTCGATCCGCCCCTGCCAGGACAAGTCCATCACCCAGCCGACCAGCGGCTGCAGCAGCGCGCCGCCAAGAAAGCCGCCCATGTTGGTCACCGAGGTCGACATGCCGGAAAGCTGCGGCGGGTTTACTTCCTTGGCGCAGGCCCAGGTCAGTGTGAAACTGGCTGTCGCCATGCCCATCGCTGTAAACAGCGCGTAACTTACCATCAGCGGCATGGTCATGCCGGTCAGCCAGACCAGCCAGATCAAGCCATAGACGTGAGCCGCGACCAGCACCACCGCCTTGCGCCGGCCAAGCCGGTCGGAAAGCCCCCCGATGAAGAGGCAACCCAGCGCGAAACCGGCGAAATAGAGCGACAGATGCGTCGACGCCACCGCGCGCGTCATGCCATGTACCCGGGTCAAATAAGGCATGGCCCACAAGCCGGCGAATGCGAAGAAACTGCCGCCGATGCCGAAATTCACGGCGGCCGCCGGCCAGGTATGGCGATTCTTCATCACCCCGAGCAGGCTACCGAGAATCACCGTGCGATCCACCTTGCCGACGCGGGAGACATCGCGCCCGCCCGCCTCGACGCGGTCGCGTACCAGCAGCCAGCAGGCCACGCCCAGCGCCAACGAAACGATGCCGACTCCGACAAACACATTGCGCCAGCCCGCCGCCTGCGCCAGCCCCGACAGGGGCGCACCGGCCAGCACGGAGCCTAGGTTGCCGCCCAGCATGGCCAGCCCGACCATGGTGGCGAAACGGTTCTCCTCGAACCAGACGGCGATGATCTTGAGCATGGAGATGAACACCACCGAGACCCCCAGGCCGATCAGCGTGCGGCCGACGAGCGCCCCGTCCAGCGTCTCCGCCAGGCCGAACAACAGGCTGCCGCCGCCCGCCACCAGCCCGCCGGCGAGCAGCACCCGGCGCGGCCCCAGCGTGTCGGCGAGCACTCCGGTCGGCACCTGCATCACCATGTACACCCAGAAGTAGGTCGCCGCCAGCGCGCCCAGCGAAGCCGCCGTGGTCTGGAAAGCGGCGGCCAGATCCTGCGCGATGCCGGCCGGTGCAAAGCGCTGGAAAAACGACAGCACATAGGCCGCCACGACCACCGCCAGCATCAAGGCGCGGCGGCGCTTCTGTTCGGGAGTGAATTCCATGGCCGGCAGTGTATCGCCTCGATGCTTACTGCTTGCTGAGTGGCGTACCGCCACGCCTGACTTTTCTATCTCGCAGATGAAGCGCGCCAATGACGCCAGGCGAGCACGGCCAGCACCACGACGACGAGGGGCAGGACGATGCCGCCCATGATTTCGGCGTAGGCGGCGAGCGCGGCGTGGCCCGTGGTGTGCATGACGAGATAGGCAGTGTAGGCAGCGTAGAGGCCGAGCAGCAGGGCGCCGTCGGCACGCGAGATCACGCCGCCGGTGAAGAAGAC
>JBNKCS010000010.1:0-29882 GCA_050287865.1 Rhodocyclaceae bacterium | reverse complement strand
GCAGTGAAGAAGGCTGCTGCCAAGAAGCCGGCAGTGAAGAAGGCTGCTGCCAAGAAGCCGGCAGTGAAGAAGGCTGCGGCCAAGAAGCCGGTAGCGAAGAAGGCTGCGGCCAAGAAGCCGGTAGCGAAGAAGGCTGCTGCCAAGAAGCCTGCCGCCCGGAAGCCAGCTGCCAAAAAGCCGGCAGTAAAGAAGGCTGCTGCCAAGAAGCCGGCAGCAAAGAAGGCCGTTGCGAAGAAGCCCGCTGCCAAGAAGCCGGCTGCCAAGAAGTCAGCTGCTAAGAAGCCCGCCGCGAAAAAGGCTGCTGCCAAGCCTGCCCCGGCCGCGGCTCCTGCCTCGGCTGCTCCCTCGACCGCTGCGGCGCCTGGCCTGAAGTCCTCGCTGAATCCTGCGGCCGCTTGGCCGTTCCCGACGGGTTCGCGTCCGTCCTAATCGGCGAGTTGGGAGTTCCCAAAAGGGCGGCGGCAGCCATTGAGTTGTCGTCGCCCGATTTTGCGGGTAATCCTACAGGCTCGGCGGCTGCGTGTTGTAGCCGCCGTTTTTCCTTTCGCGTTCCGCGTGTCAGCCGTTCGTGGTGCGCAGGTAGTTCCGCATTCTCTCCAAGCCTTCCTCGATACGCGCTTCGGCGATCGTGTAAGCGAAGCGCATATGCCGTGCCGGCGCGCAGACGCCGAAATCCAGCCCGGGTGTGGCTGCAACTCCAGCCTCGGCAACCAGCGCATCCGCCAGCGTGTAACTGTCCTCGGCATGGCGGGACGAATCCGCATAGATATAGAAGGCGCCGCGCGGTTCGGTCGCCACCATAAATCCCAGTTCCCGCAAGCCGGGAAGCAGAACATCCCGTCGCTGACGAAATTCCCCCCGTCGTGCTTCGAGGACCCCGATCGTGTCGTCACCGAATGCCGCCAGCGCGGCGTACTGCGCTGGTGCCGACGGCGAAATGAACAGGTTCTGCGCCAGCTTTTCAATGTCTCGCACGCAGGCGCGCGGCGCAACCAGCCAGCCCAGTCGCCAGCCGGTCATTCCAAAGTACTTGGAAAAGCTGTTGATGACGAAGATGTCGTCGCCAATGCTCAGTGCCGTTTCGGCGTCGAAGCCATAGGTGAGACCATGATAGATCTCGTCGACCAGCATCGTGCCGCCACGCTCCCTGACCGCTTGGTGAAGCGCCCTGAGTTGCGGCAGTTCGATGATCGTGCCGGTCGGATTTGACGGTGTCGCGACCAGCAGCGCCCGGGTTTGCCTGGTCCAATGAGCGGCAACGTGCGCGGCGGTGGGCTGAAAGGCCGTCGTGGCGTCGAGGGGAATCGGTACCGGTAGCCCCTCCATCGCCCGCACGAAGTTCCGGTTGCAGGGATAGCCTGGATCGGCCATTAATACACTGTCTCCCGGATTGATCAGCACACCCAGCGCCAGCAGCAATGCTCCCGAGGCGCCAGAGGTGACGACGATGCGCTCGGGTTCGACGTCCACCCGATAACGATCCTGGTAAAAGCGGGCAATCGCCTCGCGCAGCTGCGGAAGGCCAAGCGCGTGGGTGTAATGAACGTGACCGGTGGCGATGAAGCGCTGCGCGGCCTCGATGATCGGTTGCGGCGTCGGGTAGTCCGGTTCGCCGACTTCCATGTGGACGATGTCGCGGCCGCGGGCTTCGAGCGCGTGTGCCTTCGCCATCAACTCCATGACATGGAAGGGCTCGATGTCCTCCATGCGCCGGGCGATCATCTTCGGTTGGCGTATCACCACGGCTGACTTTTCGTCAATCGACCAGTCCCAGTTCGAACAGGTCGCGTTTGAGCGCCAACTGCTTCGGCAGGCGTTCGCCCAGCTGCTCGAACCACTCGCGGTGCGCAGCCAGTTCGTCACGCCACGCGTCGGCGTCGATGCGGGTCAGTGCTTCGAATTCCTGTTCGGTAATTGCCAGACCCGTCCAATCGACGTCCTCGAAGCGCGGCATCCAGCCGAGCACCGTTTCCCTCGCCGTTACCCGTCCCTTGACGCGATCGACGATCCACTTCAAAACGCGCATGTTCTCGCCAAAGCCTGGCCACAGGAACCTGCCGCTTTCGTCCGTGCGGAACCAGTTGACACAGAAGATCTTCGGCACATGTTTGACTACATGGCCGATCCTGAGCCAGTGATTGAAGTAGTCGCCCATGTGATAGCCGCAGAACGGCAGCATGGCGAACGGATCGCGCCGTACCACCCCCTGCTGGCCAAATGCCGCGGCAGTGGTTTCGGAGCCGAGCGTCGCCGCCATGTAGACGCCGAAGTTCCAGTTGAACGCCTCGTACACAAGCGGCACGGTCGTGGCGCGACGGCCACCGAAGATGAAAGCCGAAATCGGCACGCCCGACGAGTGTTCCCAGGCGGGGTCGATAGACGGGCACTGCGACGCCGGCGCCGTGAAGCGGGCATTTGGATGAGCGGCCTTGCGACCCGCTTCGCCGTCGGCCGGCGTCCAGTCCTTGCCTTGCCAATCGATGCAGTGTGCGGGAGGCTCTTTGGTCATGCCTTCCCACCAGACATCGCCGTCGTCGGTCAGCGCGACGTTGGTGTAGATGACGTTCTCCTTCAGCGTAGCCATCGCGTTGTGGTTGGTCTTTTCCGATGTTCCCGGCGCGACGCCGAAATAGCCCGCTTCCGGATTGATGGCGTAGAACCGGCCATCCGGTCCGGGCTTGATCCAGGCGATGTCGTCGCCGACCGTGGTGATCTTCCAGCCGCCAAAATTTTGGGGCGGAATCAGCATCGCGAAATTGGTCTTGCCGCAGGCCGAGGGAAATGCCGCGGCTACATAGGTTTTATCGCCTTCCGGCGACTCGACGCCCAGAATCAGCATGTGCTCGGCGAGCCAGCCCTCGTCGCGCGCCATGGTCGACGCGATGCGCAACGCGAGACACTTTTTGCCCAGCAGCGCGTTGCCGCCGTAGCCCGAACCATATGACCAGATTTCGCGCGTTTCGGGGAAATGCACGATGTATTTGGTCGTCGGATTGCACGGCCATTTGACGTCGGCCTGTCCGGGCTCCAGCGGTGCGCCGACGGAATGCAGGCAGGGAACGAAAACGCCATCCGCGCCAAGGACGTCGTATACCGCCTTGCCCATGCGGGTCATGATGCGCATGTTGGTTACAACATAGGGTGAATCGGTGATCTCGACACCGATTTGCGCGATCGGCGAGCCAAGCGGACCCATGCTGAACGGGATTACGTACATCGTGCGACCGCGCATCGAGCCACGGAAAAGATCCGTCAGCGTCGCTTTCATTTTGGCTGGCGCTTCCCAGTTATTCGTCGGGCCGGCATCTTCTTGCTTTTCGGAACAAATGTACGTGCGATCCTCGACCCGTGCTACATCGGAAGGATCGGAGCAGGCCAGATAGGAGTCGGGACGTTTGGCCGGGTTGAGCTTGACGAATGTCCCGGCCTCGATCATCTGTGCACAAAGCCGGTCATATTCATCCTGCGATCCGTCACACCAGACGATTTCGTCCGGTTCGGTCAATGCGGCAACATCAAGGACCCAAGTCTTCAGCCTGGTGTTCTTGACATAGTCCGGTGCGATTGTGCCCATAATGGTATTGCTCATATTCTCTCGTTCCGTAAGTGGGAATTACGGTCTCGTGGGGTGGGCAGCAAATTGTGCCACAATCATCGCAGCGAACAAGGATGCCGGTCCATGGACGAGAGAACACGTGCTGCCGCCCTCGAGTATCACCTTCACCCACGACCGGGGAAGATCGCGGTTACGCCCACCAAAGCGCTGACCAACCAGGCCGACCTGTCTCTGGCTTATTCGCCCGGCGTTGCCGCCGCGTGCGAGGAGATCGTCGCCGATCCTGGCAATTCCTACAAATACACCTCGCGCGGCAATCTGGTTGCCGTCGTCAGCAACGGCACTGCCGTGCTCGGCCTGGGTGACATCGGGCCTCTGGCCGGGAAGCCCGTCATGGAGGGCAAAGGCGTACTGTTCAAGAAATTCGCCGGTATTGACGTTTTCGACATCGAGATCGACGAAAGGGATCCGGACAAGCTGGTCGACATCATCGCTGCGCTGGAGCCCACGTTTGGCGGCATCAACCTGGAAGACATCAAGGCGCCCGAATGCTTTTACGTAGAAGCCAAGCTGCGCGAGCGCATGAAGATTCCCGTCTTCCACGACGATCAGCATGGCACCGCCATCATTACCGCCGCAGCCGTACTCAACGGCCTGCGCGTGGTCGGCAAGGACGTCGGCCAAGTCAAACTGGTCTGCTCCGGGGCGGGGGCCGCGGCTATCGCCTGCCTCGACCTGCTCGTCAGCGTCGGTCTCGAGCGGAAGAACGTTTTCGTTTGCGATTCGAAGGGCGTGATCCACGCTGGCAGAGACAAACTGGACCCGTCGAAGGCGCGTTACGCGCAGGCGACAGACGCGCGCACCCTTGGCGAAGCCATGCCCGGCGCTGACGTCTTTCTCGGCCTGTCTGCCAAGGGTGTGTTGAAGCCGGAAATGGTCAAGACCATGGCGGCCAATCCGCTCATTCTCGCCATGGCCAACCCCGATCCGGAAATTTTGCCTGAGGACGCCAAAGCAGTCCGGCCCGACGTCATCATCGGTACTGGTCGCTCGGACTACCCGAACCAGGTCAACAACGTGTTGTGCTTCCCGTTCATGTTCCGCGGCGCGCTCGACGTCGGTGCGACGACCATCAACGAGGCCATGAAGATCGCCGCCGTGCGTGCGATTGCCGAACTGGCGCACGCCGAGCAATCGGAAGTGGTAACCGCGGCCTACGGCAAGGAGGAGCTCGCCTTTGGCCCTGAATATCTGATCCCCAAACCATTCGATCCGCGCCTTATCGTCACCGTGGCGCCCGCCGTCGCGCAGGCGGCGATGGAGTCAGGCGTGGCGACACGCCCCATCGACGACATGGCGGCCTATCGCCAACGCTTGAACGAGTTCGTTTATCACACCGGACTCCTGATGCGCCCGGTATTTGCGGCCGCCAAGAACGCACCAGCGCGTATCGTCTTTAGCGAAGGCGAAGACGACAGGACGTTGCGTGCGGTGCAGACGGTGCTTGACGAGGGCCTGGCCAAGCCGATCGTGATCGGCCGGCCATCGGTTGTCGAGGCGCGCATCACCAGGCACGGCTTGCATATCCAACCCGGTATCGACTTCGAGCTGGTGAATCCCGATTCCGATCCCCGCCACCGGGAGCTTTGGCAGGACTATTACGAACTGACCTGCCGCAAGGGCGTAAGCGTGGAATACGCCAAGCGGGAAACCCGTCGGCGCACGACCTTGATCGGGGCCATGCTGGTGCGCCGCGGCTATGCTGATGGAATGATCTGTGGCACCTTCGGACGTCACGCCCTGCACTTGAGATACGTTGCCGAGGTCATCGGCCGCAAACCCGGCGTCGACAGCTTTCACGCCATGAACATGCTGTTGCTGCCGCACCGGACATTGTTCATAGGCGATACCTATGTGAACTATGACCCCACCGCCGAGCAGATTGCCGAGATGACGGTCCTTGCCGCGGAGGAAGTGAGCCGTTTCGGACTTGTGCCGAGGGTCGCCTTGTTGTCGCATTCCAGCTTCGGAAACGAAGACACGCCGACGGCGGCAAAGATGCGCCGGGCATTGGCACTGATTTCCGCCAAGGCTCCCGACTTGGAAGTCGAGGGGGAAATGCATGGCGATGCGGCACTATCGGAAGAAATCCGCCAGCAGGTATTTCCGCCGTCGCGCCTCAAGGGCGCCGCGAATCTCCTGGTGATGCCGACGCTCGATGCCGCCAATATCGCCTTCAACCTGCTCAAGACCGCCGCCGGCGACGGCGTGACCGTCGGCCCCATGCTGCTGGGCGCGGCGAAGCCCGTGCACATCCTGACGCCGACGGCTACCGTGCGGCGAATCGTCAACGTGACTGCGCTCCTGTCGGTGGAGGTTGCGCAGCAAGAGCTGGCAGGTAAACAGGCGTGATGACGATCGATACCCGGACAGCGTTGGTCGTTTCCGGTGGAGGGGCGCGCGCTGCCTACGAAGTCGGCGTCCTGAAGGCGGTGAAGGATTTGATGCCTCGCCACGGCCACAGTCCGTTCTCGATCTATTGCGGTATTTCGGGTGGCGCGATCAATGCCGTCGGCCTTGCCGCGGCGACGGACGACTTCCGGGCTGGCGTCGAAGGATTGGAGTCCTTCTGGTCGGGGCTGCACGCGGGCGACGTTTATCGCGCCGATCCGTGGGGCGTTGTTATGTCCGGTGGTCGCTGGCTGATGGCCTTGACCGCCGGCTGGCTGTTCGGTACCGGCCCCCGCGCTTTGCTCGACAATGCGCCCTTGCGGCGCCTGCTGTCTGCTCAACTGGATTTTTCGCGACTGGAAGGCGCTATCACCAATCAGTCGCTGCGCGCGCTGAGTCTCAGTTGTTCAGGGTACGCCTCCGGCCAGTGCGTCAGCTTTTTTCAGGGGCGCGCCGATCTTGAACCCTGGCATCGTCCGCAACGCGCTGGAGCCCACGTGGCGCTCGGTGTCGAGCACGTAATGGCCTCGATGGCGGTTCCTTTCCTGTTTCCGGCAGAGAGGCTGCACCGTGAGTATTTCGGTGACGGCGCAATGCGCGAACTGGCGCCGCTGTCCCCGGCCGTTCGCCTGGGGGCGGACCGCATGCTGGTCATCGGCACCGGCCGCATGGCCGACCTGGCCTCCGAGCGTTGGCGCAGCACTGGTCGACCGACTTTGGCGGATACCGCCGGGCAGGTGCTGGCCGGAATCTTCGTCGACCGGGTTTCCGCCGACATCGAACGCATGCAGCAGGTCAATCGCCTCGTTGCCCGGATTTCACCCGAGGTCAGAGAACGGGAGGGACTTCCGTGGCGACCTGTCGAACTGATGGTCATCCAGCCGTCCGAGCGGCTCGATGCGGTTGCCGCCAACATGGCCGAGGAGTTGCCCTGGGCAGTGCGCCTCCTTTTGCGCGGCATGGGCGTACGCAAGGGCGCCGGTGGTGCTTTCGTCAGCTATCTCCTGTTCGAAGCCGCCTATACACGCCGGCTGATCGAACTGGGTTACCGCGACGCCATGGCCCGGCGCGGAGAGTTGAGCGTCTTTCTCGACCTCGACAAAACCTGAGCTTTCCTGTCTATCTCTCTTAATTTATTGGGTCTATTGCCGAAGTAGAACCTTGTAAGCACGATCTCGCGTGCTACACTTTCGGCATATAGACCCGGAGGGTGGTATGGGAAAGGCGCTTTATTTGCTGGTTGCGGCTAACTTTGCCTTTGGCCTGATGTCGGGCGCTGCTCGGGCGGAGCCGGAAGAAGCGACGGCAGCGCCTCTGTCTCAACATCTTGATTTGGAAGCAAAATCACAGGTCTTGGCGGGTGGCGCCAAAAAGAACCGTAATGTGCCGCGCCGGTTGCTTGCCGACCACGGTGATCCCCTGTTGCGTTCCGCTGCGGCCTTGGTAATGGACCAGACGACCGGTGCCGTGCTGTACGAGAAGAACGCAAGCGCCCAGTTGCCCATCGCCTCCATTACCAAGCTGATGACGGCGATGGTTGTGCTGGATGCAAAGCTGGACATGCAGGAAGATCTGACGATAGGTCGTGAAGAAGTGCGCGCCACCCGGGGGTCACGTTCGCGTCTGCGGGTCGGTACGCGGCTGACGCGCGAAGAACTGCTTCGCCTTGCCCTGATGTCGTCCGAGAATCGCGCGGCGGCGGCATTGTCGCGCTACTACCCTGGTGGTCGGGAAGCGTTCGTCGATGCCATGAACAGAAAAGCACAGAGTCTGGGCCTGGCCGACACCAGTTTCACGGATCCGACCGGGTTGAAAGTCGCCAATGTTTCCAGCGCCCGTGACTTGACCAAGCTGGTGGCGGCAGCGCACGGCTACCAGCCGATCCGGGAGTTTTCGACCGCGGCACGATATCAGGTCGTCCTTGGCGGCCACGCGCGTACCTTCCACAACACGAATCGTCTGGTGCGCAGCGACAAATGGGAAATCGGTCTCTCCAAGACCGGCTATATCAGCCAGGCGGGGAAATGCCTGGTCATGCAGGCGCTACTCAACAACCGGCCGACGATTATTGTGTTGCTCGATTCTTGGGGGAAGCTGACCCGAATCGGCGACGCCAACCGGATTCGGCGCTGGGTCGAGAGCGCATCGCTGTCGCTACTCCCGAGCGAGAGCTGATTCCTACGACGGTTTGTTGATGTTGTGGCCGATCGCGGCCGAAACCGCTTCAGCCGTGGCACGCAGCAGTTGTGCCCAGTCCGGGTTGTAGCGTTCCGCCGGCGCGGATACCGACAGACCCGCTACCAGTTCACCAGTATCGTCCCGCACCGGCGCGGCAACGCAGCGCAAGCCCTGCTCGATTTCCTCGTTGTCGTAGGCGACGCCGTGGCGGCGGACCCGGTCGATTTCCCGTTCCAGCGCGGACAGCGTGGTGATGGATGCCGGCGTAAGACCGTTCAGGCCGGTGCGCCGCGCGTATTCGCCGAGTTCGCTCTTCGAAAATTCCGCCAGATAAAGCTTGCCGGCCGCGGTGACGTGCAGGGGCGCGCGCGCACCGACCAGATGCACGACGCGTATTGAGGAGCGGCCGCTCGATGTGCGTTCGACATAGACGATCTCGTCGCCCTGGCGAACGCCAAGATTGACGCTTTCACCGATCTTTTCATGCAGCGCCTGCATCTGCGGCATTGCCGAATCGCGGATGTTGATGCGCGACTTGACGACGTTGCCCAATTCGAGCAGGCGGATGCCCAGGCGATAAGTGCCCGGGTCGGCGCGTTCGACGAAGCCGGATGCCGACATTGCCGCCAGAATGCGGTGCGCGGTCGATGGGTGGAGCCCAGTCTCCAGCGCCAGTTGTTTCAAGCCCACCGGGTCGTGATAATAGGAAAGCACGTCGAGCAACTTCATCATGCGTTCGATGACCTGGATCGGGTGCTTCGTTTCCGCGGCTTGTGCGGTTGCGTGGGTGCGTGAGCGTGGCATGAATCAAGTATGCCACAATGCGAAATACTGATGCTGTTTGCGGGAAGGATTTTGATGCGCGTTGCCTTGTTCGCCACCTGTCTGGTCGACATGATGCGTCCGCGCATCGGGTTTGCCACCATTCGTTTGCTCGAAACCGCCGGTTGCGACGTCGTGGTTCCGGCAACGCAAACCTGTTGCGGGCAGCCGGCTTTCAACAGCGGCGATCGCGCCTCGGCGGCATTGCTGGCGAAGAAGGTGATTGCCGAATTCGAAGCCTACGAGTATGTGGTCGCGCCGTCCGGCTCCTGCGCCGACCAGATTCGCAACGAGTATCCCGGCCTGTTGGCCGACGATCCGGAGTGGCGTCGCCGTGCCGAGGCGTTTTGTCCGCGAGTCTATGAACTGACCGACTTTCTGGCGAATGTCGCCAAAGTCGACCAGGTTCCCGGCGATTTCACCGGCAGTATCACTTACCACGATTCCTGCGCCGGACTGCGTAGCCTCGGCGTCAAGGAACAGCCGCGCGCCTTGTTGGCGAAACTGCCGGGCGTCGAGTTGCGCGAAATGCCGGGGGCCGAGGAATGCTGCGGCTTCGGCGGCACCTTTTCGGTCAAGTTCGGCGAAATCTCGGCTGCCATCGCCGAGCGGAAATGCGCCAGTGCCGGCACGACAGGCGCCGACGCCATCGTCGGCGGCGACCTTGGCTGCCTGCTCAATATCGAAGGCAAGCTGCGGCGTATGGGTGACGAGCAAACGAAAGTCCTGCATATCGCCGAAGTACTGGCAGGGGAGCGGTAATGCAAATCCGCTCCATGTTCTTCAAGGCCAACGCGGCGGCGGCGCTCGCCAATCCTGTTTTGCAGGCGAACATGCGTACCTCGAAGGGCAAGTTCGTCGACAAGCGGCGTACCGCCATCGCTGACTTTTCGGCCGAAGGCGGCGACTTCGAGGCCCTGCGCGACGCGGCCGCCGAATTGCGCGACCGCGTGCTGAAAAATCTCGACCTGTGGCTGGAGAAGTTCGAGGCGGCAGCGATGGCGAACGGCGCCACGGTGCTTTGGGCGAAGGACGGCGAAGAGATCTGTCGCCATGTCGTCGACATCGCACATCGCCACAGTGTCCGAAAGGCCGTCAAGTCGAAGTCCATGCTTTCCGAGGAAGCCGGGCTCAACCAGGCGCTCGAAGCTTCGGGCATCGCGCCGGTCGAGACCGACCTCGGCGAGTACATCCTCCAGATCAACAACAATGAACCGCCCTCGCACATCATTGCGCCCGTGGTGCACAAGAGCCTCGACGAAGTCGCCGACCTGTTCGAGAAGACGCACAAGACAGCGCGCAAGACCGAGATTCCGGAATTGACACGCGAAGCGCGCGAAGTATTGCGCAGCCACTTCCTCGACGCCGACATGGGCATCTCGGGCGGCAACTTTCTTGTTGCCGAGACCGGTTCGGTGGCGCTGGTCACCAATGAAGGCAATGGCCGCATGGTCACCACGCTGCCACGCGTACACGTGGTGGTTACCGGTATCGAGAAGGTCATCCCGACGCTGGAAGACCTGTCGCTGCTGCTGCGCTTGCTGATTCGCTCGGCGACCGGCCAGCACATCTCCAACTACGTTTCGCTGCTCACGGGTGTCAAACAGCCCGACGAGCACGATGGTCCCGAGCATCTCTACTTCATCCTGGTCGATAACGGCCGTGCCGACCTCGTGGCCACCGAGTTTCAGGACATGCTGCGTTGCATCCGCTGCGGCGCCTGCATGAACCACTGCCCGGTCTATCAGACCATCGGCGGCCATGCCTACGGCTGGGTATATCCCGGGCCGATGGGTTCGGTACTGACGCCGCTCTACCAGGGACTGAACAAGGCGATCGACCTGCCGCATGCCGCGATGCTGTGCAACCAGTGCGGCGTCGTTTGTCCGGTGAAGATCCCGCTGCCCGAACTGTTGCGCAAGCTGCGCGAAAAGCAGGTCGACAACAACCTCCGTCCCTGGATGGAGCGGCTGGCGCTCAAGGGCTGGGCCTGGGTGGCCAGCAAGCCGAAGCTCTATGCGCTCGGCACCTGGTTCGGCGTGCGCTACCTCAACTGGCTGGCCGGTGGCGAGGATCGCATTCGCGTTCTCGGGGCGGCGCCCGAGTGGACACTGGGCCGGGATTTCCCGGCGCCGGAAGGCAAGACCTTCCGCGAGCTTTACGCGGCCGGGAAACGCTGAGATGGAGCACATCGTCTTTCTGGAGAAGGACTCGATCCGCGCCTCCGTGCGCCGACCATCCTTCCCGCACACCTGGGCCGAGCACGAGAAGACTGCGCCAGAGGAAATCCTCGACCGGCTCAAGGATGCCACTATCGTCATCACCAACAAGGTGAAGCTGCCGGGCGAGCTGCTGGCGAGTTTGCCGAAGCTGCGCCTGATCGCCGAAGCGGCGACGGGCACCGACAACATAGACCTTGCCTGGTGCCGCGAGCACGGTTTGGCGGTCACCAACATCCGCGGCTATGCCGTCGACACGGTCCCCGAGCATGTCTTCATGCTGCTGCTGGCGCTGCGCCGCCAACTGCCGGCCTATCGCGCCGATGTGGCTGCGGGCAAGTGGCAGCGTTCCGCGATGTTCTGCTTTTTCGATCATCCGATCCGCGACCTGCGTGGCAGCACGCTCGGCATCTTCGGCCGCGGTTCGCTCGGCCAGGGCGTCGCGCGGCTGGCCGAGGCTTTCGGTATGCGCGTGCTTTGGGGCGAGCACAACGGTGTTGCGACGGTCCGCGAAGGCTATGTGTCGTTCGAGGCACTGTTGGCCGAGGCGGATGCGATATCGCTGCATTGCCCGCTCAACGATCGGACGCGCGGCATGATCGGCGAACCGGAGTTGCGCGCGATGAAGCGCGAGGCCGTGCTCATCAACACCGCGCGCGGCGGGCTTGTCGACGAGACGGCACTGATGCGCGCGCTGCGGGAAGGCTGGATCGCCGGCGCCGGTTTCGATGTGCTGACCAGCGAACCGCCGCGGGACGGCAATCCGCTGCTCGATGTCGAACTGCCGAACCTGATCGTCACGCCGCATGTCGCCTGGTCGTCCGAGACGGCCATGCAGTCGCTGGCCGACCAGTTGATAAACAACATGGAAGCCTTCGTTGAGGGCGAAGAAAGGAATCGGGTCGCATGACTTCCCGGGAAGACATTCTTGGCCGGGTGAGACGGAATATCGGCCGCGATGCCGACAACGCGCCGGTGGCGCGCGGAGAGATCGACGCTTGGCTGGCCGAACGCCGTCAGGGGCCGCGGCCGACCGCCGCCGGAGATCTGCTGGCGCGCTTCAGGGAAAAATCCGAAGCGCTGTCGACGAGCGTGGACATTGTTGCCGAATGGTCGGCGGTGCCGACGGCCGTCGCGCGCTATCTGGCCGAACGGAACTTGCCGACGACGGTGGTCGGCTGGCCGCTGCTTTCCGGTCACGACTGGGCCGCGGCTGGCATCGCGTTCGAGGGCCGCGGCGCGCGGGATGCCGACCTCGTCGGCATTACCGGCGCCTTTTGCGCCATCGCCGAAACCGGCACGCTGACGCTGCTTTCCGGTCACGATACGCCGGCTTCGGTCAGTCTTCTGCCGGAGACGCATATTGCCGTGGTCGCTGCATCCCGTATAGTTCCCGGTATGGAAGAGGCGTGGACTCTGGTGCGCGCGCTGGGTGAGGCGCCGCCGCGGGCGGTAAACTTTATCTCTGGCCCTTCGCGCACGGGCGACATCGAGCAGACCATCGTGCTCGGTGCCCACGGCCCGTATCAGGTGCACGTCATCGTCGTCACCGGCGCCTGAGGGCGCTCTCCCGCGAAAGGCCACCCCGTGAATACCGTGAACCAATTGCTCGACCGTTTCCTGAACTGGTTGCCGAACAACCTCGACGTTCCTGCCCGCGTCCTGCTGATCCTGGTGCTGGCAATGATCGCCCAGCGCGCGATCCGCCGGATACTTCCCCGTATACGCGAGACGCTCGCCGAGCGTCAAGGGAATCGCGAGGATGGCCAGCGTATTCGCACACTCTCGCGGGTTGTCCGCTACGTCCTCATGGTGGCGATCTGGGTGGTGACCGCGCTGCTGATTCTGGGCGAGTTCGGCGTATCGGTGGCGCCAATACTGGGGGCAGCCGGCGTTGTCGGCATTGCGGTCGGCTTCGGCGCGCAAAGCCTGGTCAAGGATTACTTCAACGGATTTTTCCTGCTGCTCGAAAACCAGATCCGCATCGGCGACGTCGTCGATGCGGGCGGCAAGGCCGGAGTCGTCGAGGAACTGACCCTGCGCTACCTCCGGCTACGCGACTATTCCGGCAACGTCCACTACATTCCCAACGGCCAGATCTCGGTGGTGACCAACATGAGCCTTGGCTTCGCCTACGCGGTGGTCGATGCCGGCGTTGCCTACGGCGAAGATGTCGACCGGGTAATCGAGGTGATGCGAACGGTCGGCCGCGAAATGCGCGCCGACGAGGCTTTCGCCGAACGGATTCTCGACGAGATGGAAATCGCGGGCGTCGACAACTGGGCGGATTCCGCGGTCGTCATCCGCTGCCGGTTCCGCGTTGCACCGCTCGAGCAATGGACTGTCCGGCGCGAATACCTGCGGCGGCTGAAATACGCCTTCGACGAGGCAGGCATCGAGATTCCCTTCCCTCACGTCAAAGTGGTTCGCGAGGCCGCTGTCGATTGAGTGGGTATCCCGGTCGGAGCAGCGTACCGCCACGGCTGACCAGCCCGAAGGGCGCAGGACGCCACGAAGTGGCGGTCCCGAGCAACGCGAGGGATAGAGCGTAGCTCCACACTTTTCCCGCGGCGTCAGCTTGCGTCCGAGGATTCGTCGCCCACCGCGGCGGGCCGGAAACGGCTGACGACAATTATCGCCGCCGAAGCCAGTACCACAAGCATCACCGTGCCATCGAGGTAGGCGGGCACCGACAGGACTTCCTTGGCGCTGACGTAGAGCAATATCGTGATCAACCCGCGTGGCGCCAGCCATGTCAGGGCTGGTGCGGACTCGACGTGCGCCAGACGCAGCATCCAGGCGCGGCTGCCGTAAACGACAGCCAGAATCAGTGCGGCCGCCAGCCAGGCCTGCGGCGATGCCAGATCGGACAGCGGCGTCCAGTAGCCGAGCAGAATGAAGAAGAAGCCGCGGACGGCGAACGTCAGTTCCAGCACGATCACCTTGAACTGTTGCAGAGTCGACTCGTAGGTTTCGTCGATCCAGTGACGAAATGGCCGGAAGCGGATGATCAGGTAGGGATTGTTGAGGGCAAGGCCGAACAGCAGCACCATGATCAGCGGCGACAGGTGCATCAGCTTGCCGGCGGCGTAGAGGCCGAACAGGCCGGCGAGCAGCGGAATGAAGCGGATATGGCCGTCGATGCGCATCAGGACCATCGCCAGGCCGACCGCGCACAAGGCGGCGAGCAGCAGCGAGAGCACGCCGCCGCCAAGCAGGCCCATCAGCACGCCGCTCACCGAGCCGTTCGAATTGATCAGCGAAAAGAAAAGCAGGACGCCGAGAATGTCGGAAACGGAACTTTCGTAAATGACGAATTCGCGCGCCTTGGCCGGAAGAAAACCGCTGCTCGGAATGGCCACGGCGCTGCCGATGACCGCGAAGGGAACGGCGAGGATCAACGCCTGGAACGGCGTCAGCGGCAGCGCCAGCCAGGCTGCGGCGGCGAAGGCGCCGACGCAGATGGCGAATCCGGCGCCGGCGGCGACGATCGCCGTCGCCGTGGCTCGCAATCGGTTCAGCCGAAGTTCGATATCGAGCGCGCCTTCGAGCACGATCAACACCAGGCCGAGTGCGCCGATGAAGTTCACCGCGCGGTCCAGCCCCCGCAGTTCGATCCCGGCCATCGCCAGCGTCGGCTTGCTTATCAGGCCGATCAGGATCAGCACGATTACCGACGGGAAACCGGTCGCGCGGCCGACTCGCTCGACGCCGAAGGCGACCAGCAGAATTGCGGACACGGTGAGGATGACTTGATCGATCATGGTGGGGGAGAGGATTTTCCGACCGAAGTTGCGCGGATGGCGGTGTGTGTTCGCGACGGCCCACGGAGTGTAGCGCGAACCGGGCGTCGCAGCCTTGCGGCCTACCACCAATGCCATATTGACGCCGCCTCGGGCACCCATTAGAGTGCGCCGCATGCCCGTCGTCGCTATGACGACGTCAAACCAGGTTCCGGGAAAGCACCGAAACGGCGATACCGTACGCGAGTGAGATGCAGTAAGCCGCCCGAACGCCTGGTCCCAGCCCTGCCGGAGAGGTAACACAAGGCCGCCCTACAGCGGCCGTTTTTTTGCAGATGCAAGACGCGACGCCCGGCGGGCGTCCAACCGGATTGGCTTTGAGATTCCTGATTGCCGACTTTCGTCAGCGCCGCCGCAGCCGCTTCTCGATGCCGATTACGGCCATGACGACGGTGCCGCAGAGGACGATCGGTATCCAGTCGGCCGCCGCGATGGCCGCGGTACCGAACAGCCGCTGCAGCGCCGGCAGGTAGGTGAAGGCGAGTTGCAGCGCTAGCGTGCTGCCTGCGCCGGCCCAGACCCAGGGGTTCGAGAACCAGCCGAGCCGCCAGAACGGTTGTGTCAGCGAGCGGCAATTGAAGAGATAGAAGATCTCCATCATCACGAAGACGTTGACGGCGATGGTGCGCGCTTCGGCCAGGTCGCGCCCCTGCCGGACTGCCCACTCGAACAGGCCGAAGGCGCCAGCGAGCATCAGTATGCCGACCAGCACGATGCGCTGCACCAGCGTGCGATCCAGCACCGGTGTCGCTGGTGGCCGGGGCGGCCGGCGCATGATGCCGGTCTCGCGCGTTTCGAAGGCAAGTGGCAATCCCAGCAGCACTGCGGTCGTCATGTTGATCCAGAGGATTTGCAGCGGCGTGATCGGTAGCGCCACGCCGAGCAGGACGGCGGCGAGGATCACCAGGCCTTCGCCGAAATTCGTCGGCAGCGTCCAGGTGATGAACTTCACGAGGTTGTCGTAGACGCTGCGCCCTTCCTCGATTGCCGCTTCGATGGTGGCGAAGTTGTCGTCGGTGAGGACCATGTCGGCAGCTTCCTTCGCCACTTCGGTGCCGGAGAGGCCCATGGCAATGCCGATGTCGGCCTGTTTCAGCGCCGGCGCATCGTTCACGCCGTCGCCGGTCATGGCAACGACTTCGCCGTCGGCCTGCAGGGCGCGGACCAGGCGTAGCTTCTGCTCGGGTTCGACGCGCGCGAAAACATCGACTTCGCGCACTGCCTGGCGCAGGCCAGCCTCGTCGAGGCTGGTGAGTTCGCGGCCGCTCAGGACGCGACCACATTCGTCGCAGATGCCGAGCTGGCGGGCGATGGCCAACGCGGTGTGGCCGTGGTCGCCGGTGATCATTTTGACGCGAATGCCGGCGCCGTGACAGGCGCGCACGGCGGCAATGGAACGGGCGCGCGGCGGATCGGCCATGCCGACCATGCCGACGAAGGTGAGGCCGGCGGCGATGTTGTCTTCCGAAAGCGTGTCGCCTGCGTGCGCCTTGCGCGCCAGCGCCAGCACGCGCATGCCCCGGGCCGCCATTTCGGCGGCGCGCTCGACGACGCTCTCGGTGTCGAGCGGCCAGCGACGACCGTGGGTGTCGAGCATGTCGGCACAAGCCGGCAAGAGTCGTTCGACGGCGCCCTTGAGATAGATGATGTTCTGCTCTCCTCCGGCGTCGTGCAGTGTCGCCATTGCCTGGCGCGCGGCCTCGAACGGCAACTCGTCGAGGCGCGGAAACAGGTCGCGCAGGGTGGCTTCGTCGAGCTTGCCCTTGCGTGCCGCGATCAGCAGCGCGCCCTCGGTGGGGTCGCCGGCGACGTGCCAGCGTCCTGCCTCTCGGCGGCTGGCCGCATCGTTGCACAGTACGCCGGCGACCAGCACTTCCTTGAGGGCCCAGCCGATCGTCGCCGGCTGACCGGCCAGTTCGATCGCGCCGTGCTCGCCGGCGCCGACCTTGTAGTGTGCGTTGCCGGCCCAGATTTCGCGCACCGTCATCTCGTTTTCGGTAAGCGTGCCGGTCTTGTCGGAACAGATGACCGTCGTGCTACCCAGCGCTTCGACGGCGGGCAGGCGGCGGATGATGGCGCGTCGCCGGGCCATCCGGCCGACGCCGATGGCCAGCGTGATGGTCAGCGCGGCAGGCAGCCCCTCCGGGATTGCGCCAACGGCCAGCGCCACGGCGGCCATGAACATGTCGAAGGCGGTTTCGCCGCGCCAGACGCCGACCATGAACGCCAGCGCAGCCAGCAACAGGATCGCCACCAGCAACTGGTGCGAGAAGGCGGTCATCTTTCGCGTCAGCGGCGTTTCCAGTTCGGTCGCGGTCGCGATCAGGTGAGCGATGCGCCCGGTCTCGGTTGCGGCTCCGGTCGCGACGACAATGCCGCGGCCGTGTCCGGCGACGACGTGCGTGCCAGCGTAGGCCATGTTCCGCCGATCCGCCAGCAGCGTGTCCGCGTCGAGCGTGGCCGGGTGCTTGGCGACGGGTAACGATTCACCGGTCAGCATGGCTTCCGCGGTGCGCAGCTCGCGGCCATGCAACAGCCGCAGGTCCGCCGGAACCCGGTCGCCGGCGGCCAGATGGATGATGTCGCCCGGCACCACATGCTCGGCGTCGATGCGGCGGGTCTGGCCGCCGCGCAAAACGGTCGCTTCGGTGCTGAGCGCCCGGGCCAGCGCCGCCAGTGCCGATTCCGCCCGACCTTCCTGGATGAAACCGACGATGGCGTTGATGACCACGACGCCGAAGATCACCCCGGTGTCCACCCATTCGCCGAGCAACGCGGTAACGGTGCCGGATGCGATCAGCACCAGCACCAGCGGCTGTGTCAGTTGGTCCAGCAGGCGTTTGGCGGCGTGCCGCCGCGGCTGACTTTGCGGACGGTTTGGTCCATGCTGCGCGAGCCGGGCGGCGGCTTCGGCGTCGGAGAGGCCGGTGGAAACATCGACGGCATGATGCGCGGACACTTCGTCATGCCCGAGGGCGTGCCAGGCGCGGGCCATCAGCGTGGCTTCTGTCTTCGTTCCGGCGTCACGTCGTTCTGCAACGAAGCGTGACGTTCCGCGCGCGCCGTCCGCACATGCGCCATGGCTCGTTCGACCGGGATGCCGAGCTGGGTGAGCGTTTCGGTCGCGATCATCAGGCTGCCTTCGACGACTTCCGGAACGATTTCGGTGGCGCCGGCAGCCTTGAGTTGTCGGACGTGAGTGTCGTCCGGAGTACGGACGATCACCGGCACGTCGGCCCGCTGGGCACGGACGATCCGCAGCACCCGCTCGGCGGACGGAATGTCGGGATAGGCGATCACGACTGCGCGCGCGCGTGCCAGGCCGGCGGCCTGGATGACTTCCAGTCGATCGGCGCTGCCGAACACGACGCGACCGCCGGGCGGGCGGGCGCCGCGAATCTGTGCCGGGTCGAGGTCGAGGGCGAGGAAGGGAATATTCTCCCGAGCCAGGAATTCGCCGACACGCCGTCCGGTGCGGCCGTAACCGCAGATGATGACATGCTGGTCGAGATCGAAGCCGGCCACGGCGACCTCATGGATGGCCATCGCCTTGTGCGACCAGTCGCCCCGCGCCATTTGCCCGGAGATGCGGGCGACGCGCTCGATCAGGAACGGCGCCAGGAACATGGAGACCAGCATCGCCGAAAGCACGACCTGAAAAACGTCGCCGCCGATCAGTTCGAGGCTGAACGCCAGGCCGGTCAGTACCAGACCGAACTCGCCAGCCTGGGCAAGCTGTGCCGCGGTGCGCAGGGCGATGTCGACCGGATTGCGTGCCGCGAAAGCGACCGCCAGCACCGCCAGTCCCTTGCCGCCGACCAGCAGAAGCACTGCCAGAAGCAAGCCGTCCAGATGGGTGGCGACGTAGCCGAGGTCTAGCATCATGCCGATGGTGACGAAGAACAGGCCGAGCAGAATGTCGCGGAAAGGACGGATATCGGCCTGAACCTGATGGCGGTACATGGTCTCCGAGATCAGCATGCCGCCGACGAAAGCGCCGAGTGCCAACGACAGCCCGGCGATGCCCGTGGCGTAGGCCAGGCCGATCACGACCCAGAGCGTTGCCAGCACGAACAGCTCTTCCGAGCGGCGCGCGGCGACGGCGTCGTAAACGCGGCGCATCAGGTTCTGCCCGGCCCAGACAAGGAGGGCCAGCACCGCGACGACCTGCAGCAGCGCCAGCGACATCGCGCGCACCATGTCTTCCGCCGGGTTGGCGAGCGCCGGCAGCAGGATCAGGCAGGGCACTACGGCCAGATCCTGGAACAGCAATACGCCCATGGTCTGGCGGCCGGAGCGCGAATGCAGTTCGAAACGCTCCGAAAGCAGTTTGGCGACGATGGCGGTCGAGGACATCGCCACCGCCAGCCCGACCGCGAGGCCGGCACGCCAGCCCTGGTCGTAGCCGTACCAGGTGACCAGCATGGTTCCGACAGCCGTGAGGGCCATTTGCGCACTGCCAAAGCCGAAGACCAGCGTGCGCATGGCATTGAGCCTCTGCAGGCTGAATTCGAGCCCGATCGAGAACATCAGGAAGACGACCCCGAATTCCGCGAAGCCGGACACCTGCTCGCTGTTGGCGAGAACCGCGGTGCCATGCGGGCCGAGGGCGATGCCGACTGCCAGATAGGCTAGGATGGTGGGCAGCCGGAAACGGTGGGCGAGTGCGACAGCCGCAACCGCGGCGGTTAGCAGTAGCAGCAGGACGAGCAGGTTGTCGTGCATGGAGTGCGAATTGTCCTACGTCTCGCACTCCTTGTCTCGATCAGTAGGCCTGATCCCAGCGCATCGACAGCCGGATCGCCGAGTTGATCAGGCCGACCATGCTGTAGGTTTGCACGAAGTTGCCCCATAGTTCGCCGCTCCTGGGATCGATGTGTTCGGCCAGCAGCCCGTGGCGATTGCGGCTGGCGAGCAGTTTCTCGAACAACGCGCGCGCCTCGTCGCGGCGGCCGATAGCCGCCAGCGCGTTGATATACCAGAAGGTACAGACGAGAAACGCATTTTGCGGCTCGCCGAAATCGTCTTCCTCCACGTAGCGGAAGATGTAGTCGCCGTGCAGCAGGTCCTGTTCGACGGCTGCGACGGTGGTGACAAAGTGCGGGTCGGTGGCGTCGAGAAAGCCGAGTTCCGCCAGCAGCAGCAGGCTGGCGTCCATGGCGTCGCCGTCGAAGGTGGCGACGAAGGCATTGCGCGAGGTGTTCCAGGCCCGCGCCAGGATGACGCGATGCATGCGGTCGGCGTGGCCGCGCCAGTGGTCGACCCGGTCGTCCAGGCCCAGGTGTGCGGCAATGCGCGCCAGGCGGTCGCAACCGGCCCAGCACATCACCGCGGAAAAAGTATGGACGCGGGCGCTGCCGCGCAATTCCCAGATGCCGGCGTCGGGCTGGTCGAAGTTGTGCGCCGCCAGTTCGCCCAGCGGTTCCAGGCGGCGGAACAGCCCTTCGTCGCCGCGCCGCGTCAGGCGCTGGTCGAAGAAGATGTGCGTGGCGGCCAGGATGGCCGAGCCGTAGACGTCGTGCTGGACCTGTTTGTAGGCCTGGTTGCCGATGCGCACCGGCCCCATTCCCCGGTAGCCGGGCAGCGCCGGCTCGGTGCGTTCTTCGAGGTCGGCACGCCCGTCGATGCGATAAACCGGCTGCAGCGGCTTGCCGTTCGCATCGGCGGCGATGTTGATGATGTAGGAGAGGTAGCGTTCCATGCTGCGCGTGGCGCCGACGCGGTTCAGCGCATTGACGACGAAGTAGCCGTCGCGCAGCCAGCAGAAGCGATAGTCCCAGTTGCGGCCGCTGCCGGCCGCTTCGGGCAGCGAAGTGGTCATGGCGGCGACGATGGCGCCGGTATCGTCGTAGGCGTTGAGCTTCAGCGTGATGGCGGCGCGGATCACCGCTGCCTGCCATTCGTAGGGAATGCCGAGGAAGCGCACCCACTCGCGCCAGTACTGTGTCGTTTCGTCGAGAAAGCGGCGGCCGACTTCCTCGGCGCCCTGCGGCACCGTTTCGTCCGGGCCGAGTATCAGCGTTACCGAGTCTTCGAGAAAGAAGGGCGTCTCGCCGAGTACCGCGGTGATCGAGGCGTTGGTGGTGAGCCGCAGGGTCAGGTCCGGCATGACATAGCGGATGTGATGGCTGCCCCAGGTAATGTCCGGATGGCCGGTGCCATATCCGAACACGGGGCGGACGCGCAAAGTCAGCCGTGGCGACCCGCCGAGCCGCTTCATCCGGCGCACCAGCGTCATCGGCCGGAACATGCGGCCGTATTGACCGAAGCGCGGCGCGAAGTCGGTGATTTCGATGCAGCCGCCGTGCTTGTCGTGCAGCCGGGTCACGAGGATGGCGGTGTTTTCGAGATAGTGCTGTTCGGCCCGTGCGAAATCGGCGATCTCGATGGAAAAGATGCCGAGTTGATCGTCTTCGCGCAACAGCGAACAGAAGGTCGGGTCGCCGTCGAAACGCGGGAAGCAGCTCCAGACGATATTGCCGCGCGGGTCAATCAGCGCACCGATCGTGCAGTTGCCAATCAGGGCCAGGTCGGCGATTGCGGCCATCGGTCAGCCCTCCACGGCGCTGGCCAGCCAGTTGCGGACGGCAGCGACGTTCGGCAGCCGGTAGGTGGCGCAGGAGTCGCCTTCGCCGACCTTGACCGAGATGCCTCCGAGGCGGTTGATGGCGGCGAAGCCGTGCTCGTCGTTGAGATCGTCGCCGATGAATACCGGTGTGCGTCCCTTGAACGGCGACTCGGACAGGTATTCCTCGATGGCGGTGCCCTTGTCGAAGTTCGCCGGTTTGGCTTCGGCGACGCACTTGCCTTTCTGCATGACCAGGGCGCCGTCTGACTCGGCGATCAGCCTGGCCATCAGTTCGTTCACCAGACCCTCCAGTTCCGGTTCCTGGCGGTAGTGCAGGGCCAGCGTCAGGCCCTTGTCTTCCAGCAGCAGGCCCGGATGGCGCTCCAGCAGCGGTGTCAGCGCATCGCGGATGCGCTCCTTGGCCTCCGGCGGTGTTGCGTGCAACCAAAGCCGGCCGGCCGCGTCGCGTCGTTCCAGTCCGTGCTGGCCGGCGCGTGGCAGGCGCGGTGTGGCGATGCGCCGGTCGAGGTCCGAGATGGCCCGGCCGCTGATCAAGGCTACCGCGCCGCTGGCGCGATGGAGCCGCTCGAGCAATTGCAACAACGCCTGGTCGACGTGAATGGCGTTCGGGTTTTCGGCAAGATCAAGCAGCGTGCCGTCGACATCGAGGAAGTAGGCCCACAGCGTACTGGGGGTTGGCGGGGCGTTTTCGAGGTCTTCCTGGTTGGTTTCCATATCGGGTTCCTGGCGGTTTACGCTCCAACGACCGGCTTGTCCAGCAAGCGGCCGCGTCGACGTATTGTCGCCGCGTCGAGCAGCATGCGACCGACCCAGCGATAGACGTTGAATTCGCTGACCAGACCGCGCATCAGACGCATGCGGTCGCGCTGCTCGGCTTCCGGCATGGTCAGGGCCAGATGCAGCGCAGCGCTGCTTTGGTCCGCGTCGTAAGGGTTGACCGTCAGCGCTTCCGGCAATTCCCGAGCGGCGCCGGTGAATTGCGACAGGATCAGCACACCGCGTTCGTCGTCGCGCGCGGCGACGAACTCCTTGGCCACCAGATTCATGCCATCGTGCAGGCTGCTGACGAAGCACAGTTCGGATGCACGGTAGTACTCATAGACCTGGCGCGGCTCATGGTGTTCAACCTTGAGGATGATGGGGGGCGGCACGCCGCGGCCGAACTTCTCGTTGATCCGCATGGCCAACGCACGTACCTGGGCTTCATGGTTCTGGTATTCGTCGATGCCGGTACGCGTCGGCGCACCGATCTGGATGAAGGTGAAGCGGCCGATCCACTCGGGCTTCAGTTCCAGCAGGCGCTCGACTGCACGGAAGCGTTCCATGATGCCCTTGGTGTAGTCGAGCCGGTCGACGCCGATCCCGATCAGCTGGGCGGCAGGCAGTCCGTTGTTTCTGCGGATTTCCATGCGGCATTGTTCCACCGGCTTGCCGGTCATTTCTTCGCTGGGCGGCCAGGCGATGGAAATCGGGTAGCGGCGGACGGCGGTCAGCTTGCCGCCGAGCGAGACGGTGAACGACTCGCGGTCGACCCGTGCTTCGAGCAGCCGGTCGACCGTGTCCACGAAATTGTTGCAATGGAACTGGGTATGAAAGCCGAGAATGCTGCTGCCGAGCAGGCCGGTGATGATTTCTTCGCGCCACGGGCAGATGGCGAACGATTCGGGGTTCGGCCAGGGGATGTGCCAGAAGGTGATGATCGTCGCGTCGGGCAGGCGCTCGCGGATCATGCGCGGCAGCAGTGCGAAGTGATAGTCCTGCACCAGCACGATCGGATTGCCGGTACGCGATTCGGATACCACCGCCTTGGCGAATTTCTCGTTTACCGCGACGTACTGGGCCCAGTCGGCGGAGCGGAAAGTCGGTCGCACGTGGGCGATGTGGCAGAGCGGCCACAGCCCTTCGTTGGAGAAGCCGTAGTAGTAGCCGCTTTCCTCTTCGGGTGTCAGCCAGACGCGGCGTATTTCGTAGCTGGGATTGCCCGGCGGCACGGCAATGTGATCGCGCTGGTCGACGGTATTGCGGTCGGCCGAGCCGCTACCGTGGGCGATCCATGTGCCCGAGCAGGCGCGCATGATCGGCTCTATCGCCGTGACCATGCCGCTGGCCGGGCGCTGGACTTCTATGTTGTCGCCGCGCTGCTGGTGGATGTAGGGCTCGCGGTTGGAAACGACGATGACGTCGTCGCCGCGCAGTTCGCCGTGCAGGATGGCGCGCAGGCTCTCGGGCGACCAGGTGATCTGGCTGGCGTCGCGGGAGCGGCTGCCGCTTTCCATTTCATGGATCAGCCGTTGCAGGTCGCGGGCGATCGGCCGAAACTCGGGCACGCTGACGGTCCGTGCCGCCGGATCGCGAAGCAGGCCCTCGCCGCGCAATAGCGACTGGATGCCGGCGACCCAGCCGCGCCAGGAAAGCTGGGCGATGATGACGGTGACCAGCGAAACTACCGCCGCCAGTGCCATGAAGAAGTAGAAGACGTAAGTCCTCGTTTCCTCACTGCGCCGCTCGACGAAACTCATGTCGTGGATCAGTATCAGCCAGCCGGCGGACTCGCCGTTTTTGCCGAGTTGCTTGACCGCCACGTGTAACGGACCCAGGGGGCTGGCCAGCAAAGGTTTATGGGCGGCCATGAACGGAGCGAGCTTGTCGCAGCGGATCTGCGGCGGCAATGGGCGGGTCACCAGCGGCGTGGAATCGGGCGTCGCGCAGTAGCCGATCGCATAAAGCCGCTGATCCTGGGCGACGCGAGAGAAGTAGGCCGCAATCTTGCTCCTTGAATCGGTCTCGATGTGTTCCATCATCGGCTCGTACATGGCGTTGGCCAGCAGATCGGCGCGGGTATCCATGTCGTGCGTGAACCAGCGCAGCGTGAGTTGGTCGACCAGCGGCGCGACTCCCCAGGCAATGGCAGCCAGGACCAGCATTAGCGGCAGGACGAAACGCAGCGAGAGTCTCATGACGGATGAAGGGCTTGGGAGCCAACATCTTAACAGCCGCTACCAAGCCACGACAGACCCGGCGCGGCCGGGTGGAGAGCAAAAGTCAGCTGTGGCGGGACGCCGCGTGCCGTTCAGCGCGGCTGGATCGGCTGCGCGGTGGTAACGAAGAACAGCGTGTGACCGCCGCGGATGTCGCTATGCAATGCCTCGACCAGCGGTGGGTTGATCGGCCGCTCGGCGCTCCATTCGACGACGATGTTGCCGCCGCCCGCTTTGGCCGCCTCGGCGCGGGGCAGGAATAGATCGTGGCTGCCGAGCGGCGGAATGCGCAGCGGCCGCTGCAGGAGGTTGCGCACCAGCTTGCCCGAGGCGTCGTGAAAGCGGGCGCTGCCGACTTCGAGGGCCACGCCGGGATCGGTGTTGCGAATGCTGATTTGCGCCGATAGCAGCACTTCGGACGGCTTGCCATCCGCGATGTCGCCGTAAAGAAGGCGCGACTGGATGGGAAGATAGAGCGCTTGCCAAGCATAAAGCGGGGCTCCGCCCGGGCTGGCGTAGGACGCCGCGATTCCGGCGGCCGGATACAACGTGGTCGGCGTTGGCGCCGGCGGCAAGCGGGGAGCTGATGTTTCCTGGGCGTTAGCCGCGAGAACACAGGTCATCGTCAGAAGCGCACCGGTCAAAAAGCGGGCGGTTTGGCGGATGATCCGGACTTGGCGGCGCACGGCGGGTCTTACTTGACGTAGGTGACGGGCAGCGACGAAAGGCGCAGAACGTCGTGCGCGACCGATCCGGTGACGGCCTCCTCGAGGAAGGATTCGCCCTTGTTGCCCATGACGATCTGTTCGCAGGCGTTTTCCCGCGCGCAGGAGACGATTGATGCCGCCACCTCGCCGAGCAGTACGAGTGGCTCGTAGGGGACATGGGCGTCGTCGAGCATTTTGCGCGCCGGATCGAGCGCGTCACCGCCGCGCGCTTCCTGCATGGCCTGGATTTCGGCCGGGCGAACATGGCTCTTCAGTTCCCAGGAGTCGACCGGCGGCTGAACGTTGACCAGTACGATCTGGCCGTTGTGGCAGCTGTTATACAGGCGGATGACATACTCGACGGCGCGCAGCGACGCCTCGGAGCCGTCGATAGGAAGCAGGGTCTTTAGCATGGTGCTTTCCGATTCAGATTGAGGAAAGCATTATCCCATGACTTGTTGACCGCAAGGCCGACGCCGACGTCACTGCCGATGGTAAACTCCGCCGACCTTTCATGAAAACAATTCCCATGCGGCCCCAATCCCTGATCCAGATTCTCCTGTTGCTGGCGATGCCGGCGTTCGCGTTCGCCGCCGACGGCCCTGCTGTCGCCGGTATCCCGGTCGATTTCATCCTGTTCGCCCTGACCCTGCTGGGCGTTGCCATGTTCCACCACTATGTCCTGCAGGTGGCGCTGACCGGGCTGGCGACCATCACCACTTACAAGATTCTGTTTACCGGCTTCAATACCGGCGATGGCATCGCCGGCTTCGCGGCGCACATGGGCCACGAATGGGTGCTGCTGGTGAACCTGCTTTGTCTGCTGGTCGGTTTCGCCCTGCTGGCGCGGCATTTCGAGGATTCGGGTGTGCCCGAGGTGCTGCCCAGGTTGCTGCCGGCAGGTTGGCAGGGACCGTTCGTCCTGCTGGTGATCATCTTCGTGCTGTCGGGCTTTCTCGACAATATCGCCGCCGCCCTGATCGGCGGCACAGTCGCGGCCAGCGTGTTCAAGCGCAAGGTGCATATCGGTTATCTCGCCGCCATCGTCGCCGCTTCCAATGCCGGCGGCGCCGGATCGGTCGTCGGCGACACCACTACGACCATGATGTGGATCGACGGCGTTTCGCCTTTCGACGTCCTTGAGGCCTATGTTGCGGCGGCGGCAGCGCTGATGGTATTCGGCGTTCCGGCGGCGCTGCTTCAGCACAAGCACATGGCGATCAGCCGCGACATGCAAGCGGTCCATCACATCGACTGGATGCGCGTCGGTATTGTCGGCTTCATTCTGGTCGCCGCGGTCGGCACCAACGTAACCGTCAACCTGAACTTCCCCGAGGCGGCCGATCATTTTCCGTTCCTTGGTGCTGCCGTCTGGGTCGCGCTGCTGTTGGCTATCCCGTTGCGCAAGCCGGAGTGGAGCCTGATTCCGGACGCCTTCAAAGGTTCGATCTTCCTGCTGTCGCTGGTTACCTGCGCCTCGATGATGCCGGTCGAGAAGCTGCCGCCGGCTTCCTGGATATCGACGCTTGCGCTCGGATTTATCTCGTCGGTGTTCGACAACATCCCGCTCACCGCGCTGGCGCTGAAGCAGGGCGGCTTCGACTGGGGTTTCCTGGCCTATGCCGTCGGTTTCGGCGGCTCCATGATCTGGTTCGGCTCCTCCGCCGGTGTTGCGCTCTCCAACCTGTTTCCCGAGGCCAAGTCGGTTGGCCAGTGGTTGCGCCACGGCTGGTTCGTGGCAGTTGGCTACGTGGTCGGTTTCGTCGCCATCCTGGTCATCAACGGCTGGCATCCGCACGCGCCGCACAAGGAAGTCAGCCATGGCGGCACGCCGGCCGTGATGGTCCAGCCCGGCGCGACGGACATCGAAGCGGGCGCGCACTGATCCGCGGACCCGGCACATGCCGGGCGGAGTAACATCCGCCGCCATGAAGCCTTGGTACTCCCATTTCGTCGGCACCGTGGCGTTTTCTGCCGTCGCTCTCGTGCTCGGCTACGCCATCGGCGGTTGGTCGGGCGTCGCCACTCTCGTGTTCCTCGGCGTTCTGGAGACGTCGCTGTCTTTCGACAACGCAGTGGTCAACGTCGGCGTCCTGGCAGGTTGGGACGAGAAGTGGCGCCGCCGCTTTCTCACCTGGGGCATGCTCGTCGCCGTGTTTGGCATGCGGTTGCTCTTTCCCGTACTCATCGTTGCCGTTGCGACCGGCATGGGCCCGGTCAAGGCGGTCGATCTGGCCATGAACGATCCGGTGGCATACGGCAAGGCGCTGGCGATCTCTCACCATCAGATCGCCGCCTTTGGCGGATCGTTCCTGATGATGGTGTTTCTGCATTTCTTCATCGCCCGCCACAAGACCGAGCACTGGCTGGAAGTCATTGAGCGACCGCTGTCGCGGCTGGGCAAACTGGAATCCATCGAAGCGGCGCTGAGCCTGCTGGTCGTGCTGGGGGCGTCGTGGCTGATTTCCGATCCCGTCCGGCAGGGACAGTTCGTCGTCGCCGGTATTTGGGGCGTGGTGCTGTTCATCGTTGTCAGGGGCCTGGCGGCCCTGCTCGGCGGCGACGAAGAGATTGTGCCCACTCATGTGGTCCGGCAGGGCGTCGCCGGATTCATGTTTCTGGAAGTGCGCGACGCCAGCTTTTCGTTCGACGGCGTGGTCGGCGCCTTCGCCATGACCAGCGATCTCCTCGTCATCGCACTCGGGCTCGGTATCGGCGCCATGTTCGTGCGCAGCTTTACACTGTTGCTGGTCGAGCGCGGCACCCTCAATACCTACCGCTACCTCGAACATGGCGCCTTCTGGGCCGTGGGTGCCTTGGCCGCTATCATGCTCGGCGGGGTTGAATTCCACATTCCCGAGGCCATAACTGGACTTTTAGGGGCGGCGCTCATCGTCTGGGCGCTCGGCAGCTCGGTACGCGCAAACCGGCGTACAGCCTCTTGATTTGTCGACGGAGAAACCTACGATGAAACGCATTTTCCTCCTGATCGCCACCAACGTCGCCGTGATGCTGGTGCTGTCGGTGGTTGCCAGCCTGCTCGGCGTCGACCGCTACCTGACGCAGAACGGACTCAACCTTGGCGCACTGCTCGGCTTTTCCGCCGTATTCGGCTTCGGCGGTGCCTTCATTTCGCTGCTGATGTCCAAGTGGATGGCCAAGCGCAGCACCGGCGCGCAGGTCATCGGATCGCCGAAGAACAGCACCGAGCAGTGGCTGCTGGAAACCGTCGGTCGCCAAGCCAAGGCTGCCGGCCTCGCCATGCCGGAAGTCGCCATCTACGAGGGCCCGCCCAACGCCTTCGCTACCGGCGCCACGAAGGACAACTCTCTGGTTGCCGTTTCCACCGGCCTGCTGCAAAGCATGGGCAGGGACGAAGTCGAGGCGGTGCTGGCGCACGAAGTCAGTCACATCGCCAATGGCGACATGGTGACCCTGACCCTGATCCAGGGCGTGGTGAACACCTTCGTCTTCTTCCTCTCGCGCGTCGTCGGTTACCTCATCGACGGAGCGATGCGGCGCGGCAGCGATTCTTCCGGTCCCGGCATCGGCTATTTCGTCACGGTCATGGTCTGCCAGGTCGTCTTCGGCATGCTCGCCAGCATCATCGTCGCCTGGTTTTCGCGCCAGCGCGAGTTCCGTGCCGACGCCGGTTCCGCCAAGCTGGAAGGTGGCCCGAACAAGATGATCGCCGCGCTGCAACGCCTCGGCGGCCTGCATCCCGAGCCGCTGCCGCAGAACATGGCCAGCATGGGTATCGCCGGCGGCATCGGCAGCCTGTTCGCTACGCACCCGAGCATCGAAGACCGCATTGCCGCGCTGAAAAGTCAGCCATGACGATACGCCAGTTGTCTCCCGATCCGAGCGGACTTTCGGTGCAGGCTAACCGGCGTCAGCCGGTTAAGCGCGTCAGCGCGGCCGGAGCCAAAAGTGTGGAGCTTCGCTCCATCCCTCGCGTTGCTCGGGACCGCCACTGCGTGGCGTCCTGCGCCCTTCGGGCTGGTCAGCCGTGACGGTACGCCGCCCGATCGCATGAAACTGCTCAAACAGCTTTTCGAGGCCAACCGCCGCTGGGCGGCGGACAGCGTCGCCACCGATCCCGAATTCTTCGCGCGCCTGGAGGCGATTCAGGCGCCCGAGTATCTGTGGATCGGTTGTTCCGACAGCCGCGTGCCGGCCAACCAGATCACCGGTCTCGCGCCGGGCGAAGTGTTCGTCCATCGCAACGTCGGCAACGTCGTCGTGCATACCGACCTCAACTGCCTGTCGGTGCTGCAATACGCCGTCGACGTGCTTGGCATCCGCCACGTCATGGTTGTCGGACACTATGGCTGCGGCGGGATCAAGGCTGCGCTGGCCGGCAAATCGCTGGGCCTGATCGACAATTGGCTGCGCCACATCCAGGACGTCGCCGAACGCCATTCCGGCATCCTCGATGCGCAGCCGGACGCCGATGCCGTGCAACGCTGCCTTTCCGAACTCAACGTCATCGAGCAGGTACGCAACGTCGCCCGCACCACGCTGGTCGGCGATGCCTGGCGACGCGGCCAGAAACTCGCCTTGCATGGCTGGATCTACG
>JBNKCS010000009.1:0-32043 GCA_050287865.1 Rhodocyclaceae bacterium | reverse complement strand
GCGTTAAGGCCCGTTCCGGCCCCGACGAAAAGTCAGGCGACGACGGAACGCGGAGCAGGGGCCCCGCTTGCGGGGATGCGACCGTGAAGGCGGATGCGGCGATCGCGAGTTTGGCGATGGCGTCGCGCATCCCGCTCGCGGGCCAACCACCGCCTAGCGGCGGTGGTTCGTCCCTTTGCCCTTGGCGCGCAACGGCCGAAGGCCGTTGCTTGGCGCCCCCACTGCGTGGGGGCCCCTCCATTGCGAGCGGTCGCTGGCGGGACGCCGCCCAAGGGCTTATCTCGCCGCTGTCTGTCGATCTTGACCAAGATCATTCTTTTGCCGAATGCGCTGACTCATCATCGGCGCCACACCACGGATGAAGGAACGACCTGCTCATGGCATTGATACCCCTTCACGAACCGCGCGGGAACGACGCGGACAAGACTTTCGCCCTTTGGCGCCTGGGCTTTCGGCCCTTCTACCTCGCCGCAGCCGCTTTCGCCGCCGTCGCGGTGCCGATTTGGGTGGCTGCGCTCGTGGGCGTCCTGAGCCCGCCGATGGCCGGCATCTGGTGGCATGCGCATGAAATGATCTTCGGTTTCGCCGCCGCCGTCGTCGTGGGATTCCTGTTCACCGCCGGCCGCAACTGGACGGGCCTGCCGACGCCGACCGGCGGGATACTGGCAGCGCTGGTCGTCTTGTGGCTCGCCGGGCGCCTGCTCATGGCGTTCGATTCCGGCATCGCCGGCGCGCTCGTCGACGTCGCCCTGCTGCCGGTCGCGGCAGTGCTGCTCGCCCGCGTACTTTGGCGCGCCGGTAGCCGACGCAACTACGTCATCGTCGTCATCCTGGCGCTGCTGTCGCTCGCCAACCTCGCGTTCCATCTGGGCCGGCTCGGCATGCTTCCGATCGACCCGCTGGCGGCGCTGCACGCCGCGCTCGCCGTACTGATCGTGCTGGAAACCACGATCGGCGGCCGCGTGATTCCTTCATTTACGGCAAGCGCGATCAAGGGCGTGCGGCAGTGGCAACGACGCTGGCTGAACATCGCGGCGATCGCCTTTACTGCGCTGGCGCTGGGCGCCTGGGTTTTCTTGCCGGGGGAGACCGTTGCCGTCCTGCTTGCAATGACGGCAGCGACTTTCCAGTTCATCCGCTGCGCCGGCTGGAATCCGTGGGCGACGCGGCGGCAACCGCTGCTATGGGTGCTGCACGTCTCGCATATGTGGATCCCGGTCGGACTCACGCTGCTCGCCGCTTCGCAGCTCGGCTGGCTGCCGCGTTCGGCGGGCGTCCACGCCCTCACGATCGGCGCCACCGCCGGCCTCATCATTGGCATGATCACGCGCACGGCGCTCGGCCACACGGGCCGGCCGATCACAGCAACCCGCATTGAGACAGCGGCCTATGTGCTCGTGCAGCTTGCCGCAGTCGCACGCGTGACGACGCTGCTTGCCGGGCCCGGCGCGAGCCTTGCCGGTATCCATGCTGCGGCGACCTGCTGGACGCTCGCCTTCGTTCTTTACCTGTGGCGATACACGCCCTTCCTCGTTCGCCCGCGCATCGACGGCCAGCCGGGCTGAGCCGACGACATCACGTGAAAAGTCAGGCGTGGTGAGACGCCATTACCGTCGTTTGACGGCGGCGAGGATGCCTTCCATGAGCGCGGTCGGCGTCGGCGGGCAGCCGGGGATGCGCACATCGACGGCGACGACGTTCTCGACCGGACCGCAGGTGGCGTAGTTCTCGTTGAACAGGCGCCCTGCTTCGCCGCAGCCGCAACCGCAATCGCCGACGGCGACGACGAGTTTGGGATCGGGCGTGCAGTCGTAGGCGATGCGCAGCGCGTTCTCCATGTTCTTGGTCACCGGGCCGGTGACCAGCAGCATGTCGGCGTGGCGCGGGCTGGCGACGAACTTGATGCCGCTGCCTTCGATGTTGTAGTAGGCGTTGTTGAGGGCGTGGATTTCCAGTTCGCAGCCGTTGCAGGAGCCGGCATCGACTTCGCGGATGGTCAGCGCGCGACCGAGGATGGCGTAGATTTCGTCGTTCAGTCGATCGGTCTCGGTGCGCTGCTCCCGCTCGCCCGGCTCGATGCGCGGCAGCGGCTCGGTGAGCCTGCCGGTGCGAAGAATGCGCCAGAGCAGCGAAATCATGTCGCCTCCGAACGAAGGAGTCCGGCCGCCGGGCCGTCCCAAGGCCGGACGACGCGTTCGCGGAGCGAACATCCGCGCGAACGATTGATCGAAGCACCCCGTGATCGACGAGCGCAGCGAGCTGGCAGGCTCCCCTCCGCGAGGAGGGGCCGGGGGAGGCGGTTCATAAATCGGCCCCCGAGTACGAAAGATTGAACGACTTGTTGATGAGCGGAAAGTCGGGAACGATGTCGCGCAATACGGCATGTTCCAGTGCCGGCCAGATCTGCCACGAGGGATCGTGCGGATGAGCGCGGGCAATGCGCCCTTCGCCGTCCAGTTGGACGCCGACGATGACTTCGCCGCGCCAGCATTCGACGACGCCGAGGCCGGCGGCGTTCGGCACCGGCGCGGCCTCGACTCGGTAATCGCCTTCTGGCAGCCCGGCACAGATTTCCTTGATCAGGCGTAGCGATTCGAACACTTCATCGAAGCGGACGGCAACACGCGCCGCAACGTCGCCGCGCTCGTCGGTGGCCGGCCGCACGCCGAGCGCGTCGTAGGGCGCGGGCGGCACGTAGCCTTGGCGATGGCAGCGGCCGTCGAGGATGAGGCCGGTGGCACGCGCGGCCATGCCGGTCAGCGACAGTTCGCGCGCCAGCGCCGCGGAGATCGGGCCGAGCGTCATGAAGCGGTCCTGCAGCCCGGGATGTTCATCGTAGATGGCCCGCAGCGCCTTGACTTCGCGACCGATGACGTCGCACTGTTCGCGGATGCGGCGCAGCGCATCGGCATCGAGGTCGACGGCCACACCGCCGGGCACGATGCGGTCCATCATAAAGCGATGCCCGAACAGTTGCGCGTTAAGGCGCAACCAGTCTTCCTTGAGGCGCATGAACTGGGTGAGGCCGAAGGCGAAGGCGGCGTCGTTGCCCAGGGCGCCGAGGTCGCCGAGATGGTTGGCGACGCGCTCGCGTTCGAGCATCAGGGCGCGCAGGCTGAGCGCGTGCGCCGGCACGGCAACGCCGCAGGCGGTTTCGAGCGCAGTTGCGTAGGCCCAGGCGTAGGCGCAAGTGGCATCGCCGGAAACTCGGCCGACCAGCCTGGCGCCGGTAACGAGGTCGACGCCGGTCAGGCGATGCTCGACGCCCTTGTGCTGGTAGCCGAGCCGCTGTTCGAGGCGCAGCACGCGTTCGCCGATCACGGAGAAGCGGAAATGGCCGGGCTCGATGATGCCGGCGTGGATGGGGCCGACTGGGATTTCGTGCGCGCCTTCGCCGCCCATTTGCACGAAATCGTAGTCGCTGGGCAGATTGGGGAAACCGACGCCCATGCCGACTTCATGCACGGTATCGTGGCGCAGCGGATACCAGCTCTCGGGCCAGGCACCGTGGCGCAGCCAGGGCCGCTGGTCGCCGCCGTCGGATGTGATGCCGACGAGATCGCGGGTAGCGCGCTGCATGCGGCTGGCGGTCGGAAAGATGCCGGAAAGGTCAGGATAGAACGGACAGTCGGCACCGCTGGCAGGCAGGTCCAGCGTGAGCCAGGCATGGCCTTCTTCGAGTCCGAATACGCAGTCGAGCCGGAAGCAGCCCTCCTCGCGCCGCCGGTCTTCGCCCCAAAGCGCGGCGATGCGGCCGTCGGCACGATGGGCGGCGATGGCGAAGCGCAGCAGTTCCTCGCCGTTGGCCGCATTGCCGCGCCAGACCGGGCTGCCTGCTCCTTCCTGCGCCGTGAAGTCGATGGTTTCGGCGAGCAGTCTCATGGACGTAGTCCCGTCGAAGGGCCGCCCCGAGACGGGACGGCACGCGCCAGAGGCGCAACCGCGCTCATGCTCGCCATGCCGACCCGTGACAGTCGAGCGAAGCGAGCTTGCAGGCTCCTCCCCGTGAGGGGAGGCCGGGAGGGGAGGGCAAGCGAGGCCATCAGCCGAGCATCCTCGCGGCTTCCTGGAACCAGCGCGTCAGGTAGGGAGGAATCCAGAGGCCCAGCATCAGCACGATGGCCAGGTGCAGAAACACGGGCGTGATGGCCGGCGCGTGCGGCAGGCGCTTGGCGTGCGTGTCGCCGAACACCATCGGCTGCACCTTGCCGAATATCTGCGCGAAGGCGACGCCCAGCGCCAGCAGCAGGATCGGCGTCGCCCACGGGTGGTATTTCATGGCGTGGGTGAGGATCATGAACTCGCTGGCGAAGACGCCGAACGGCGGCATGCCGAGGATGGCCAGCGTGCCGAGCATCAGGCCCCAGCCGATCACGGGGTTGATGCGGACCAGGCCGCGGATATCGGCCATCAGTTGCGTGCCGGATTTCTGCGTGGCGTGGCCGACGGCGAAGAAGATGGCCGACTTGGTCAGCGAGTGCATGGTCATGTGCAGCAGGCCGGCGAAGTTGGCCACCGCGCCGCCCATGCCGAAGGCGAAGGTGATCAGGCCCATGTGCTCGATCGACGAGTAGGCGAACATGCGCTTGATGTCCTTCTGTCGGCCGAGGAAGAAGGCGGCCATCAGCAGCGTCAGCAGTCCGAAGCCCATCATCAGATTGCCGGCGAAGCCGGCGCCGATGGCGCCGTCGGCCAGCACTTTGCTGCGCAGGACGGCATAGAGCGCGACGTTGAGCAGCAGGCCGGAAAGCACCGCCGAAACGGGCGTCGGACCTTCGGCGTGGGCGTCGGGCAGCCAGTTGTGCAGCGGCGCCAGGCCGACCTTGGTGCCGTAACCGACCAGCAGAAAGATGAAGGAGAGGACCATGATGGTCGGATCGAGTTCGCCCCTGACTTCGACCAGGTGCGTCCACAGCAGCGCGTTGCCCGTCTCGCCGAGCACGCGTTCGGCGGCGAAGTAGAGCAGGATGGTGCCGAACAGCGCCTGGGCGATGCCGACGCCGCAGAGGATGAAGTACTTCCAGGCCGCCTCCAGGCTGGCCGGCGTACGGTAGAGCGAGACCAGCAGCACGGTAGTCAGCGTCGCCGCTTCCATGGCCACCCAAAGGATGCCCATGTTGTTGGTGGTGAGCGCCACCAGCATGGTGAACATGAAGAGCTGGAACATGCTCTTGTAGAGCCGCATGCGCGGCACGGAAAGCCTGCCGTGCTCGCGCTCGTTTTTCATGTACGGTCCGGAGAAGATGCTGGTGGTCATCCCGACGAAGGCGGTCAGCGCGACGAAGAAGACATTCATCGAGTCGATGAAGAAGTGCTCGCCGACCGCAAAGCGCGGGCCGTTGGTGATGATGTCGGCGGTGAGCAGCGCCGCGGCGACGAAGGTGCCGCCGCTGGCGATGACGTTGAGGTTGGGCGCCCAATTGCGCTCGCCGATCACCGTCAACAGCGCGCCGCTGACGAGGGGAATGGCGAGCATGACGACGAAGAGATCCAGCTCAGCCATCCTTGAGTTTCTCCATATGGCTGATGTCGAGGCTGTCGAACTGGTCGCGGATCTGAAAGAAGAAGACGCCGAGGATGATGACGCCGACCAGCACGTCGAGCGCGATGCCCAGCTCGACCACCATCGGCATGCCGTAGGTGGCGCTGGTGGCGGCCAGGAACAGGCCGTTTTCCATGGCCAGGAATCCGACCACCTGCGGGATCGCCTTGGTGCGCGTGATCATCATCAGGAAGGCAAGCATGACCACCGCCAGCGCGATGCCCAGCGTGCCGCGGCTGATGGTCTGCGACAGGAGCGAGATCGGCTGGGCGACGTTGAAGGCGATCATCACCAGCGCAACGCCGACCAGCATGGTGGTCGGCACGTTCACCAGCGATTCGACGTCCCATTTCACGTAGAGCTTGCGCACCAGCCGGTGCAGGATCCAGGGCAGCAGGATCGCCTTCAGCGCCAGCGTCAGCCCCGCCGAGTAATAAAGGTGATGCTGCCCGGTGGTCACCGCCACTATCAGGGTCGAAAGGCAGAGTACCGCGCCCTGCAAGGCGAACAGGTTGATCAGCTGCATCACCCGGCGCTGCGCCAGCATGGCGAACGCCAGCAGCAGAATGACCGAGGCGCAGAGGTTGATGAGTTGCGCGGACACCGGGATGATCGCGTTCATACGCGTGCCTCGAGAAGCAACCTGACGAGCAGGCCGAGCACCGCGAGCAGGAAGGCGGTGCCGAGGAATTCCGGTGCGCGGAAGATGCGCATCTTGGCGTTCACCGTTTCGATCAGCGCCAGCACGAAACCGCCGATGCCGAGCTTCAACAGCAACAGCGGGATGGCGCCGATCAGGCCGAGGAAGCTGTCCTTCTCGGCGATGCCCCAGGGCAGGAACAGCGCCAGACCGAGGCAGGAATAGGCGTAGAGCTTGAGGCTGGACGCCCATTCGATCAGCGCCAGATGGCGACCGGAGTATTCGAGGATCATCGCCTCGTGGATCATGGTCAGTTCGAGGTGGGTCGCCGGGTTGTCCACCGGCACGCGCGCATTCTCGGCCAGGGACACCATGGTGAAGGCGATGCCGGCAAAAGCGAGGCTCGGGTAGATGATGAAGTCGCGGTGCGCGAGGGTTTCGACGATGGTCGCCAGGGAAGTGGAATGGGAAATCATGGCGGTCGTGAAAATGACCATCAGCAACGCCGGTTCGGCCAGAAAGCCGACCAGCATTTCGCGCCGGCCGCCCAGGCTGCCGAACGAAGTGCCGATATCCATCGCCGCCAGCGAAATGAAGATGCGCGCCAGACCGAACACGCCGACCAGCGCCAGCATGTCCGCGGCCGGCGCGAACGGCAGGTCGGTGGACAGGCTGGGGATGATGGCGCAGGCAAGCAGCATGCAGCCGAAGATGACGAAGGGCGCGGTGCGGAACAGCGAGGAGGCGTTGTGCGCCATCACCACGTCTTTCTGGAACAGCTTGTGCAGCATGTAATAGGGCTGCAGCAGCGGCGGTGCCGAACGGCTTTGCAGCACGGCGCGGCACTGGTTGACCCAGCCGGTCAGCAGCGGCGCGAGCGCCAGCGCCAGCGCGATGGCAAACAATTGGCCGAGCAACCCCGAGAATGGAATCATGGCCGCGCCACCAGAAGCAACAGCAGCAGGGTCAGGAAGCTGTACATCAGGTATACCGCAATGCGGCCACCCTGCACCCGCACGACCAGCCCCGATACCCATTCCACCGCCCGCGCCACCGGCAGGTAAAGCCAGTGCCAGAGATGGTCCTCGACCTTGACCGAGTAGTAGGGCTGCTCGTCGTGGATGGTCGGAAAGTGGCGCTGCATGCGGAACATCGGCTCAAAGATGCGACGGATCGGCTGTGAGAAGCCTTCCGCGGTGTCCTGAGCACGCGGCCCCTGGAAGAAATAGCCGCAATCCCAGGCGTCCGATCGGCGCGTGCGTCCGTGGTAGAAACGTCGCACCATCCAGCGCGCCAGCAGCAGCACGGTGGCGATGGTGGCGAGGAACAGCATCGGCATGTAGCTGGCGCGGTCGGGCGAAATTGGCGCCAGCATGGCCCAGCCATGCTCGGCCACCCGGTCGGCGAGGCCGGTGCCGAGCAACTGCCGCGTCGCGCTGTCGAAAAGGCCGATCACGGTCGAGGGCAGCACGCCGAGCAGTACGGTCAGGGCGGCCAGCCAGACGAGGCCGGCACGCTCCCACGGACCCGCGTCGTGGGCGTGGATCAGGTTCGGTTCGCGCATCTGGCCGAGGAAGATGATGCCGTGGAACTTGACCATGGCGAAACCGGCCATCGCCGCGACCAGCGCAATCACCGCCGCGGCGACCGGCACGATCATGTTGAGCCAGGAATGCGGCAGGCCCGGCGAGAAAAGAAAGGCCTGCAGCAGCAGCCATTCGGAAACGAAACCGGAGAGCGGCGGCAGACCGGCGCTGGCGATCACGCCGAGCAGGGCCAGCCACGCGACCCAGGGCATCCGATGGATCAGACCGCCGAGTCTGCCCAGACTGCGTTCGTGGGTGGCGTGCAGGACCGAGCCGGTACACAGGAACAGCAGGCTCTTGAAACCGGCATGGGCGAGGCAATGATAGAAAACCGCCGTCATCGCCAGCGCGGCCAGTATGTCCATCTGGAAGGCATGGAAGAGCAGCGCCAGACCGATGCCGACCGCCAGGAGACCGATGTTCTCGATGGACGAGTAGGCCAGCAGCCGCTTCATGTCGGATTGCACGGTGGAATAAAGCACACCGAACAGCGCCGTAACGAGTCCGACCGCCATGACCACCACGCCCCACCACCAGAGCGGTGTGCCGACGAGATCGAAGCTGACACGCAGCAGGCCGTAGATGGCGGTCTTGAGCATGACGCCGCTCATCATCGCCGATACCGGCGAAGGCGCTGCGGGGTGCGCCTCGGGCAGCCATACGTGCAGGGGCAGCAGCCCGGCCTTGGCGCCGAAGCCGACCAGCGCCAACAGGAACGCGGCCGAGCCCCAGAACGGCGACAGTTCCTGCGCACGCATGCCGGCGAAGGTGTAGTCGCCCGCGCCGCCGGTCATGACGCCAAAGGACAGCAGGATGGAGATCGCGCCGACGTGGGCGATCAGCAGGTAGAGGTAGCCTGCGCGGCGAATCGCCTCGTGGCGATGATCGGTGGTGACGAGCAGGAACGACGACAGCGCCATACCCTCCCAGGCAACCATGAAGGCGTAGGCGTCGTCGGCCAGCAGCACCATGAGCATGCTGGCGAGGAAGAAGTGGTACTCGAGGCAGAGCAGCCCGGGCGCGGCGCCCTCGCCCTTGCGAAAATAGCCGGCGGCGTAAACCGAGATGCCGAACGAGGCGAAGCCCAGCAGCAACAAGAAAACGGCGGCGAGGTTGTCGAGGCGAAGGTGAAAGGGCAGCGTCGGCAGACCGATGGCCAGCACCGATGTCTGCGGTTCGTCGCCGAGAAAGAACAGCGCGGCGATGCCGACGACGAAGCCGACCACGGAACCGAGAGGAAACAGAGTCTTCGAAATAAATTCCAGATTACGCGGAGCCAGAATCCCGGCCAAGCCGATTGCCAGCCACGCGCAGGCGGCAATCAGCAGAACGTCGATGGAGAACAGGTTCGGCACGGATCAGGACGACAACAAAGTCAGTGTTGGCGATACGCCGTCGAATCCGCCAAGGCGGACTTATGGACGAGGGGCGTATCGCCGAATGGAGCGTTTCGGATCATGTCGCGGCTTTATGAAAGCCGCAATGATACCGCGCCGCTCACGCGGCGCGGATTTGCACTTGCGCGGATTCCTGTGGCGGCAGTTGTCGCCAAAGTGCTTCGAGCGCCTCCCGGTCGGTAGCGAAGATGTAGTCGCTACCGATTTTCGCCGCGAGCCCGGTCCGCTCCATGACGTCGGAGACCTGCTTCTTTAGGCCGCTGAAGACGAGCGTAATGCCATTGCTTTTGAAGCGACTGGTCAGATTGAGCAGCATCTCGACCCCTGACGCATCGATATCGTTGATGCCGCTGGACTTGATCAGAATGTGTGTAATTTCCGGGTTCTCCCTCTCCAGCCTGAGCAGCGCATCCTCGAAGTACGCAATGTTGACGAAGCGCAATGCGCCATCGAAACGAATCGCACCGACTCTGGCATCCAGCGGCGGCAGGTTGTGACGCTCGGCGTCGCGCAAGGTGGCGTCGTCATGCATGCCGAGCAGGGCGATGCGCGGCTTCATCATTCGATACAGCAACAACGCCAGCGACAGCATGATTCCCGTAACGATGCCGTTCTGAATGTTGGGCGCAAACGCCAGGGTGGCGACGAAGGTCACCGCTGCGGCAACGCCGTCGTCGCGCTTGGCGCGCCAGGCGTTGGCAAGCGCCCGGAAGTTGATCAGGCCGAATACCGCCATCATGATGATCGCGGCCAGCACCGGCTTGGGCAAATGGAAAAGCAGCGGCGTCAGGAACAGCAGGGTGAGCATGACGAACAACGCCGAGATCACCGAGGCAAGTCCGGTGCGGGCATCCGAGGCGAGATTGAGCGCCGAGCGCGAAAACGAGCCGCTCACCGGCATGGAATGGCTGAAAGCCGCGGCAATCTTGGCAAGGCCCTGGCCGATCAGTTCCCGGTTTTCATCCCAGGGCTGGCGCGTCTTGATTGCAATCACCTTGGAACTCGACATGGCCTCCATGAAGCTGATCAGCGCAATGACGAAACCGGCCGGCAACAGCGCCATGGTCGCTTTCCAGTCCATGGGGGGCACGCTGAAATCCGGAAAGCCCCGTGGAATCTCGCCGATGACCTTGCCGCCGAGATCGGCGTAGTTCAGCACGTAGCTGGCTACCGTCAGCACCGACACCGTGATCAGGACGCCGGGGAGTTTGGGCGCCCAGCGCTTGAAGGCGAACAGCAACAAGATGGCCGAGATGCCAAAGACAAGCGACAGTTCGTGCAGGGTATCGATGTGCGAAACGACGTGCCAGACATCCACGAGGAAGTGTTCTGAATTGTGCGCGGGAATGCCGAGCAGGGCAGGCAGTTGCGACAAGCCGATGATGAGCGCGGCAGCATTGATGAAACCCATTAGCACGGGATGCGACAGGAAGTTGAGCAGCACGCCGATGCGTAGCACCCCGAAGGCGATCTGGAACACGCCGGAAATCAACGCCAGCAGGATCACGTAGGAATAGAACAACTCGCTGCCGTGTGCGGCCAAGGGCGCCACGCTCGCCGCGGTCAGCAGCGAAGTCATCGCGACAGGCCCCGTGGAAAGCTGGCGCGACGAACCAAACACCGCACCGATGATGGTCGGTAGCAGGGCGGCATAGAGGCCGTAATAGGCTGGCACACCGGCCAGCTGTGCATAAGCCAGCGACTGGGGAATGGCTACCAGCGAAACGGTGATGCCGGCGAGAAGATCGTGCCTCAGCGTATTGCCGTCGCGGAGAAGACGCAATGACTGGGTCAGCGAGCGTAAGTAGTTGGCGATAAATGAAGGTGACGAGGCTGAGTCAAACGTGGATATCCGCATTCAGTTCACCGCCAGGATCTTGCTGCTGGCGGCACAACGCGATGCACCCCGTTCGACGCTGCCGTTGCGCGCTTGCCGCGAAGGCCGCGGGCGATTCATTGTCCTGAGCGACGCACACCGGGCCAAATCCGACCGGCGTTGTTCCACTTCCGCCGAATGACGCTCTTCCATCAGGCGAAGCGCATCGCCGAGATTGTCGGTGTTGGCAAAGGCGGTCGCCCGGGAAAAGCGATCGCTCAAATCACGGAGCAGATTCAATAAGGCACGCATGTTGAGTCCATTGCTATACGAAGGTAGTACGACCGTAATACGCAGCAACCGTGCCCACATCAATAACGCTATGTATTTAAAGTGTTATTTCAAATTTCCCTAATATATTGAACGCCCCGCGCGCTGCAAACTGCAACACAGGCAATCTGGCAGAAAGTGCCAGAAATACAAAAACTAATTGAATCTAAATACAAAATTAATCAATCGGCGCAAAAGCTCACGGGAACCAACGGATGTTGCATAATGCAACGACTACAACCCAGTAAACTCCAGGTGAAGCGAATTTCGCTGCCCTCCTCCCTACGCGGAAAGATCATCTTTGCTTACGCCGCTATTGCCCTGCTGATTCTGGGGGTGTCGGTCTTTGCCTACGAAGAACTCAGACTGCTTGAGGAAAAGATCCATTTGCGCGAACGCGTTGCCGAACTTTTCGATACCGCGCTGGAAATTCGGCGATTCGAACGGAATTATTTTCTTTACGGCCATTCCGACGACTTTCGGGAAAACGCCAGCTTCAGCGCCAGGATGCTCGACCTCCTCGACCGCAATCGGGGCGACTTCGCCACGTTGGGAGCGGACGCCAACCTGGCCGCGCTGCGGATGGAACTGGAAACCTACCGACGGTTGATGAACGACTTCACGGCAGCCGATTCCCGCCAGGCGGCCCGCAAATCGACTCTGGAGCCACGAATTCGGGCGTCGGGGCAGAACATAGTTTCCATCAGCGAAAGTGTGGTGGTTGCGGAACGGCAACTGGTCGGCTCGTCGCTATCTTCGTTTCGCGCCATCCTGATCTTCTCCATCGCCGGCGTTGCCTTGTTGACCGTTGCCATCGGCCAGGTAATCGCACGCTACGTCGTCCGTCCGCTGAAGCAGATCGAGGACAGCGTCAATTCCGTCGCCACCGGCCGACGCGGAGCGCTGGCCTCGCCCGCTCAGGACCGGGAAATCGTTTCCATCGTCAACGCCTTCAACCAGATGCTGAAGGAACTGGACCTGCGGCAAAAGCACTTGTTGCGTTCCGAAAAACTGGTGTCGATGGGCACCATGGTGTCGGGCGTGGCGCACGAGCTCAACAATCCGTTGTCGAACATCTGGTCGTCCTGCCAGATACTGGCGGAGAGTTGCGATTCGCCAGCCGGCAGCCATCAGCGCGAGTTGCTTCAGCAGATAGACGAGCAAAGTGTTCGCGCACGCAATATCGTCCGCTCCCTGCTCGATTTCACGCGTGAACGCCAGTTCCAGGAAGAAAGACTGCCGCTGGCCGAACTGGTAGGCCAAACCCTGCGCTTCATCAAGAGTGAAGTTCCCGCGGACTTCACGGTCGACATCAACATCGCCGACGATCTGGTCGTGTTGGCCGACAGGCAACGCCTGCAGCAGGCACTTCTGAATCTGATCAAGAACGCCATCGACGCCGCGGGACCGAACGGTACGGTCGATATCGCCGCCACGCGCCATGCGCCTGACGGAAAGCCGACGATCGATCCCGGCCTCGCCGACTGCCAGGACATGCCGGTCATCGAAATCCGGGTGCACGACAACGGCCCCGGCATCGCACAGGAAATCCTGCCGCGCATCTTCGACCCTTTCTTCACCACCAAGGACGTCGGCAAGGGCATGGGGCTGGGACTGTTCATCGTCTATCAAATCATCGAAGAGCACGAAGGCTGCATCTCGGCCAGCAGCACACCAGGGCGCGGAACCACGTTCGTCATCCAGTTGCCCGACCGGCCGGCAGCGGACATAACCAGGCCACTACCAGCATGAACGACAAGTACCGCATCCTGATCGTCGACGACGAGGAAATCGCCGCCCACAATCTGAGCCATGTGATGACCAAGGAGGGCTACGAGGTCAGTACCGCGCTCAGCGGCACGGAAGGCCTGGCACTCCTCCAGCAGCAGGCCTGCGACCTGTTGCTGACCGATCTGCGTATGGAGAAGGTCGATGGGATGGCCTTGCTGCAAGCCTGCCGCAACCTGCACCCCGACAGCGAAGTAATCGTCATCACCGGCTACGCGACCACGGAAACCGCGGTGGCGGCGATGAAGCAGGGAGCCTTTCACTACATTGCCAAGCCGTTCCACTTCGACGAGGTCAGGCAGGTCGTTGCCGAGGCGATCGAGAAGGTGCGTCTGCGCCAGGAAAACAAACGCCTGCGCCAGGAAATCGCCAGCTACCGGGGCAAGGCGCGCTTCATCACCCAGGACGCCGCCACCCTGCATCTGCTCGACCTCGCCCGCCAGGTCGCACCGACGGACTGCAACGTGCTGGTGACCGGCGAAAGCGGGACCGGCAAAGAGCTGTTGGTCGAGTATCTCCATCAGCACAGCGGCCGCGACGCCGGCCCCTTCGTCGCGGTCAATTGCGGCGCCTTCAACAAGGAGCTATTCGCCAACGAACTGTTCGGCCACGAACGCGAAGCCTTCACCGGCGCATCGACAGCGCGCAAGGGGCTGATCGAAGCGGCATCCGGCGGAACGCTGTTTCTCGACGAGATCACGGAAATGCCGCCGGAAATGCAGGTCAAGCTGCTACGCGTCATCCAGGAAAAAGAGGTGTTGCGCCTGGGCGCAACGGTGCCGACCAAAGTCGATATTCGTTTCATCGCTGCCACCAACCGCGACGTTCTGGCCGCGGTAGCCGACGGCACGCTACGTCAGGATCTCTATTTCCGCCTCAATGTGATCGCCCTGCACATTCCGCCGCTAGTGCAACGACCTGACGACATCCCGCTGCTGGTACAGCACTTCCTGCACAAGTTCTCGCTGCAAATGGGGAAACAAATTGTCGGAATCGCGCCGGAAGCGCTCGATCGTCTGCGCGGCTACGCCTTTCCCGGCAACGTGCGCGAACTCGAGAACATCCTCGAACGCGGTGTCGCGGTCGCCAATGGTGACTACCTGCAACCGGGCGACCTTCCGGCACACCTTCAGGCTGGCGAGTTCCCTGCCTTCCAGAAGCAGGCCGGCCGCATGCTTTCATTGGAAGAATATGAGCGGGCATACATCGGCTGGGTACTCAAGGAAGTCGGCGGCAACCAGACAGCTGCGGCACAAACCCTCGGCATCAATCGCAGTTCGCTATGGCGCAAGCTGAAGCTGCCGCCCGAGGGCAAGCCAAGCCATCGCACAAACGACGATAGCGCCAACAGTCGGAATCGTCGTTGACGGTCAGATGCGCACCGGAGTGGTATCAAAGCACCAGGTTCATCATCACCATCAACACCACGATGAACAGCACGGTCATGATGCCGCCTGCCCGCATGAAGTCGGGAACCCGATAGCCGCCCGGCCCCATGATCAGGGCGTTGACCTGGTGGGTTGGCAGGAAGAAGGAGTTCGAGGTCGCCAGCGCCACGGTGAGCGCGAAAATCGCCGGATCGGCGCCGGCGCCGATGGCAATATTGACTGCCAGCGGCACCAGCAGCACGGTGGCGCCGACGTTCGACATCACCAGGGTGAATGCGGTGGCGAGCACCGCGACGACCAACTGGATACCCCAGATCGGCGTGCCGGCCAGATGGGTCAGTGTCTGCCGGGCAATCCAGGCCGCCGTGCCGCTGCTCTCCACTGCGTGGCCGAGCGGAATCAGGCTGGCGAGCAGGAACACCGATTTCCAGCTCACCGCCTGGTAAGCCTCCTCGATCTTCAGCACACCGGTCACGATCATGCCGATAGCGCCCGTCATCAAGGCAATCGACAGGCGAATGTCGGTAAACAGGATCATGCCGAGCGCGATGACAAAGAACACCAGCGCCGGCTTGACCTTGTTCGGACGTAATTCCTCGTGCGGATACTCGGTGGTGATGACGACGAAGTTGTGGCGATCCCTTTCCAGATGCGAAAGTGCCAGCCAGGACGTATGCACCACTAGCGCATCGCCGGCCTGCAGCGGGATGTCGCGCACACCGTCACCTTCGCGCAGCGTCTTCCCGCCGCGATGCAATGCCGTCAGAGAGATGCCGTAGGTCTTGCGCATCCAGACATCGCGCGAACTCTTGCCGATCAGGTCGGAGCCGGGCGGAATTACCACTTCGGCGATACCCGACTTGGTCGGCGCCAGTTGTTCGCCGAAAGTTGCCAGCTCATCGCGAAGACTCAGACCATTGGCCGTCGCGAATTCATGCAGTACAACCGGAGCGCCAAGAATGGCCAGTACGCTATTGGGAGCGATGACGACGTCGCGTGCCGGCCCCATGCGCATGTCGTCACCACCGCGCAGGATGCCCACCACGCGCAAGCGATTTGGCCCTTCGATATCGTTGAGCGTCTTGCCGACCAGCGGACTGTCCTTCGGAACCGCCGCTTCATAGACGGCATAGTCGAGGCCATACATGCGCTGGAAGTAATCCATCGCGTCGGCGCCGTGACCGCTGCTGTCCGGGTTTTGGCCTGGCAGCACGAAGCGGCCGGCAATCACAAAATAGATGATGCCGGTTGCCAGCAGCGCCAGACCGATCGGCGTCACCGAGAACAGCGACCAAGCCTCCATCTGCTGTTCGGCCGGCAGCACTTTGTTCGAGGTATGGATCAGATCGTTCAACAGGATCAAAGGGCTCGAACCGATCATGGTTACGGTGCCACCGAGAATGGCGCAAAAGCCCATGGGCATCAGCAGGCGCGGCAGCGGCAGGCCTGTACGTGCCGAGATGCGGCCGACCACCGGCAGGAACAGCGCGGCGGCGCCGACATTCTGCATGAAGCTGGAGATGATGCCGACCGTGCCTGAAATCGCAGGAATGACGCGCGCTTCGGTGCGACCGGCGACCTTGAGAATGGTTGCGGCTACCTGGCTCATCAGTCCGGTCTTGTCCAGGCCGGCACCCACGATCATGACCGCAATGATGGACATGACGGCGTTGCTGGAAAAACCGCGAAACAGTTCGGAATCGTGCACGAGTGGCTTGGACATGCCGATGTAGCCGCCGAAATGGCTGATGAGCCCCAGCAACACCATGATGCACACAGCCGCCACATCGACGCCGACCACCTCGAAAGCGAACAGGAACACCGTCAACATCAGGATGCCCAGCACGACGGCAATTTCACGATTGGGCACCAGCGTCGCGGCGAAGCCCCAGACGACGAGGAAGAGAACAGCGGCAATCAGGGTCTTGGTGGAGAGGCGAGGCATGGCGGTTCCTGGTCTGAATGGCGGCTATGGAAGTCAGGAGATAGCCGGACGCAATGCGTCCTGGCCGTTGCTGTCGCCGGCTCTGGCATATATCGCGGCCAAGGCGAGATCGGCGGTCGGAAACACGTTGTCTTGGGTGACGACGTCGAACAGGCCCGTGGCACGCATGACGTCGACCACCTGTCTCTTGAGGCCGGAAAAGACGACAGTGATGCCGCTGGCGTTGAGGCGCTCGACGATGTGGCGCATCACCTCCTCGCCCGAGGCATCCAGTTCGTTGATGCCGTCGCCGACGACCAGCAGGTAGTTTGCTCTCGGGTTCGCCGCGACGGCTTCGAGGATCGCGTCTTCGAAGTAGGCGACGTTAGCGAAATAAAGACGGCCGTCGAAGCGCACGGCGGTGACGACTTCCGAGGCCGGCAGGTTGTGCACCCTAGCGTCGCGCAGCGTGCCGTCCTGATAGCGGCCAAGAATGGCAACGCGCGGCGACATCGTGCGGTAGAGGTAGAGGCCGATGGCGAGGCCGGCGCCAACCATGATGCCGTTATCCAGATGCGGCGCGAAGGCAAGGGTGGCGAAGAACGTTACGACTGCGGCGATTCCATCATGCTTGTTGGCCTGCCAGGCATGCTTGATGGCGCCGAAGTTGATCAGGCCGATCACTGCCATGATGATCACCGCGGCCAGCACCGCCTGCGGCAGGTGGTGGAGCAAGGGCGTCAGAAACAGCAGCGTCAGTAAGACGAACAGGCCAGTGAACACCGAAGACAGGCCGCTCACCGCGCCGGCGTTGACGTTCACGGCCGAACGGGAGAAGGAACCGGATACCGGAAACGACTGGGTCAGACTGCCGACAATGTTGGCCAGCCCCTGCCCGATCAATTCCTGGTTGGGGTCGATCTTCTGTTTTGTCTTGGCGGCAATGGCCTTGGCAATGGAAATCGCCTCCATGAAGCCGACCAGTGAAATGACGATCGCGACCGAAAGCAGGCTGCCGATCATGTTCCAGGAAATTGTAGGCAACGCGACCGGGGGCAAACCTTCGGGTACCTTGCCGACCACTTCGCCGCCACCGACCACCTTGAACGTTTCGGTCCCGGCGCGCGGAATGCGCCAGCGACCGCCATCGCCCGTCTTTCCCTCGGGCACCTTGCCCGCCGCGTAGTACTCCGGCGTACCGCCAGCGCTGACTTTTTCGAACACCATGCTGCGCAAGGCACGATTTCGCCGGCGATTCTCGTCTTCGCGGTCCTTGAGCTGCAGGCGCATTAGTTCGATTTCGTAATTGAGCGTGATCGCATCGTGGGACAAGTCGCCGTGCTCCGCCCGCTGCTGCTTGAGTTCGACAGACTTGGTAACGATTCCGGCGTTGATCTCGTCAATGCGCGCTTCGGCGCGCGCAAATTCCAACAGCAGCGCTTTAGCCTCCGGCTCCATGATCTGCTCGGCCGACACGGTATCGTTACGCTCGAACCCGATCAACCATGAGGCGCAGGTCGTCACCGCCACTGCGATCAGAACGCCCGGGAGCCTGGGGGCCTTCTTGCGGATTGCCCACATGATGGCGATGGCGACGAGCCCCATGGCCAGTGTCGGCCAATGGGTGTCGCCGATCTGCTGGGCAACACCCCAAATGTCCTGGATGAAATGCTCCGAGCGGCCCATGGGCACGCCGATCAGCTTGTTGATCTGCGAAAGCCCGATGATCATGGCGGCCGCGTTCGTGAAACCGACGATGACGGGGTGCGACAGGAAGTTGACGATCACACCCAGTCTGAACACACCCAGCGCAAGCTGGACGACGCCGACCATCAACGCGAGCATTACTGCCAGGGCGACGAAGCTTGGCGTGCCGGGCGAGGCAAGGGGTGCGAGACTGGACGCAGTCAGCAGCGAAACCACGGCGACCGGGCCGGTGCCGAGCTGGTGCGACGAGCCCCATATGGCGGCGACGATCACGGGCAGAAAAGCGGCGTAAAGCCCGTAGTAAGCCGGCAAACCCGCCAGCTGCGCGTAGGCCATCGACTGCGGCACCAGTACCAGCGCGACGGTCAGCCCGGCGACAAAGTCGGCGCGAACGACGGCGCCGTTCAACGGAAACCAGCGCAGGAAGGGAAGCAGCTTCTGGCTCAGGGCAGGAGTGGACATCGCATGGCTGTGCAGTCCGGTCCCGAGGCCGCACATTGAATTTACAGTACCTTGACAAAACGTTGACGATAGCTTGACGAATAGCGCGATATTAGCAGTAGGGGTATTCAGTTCGCCAACAAGCTTATTTGTATTCCGATCAGGCGCCCGAATCCCGCGTCGCAGCAAAGTTGGGGCCGCATGGAAACCATCCGGTTCGTGGCGTTCAATGCCACCCCCCGTTCCCGATGGTGCCGGTTGGCACCGTCACGAGCGCATGAGCCGTCAGCGGAGGTCCGACACCGGCTCGGCCATCCATAGGCGATAATCGGGACCATGAATATCCCGCTCAAGGTGCTGGTCATCGAGGACGACCCCGACCTCGCCGCCAATCTGGTGGATTTCCTCGCCGCGCGCGGCCATCTGGTGGACGCGGCCGGCGATGGCGTAACCGGCTTGCATCTGGCCACGACCCACAGCTTCGACGCCATCCTGCTCGACCTGATCCTGCCCGGCATCGACGGCATCACGCTCTGCCGCCGCCTGCGCAACGAAGGCGGCAACATCACCCCCGTGCTGATGCTGACCGCGCGCGACACTTTGGAAGACAAGGTCGCCGGCCTGGAAGCGGGTGCCGATGATTATCTGGTCAAGCCGTTCGCGCTGCGCGAAGTCGAGGCGCGCCTGCACGCGCTGGCGCGCCGGGCCAATGCCACTTTTGCACACGGCGAACTGCGCGTCGCCGACCTTACGTTCGATCCGAGGAGCCTGCGCGTCACCCGCGACGGCGTCCGCATCGTCCTGCCGCCAATTCCCCTGCGCCTCCTCGAGGCGCTGATGCGCGCGTCGCCCAAGGTGATGTCACGCAACGAACTCGAACACGCTGCCTGGGGCGATGCACCGCCGGATTCGGATGCGCTGCGCGCCCATCTGCACATTCTCCGCAACGCCATCGACAAACCGTTTCGTCAGCCGCTGATCCAAACGCTGCGCGGGCTGGGCTGGCAGATCATGCCGCCTCATGGCACGCCGCCATAGCCTCCGCTTCCGGGTAGCGACCGCATTCGCAGGCCTCGGCGCGGCGCTCAGCCTGCTGCTGACCGCCGGAATCTGGTTCGCGGCACGCGACGTGTCGCAGCGCCTGATGGACCAGACGCTGACGGCCGAGCTCGACGACTACATGGCACGCCGGGCACGCAACCCGAAATCGCTGCCGCCCAACACGGCGGGATTGCGCGGCTACCTGCTGACCGCCGGCGAACCGGCCACGGACACTCCCGAAGCACTACGCAACCTGGCGGCCGGGCAGCACGAAATCCGCATGAATCGGGTTCCCTATCGGGTCGCGGTCGCCGAACGGGGCCAGGAGCGCTACCTGATCCTGTTCAACGAGGAGCGGCAAAAACGGCGCGAACAGCACTTTCTCGTCTATCTAATTATCGGTGCCGGCGTCATGACGATGCTCTCTGCGATCGGCGGGCTGTGGCTGGCCGGCAGGGTGATCGCCCCGGTGACCGAACTGGCAAGAACCGTCAGCGCCGCCCCCCCGGAAGCGCCGCCACGACTTGAGGTAGCAGAAGAACCAGCCGACGAGATCGCCGAACTCGCCGGCGCCTTCGATCAGTACGTAACGCGACTGGCCGCTTTCGTCGAACGCGAACGCGCCTTCGCGGCCGACGCCAGCCACGAACTGCGCACGCCCCTGGCCGTAATCCGCGGCGCCGCCGAACTGCTGGCCGACGACGCCCGCTTGTCAGCCGACCAGGCAGCCCGAATTGCCCGTATCCAGCGAGCCGCCGTCGATATGTCCGACTTGCTCGCGGCGCTGCTCATGCTCGCCCGCGAGGATGCGGCGCCAACCGACGAATCGTGCAACGCGGGCCAAATCGTCCGCGACTGCATCGGACGCTACCAACCGCTGGCGGAAACGCGCGGTACCGCAGTCGAGTTCGATGCGCCGCTACCGGTCGACCTCCCTGTCCCGGCCGCCATGTTCGCCATCGTCGTCGCCAATCTGGTGCATAACGCCCTGGTACACACCCAGGGCGGCACGGTCGCGATAGGCCTGGCCCAGGAACGGCTGATAGTCGCCGACACGGGCATCGGTATCCGCGACGAGGAGATGGCGCAAGTATTTCAGCGCTATCACCGTGGCCCGGAAAGCAGCGGCGCCGGTATCGGTCTGTCGCTGGTGAAGCGGGTCTGCGACCGCTACGGCTGGCGCATTGCGCTGGACAGCCGACCCAACGGTGGCACCACCGCCGTCCTTAGCTTCCGCGCTTGACGCAGCCTTCACGGCCCGCCCGCTAAACTCGCGTGCCACGCGCCGGCTTCCGGCCGAATATCCTCATCTGCTAATATTCATGCCCTCCCCAGCTCACGCGCAGACGGCCGCAGAGTCGTCGATACCTCCGATGAAAGTTCCCGCCGGCCCGCTGCAAAAGTTCCTGCCTTTCCTGCGCTGGTGGCCAATGGTCACGCGCAAGACCGCACGTGAGGACCTGCTGGCTGGGTTTTCCGGAGCGCTGATCGTCCTGCCGCAAGGCGTCGCCTTCGCCACCATCGCCGGCCTGCCGCCGCAATACGGCCTGTATGCCGCGATGATGCCCGCCGTTGTCGCCGCGCTGTTCGGCTCCAGCTGGCATCTCGTCTCCGGCCCGACAACGGCCATCTCCATCGCCGTATTCGCGGCGCTCTCACACAAGGCGGTGCCGGGATCGGCCGAGTACATCCAGCTCGTGCTGACGCTCACTTTCCTGGTCGGCGTATTCGAACTGGTGCTGGGTCTTGCCCGCATGGGCGCCCTGATCAATTTCATCTCCCATACGGTCGTGATCGGCTTTACGGCGGGTGCCGCCATCCTCATCGGCGCGAGTCAGGTCAAGAACTTCTTCGGCCTGCCGATACCGCGTGGCACGCCGTTTTACGAAATCATCCACCAGCTCTTCGTCCAGTTCGCCGACAGCAACCCTTACGTGCTGACCGTCAGCGTGGCCACCCTGGCGACCGGCATCCTGTCCAAACGGTACCTCAAGAAGGTTCCGTACATGATCGTCGCCATGATCGTCGGCAGTATCGTCGCCGCGATCATCAATTTCTGGCTCGGTGCCGACCAGACCGGCATCAAGACCGTCGGCGCACTGCCCGCCGGACTGCCGCCGCTCTCGGCACCCGACTTCTCCTTCGATACGCTTCGCCACGTGCTTGGCCCGGCGCTGGTCATCACCATGCTGGCGCTGACCGAGGCGGTATCGATTTCCCGCGCCGTCGCCGTTCGCTCGGAACAGCGCATCGACGGCAATCAGGAATTCATCGGCCAGGGTCTGTCCAACATCGTCGGCTCGTTCTTTTCGTCCTACGCGGCTTCGGGTTCCTTCAACCGCAGCGGCGTCAACTACGAAGCCGGCGCACGCACGCCGCTGGCCTCGATTTTCGCCTCCATCTTCCTGCTCATCGTGCTGCTGCTGGTCGCACCGCTCGCTGCCTATCTGCCCAATGCGGCGATGGCCGGCATCCTGTTTCTGGTCGCCTGGGGCCTGATCGACCTGCATCACATTTCCCACATCTGGCACACCAGCAAGATCGAAACGCTGATCCTGGCCGTCACGCTGGTCGGCACCCTCCTCAACCTCGAGGCCGGCATCTTCCTGGGCATCATCCTGTCCCTGATGTTCTTCCTGTACAAGACTTCCAAGCCCGAGATAGTGCCCATCGTGCCGGCCGAGGAAGAAGGCGCCTACCACTTCGTGCGCGCCAAGGGACGTCCGGAATGCCCGCAGCTGCGCATCGTGCGCATCAACGGTCCGGTGTACTTCGGCGCCGCCAACTATGTGCAGGCAGCGTTGCAGCAGATCGACGAAGACAATCCGCTGCAAAAAACCGTACTGATCGCCGCTGCCAGAATCAATGCCATCGATATTGCAGGGGCCGAGGTGCTGGCGCAGGAAGCGCGCCGCCGGCGTCGCATCGGCGGCGGCCTTTACTTCTACCGCCTGAACAAGAGCAATCACGACTTCCTCAAACAGGGTGGCTACGATCGCGATATCGGCGAGGGGGGCTTCTTCCCGGTTATGACCGATGTCACCGGCGCGCTCTACTGGACACTGAATCCGGATGTCTGCCGCAGTTGCAAGACCCGCATCTTCAAGGAATGCGCCAAGGGATTGCTGCCCGACGGCTACCGCCGCCAGCGTTTGATGCTGGCCACCGACGGCAGCGAATTCGCCCGGGTGCCAACCGAGATCGCCATCGCGCTCGCCGCCCGCTTCGGGGTCACCCTCGACGTAATGACGGTCATCGCCACCGAGGCGGACGAGGAACTGGCTCAGGCCCGGCTCGCCGCCGCTGCCCATGAGGCACGCATCGCCGGCGTCGCAACCGAGGAAACCATCCGCTACGGCAAGTCGCCGGTGCAGGAAGTGGCAGCGGCGGCCAAGGCGGCCGACACCAACATTCTCGTCATCGGTCGACGACCGCTGCGTGGCGACCTCAAGGAAAAACTGGTTGGAGATATTGCCTCGCAACTGGTGGAGCAGGTTGACAGCCACGTGTTGCTCGCCGGCTGGCAGGCTGCGATGTGGCAGAAGCGCATCCTGCTCACCAGCGACGGCAGCGACTTCAGCGATACGGTTGCCGACCTGGCAGCGCAAATCGCCAAAACCACCGGCACACCGATGACCATCATCGCCGTCGCTGGTGAGGGACGCACGCGCGAGAACGCCGAGGAAGACGTCGCCGACAAGGCGGCACAAATGAAGCTGGAAGGCATCGCCTGCGACACGCTGGTCGTCGAAGGCGCCCCCTGCCGCGAGATCGTCGACGCCGCCAACCGGCTCGGCGCCGATCTGGTGGTGGTCGGCAGCCGTCGCCGCAAACTGTCGCGCGTTGCCGACCAGGTGATCGGCAACCTCGAATGCGCGGTGCTGCTGGTCAACGCCGCCAAGCGCGGCGGCGACATGAACGAATTCAAGCGGCCGAAAAGTCAGCCGTGACGGCACGCCACCCAGGGCGCGCGGCGAGGCTTCTGCGATAATTGCGGCACCTCCCGAGAGGATGACCGCCATGGCCAACCGTCTTTCCAGGATCACCACCCGCACCGGCGACACCGGCACCACCGGCCTCGGCGACGGCTCGCGAGTCGGCAAGGACGCGCCGCGCATCGCCGCCCTGGGTGAGGTCGACGAACTCAATTCGCTGCTCGGCGTGATCCTCTGCGAAGAAATGCCGGACGAAGCACGCGAACTGCTCGTCAGCATCCAGCATGACTTGCTGGATCTCGGCGGCGAACTGGCCGTGCCGGGCGCGAACTTCCTCAAGGAAACGCAACTGGAGCGCATCGATGCCGCTGTTGCCCGCTACAACGGCGAACTTTCGCCGCTGAAGGAATTCATCCTGCCCGGCGGCACCCGCGCAGCGGCGCTGGCTCACCTGGCGCGCACCGTCTGTCGTCGTGCCGAACGCGCGGTGGTCGCGCTGGGCACCGCCGAATCCGTTTCGGACGCGACGCGCAAGTACCTCAACCGGCTATCCGACCTGCTCTTCGTCCTCGGCCGCTGGCTCAACAAATCGGCGGGCGGCGGCGACCTGCTCTGGCAGAAGGGCCGCAACGCCTGAGCGTCGGCGATCCGGATATTGGAGGCGCCGTGGACGCCTGCCGATCAGGCATCCTGCAACGCTGACGAACCTGTCCCAGGCAGTGTCAGCCACGCCTCCAGACCACCGCCTTCCCGACGCCTGAGTTCGACCCGCCAGCGATTCGCTTCGGCGAGTTGCCGAACGATAGCCAGCCCCAATCCGGCGCCGCCCGTCGCCGGACTGCGGGCAGCATCGATGCGATGGAAGGGCTCGAACACCACAGCCAGTTGATCCTCGGGGATGCCCGGCCCGCGATCGAGAACACCGATGCGAACCTCGCCCCCCCATGCCTCGGCCACCAGTTCGATCGGCGATTCACTGCCGTAGCGGCGCGCGTTGTCGAGCAGGTTCCCGACCGCGCGACGCAAACCCGAGGACGGCGCCTTGACGCGGAGTTCCGGACTCTTGACCGCGATCCTGTCGTCGCTACCGGCCAGTTCGAGCAGCAACCCGCGCAGGTCGATGTCCTCGGATGTCTCGCTGGCCAGGCCGCGCGCCAGGTCGAGCACGTTGCCGATCAGGCGATCCATTTCCTCGATGTCGGCTTCGAGCCGCAAAAAGAGTTTCGGGCCGGGCTTCTTTTCCAGCAGGGCAAGCGCCACGCGCATGCGCGCCAGCGGCGTGCGCAGGTCGTGCGAAACGCCCGCGAGCAAGGTCGTGCGCGCGGCGAGAAGGTCCCGCACCTGACGCGCCATGGCGTTGAAGCGTCGCGCCAGTGTCGCCAACTCGCGAGGGCCGGACTCCGGCAGCAGTTCCGGGACTTCGCCGCGACCGACCCGCGCGGCCGCCCGTTCAAGACGGGCAAGCGGGCCGACCGCAAGCCGCGCCAGCCAAACCGCGGCCAGCAGCGCCATGACCAGCGCCGCCGCAAGCGAGATCAGTATGGTGTTCAACGGCTGCGTGCCGATCCGGTCGTGCGGCAGTCCGACCGAAATCGTTCTGCCCCCTGACGGCAGCGGTACCCAGTACCAGGTTTGGTCGCCGATGACCTCGGCCATCAGATGAAGACGACTACCGGTCTTCTCGGCCAGCGCTTCCTCGAGGAAATAGAGGTAGGGGCCGTGCAGTGGGTCGTGCACCACCGCCGGCATGTCCGGTCGCAGTACCAGCATGTGGTTGTGCGCCAGTTCGGCTTCGAAAACCGGTCGCGTCTCCGGAGGCAGTTCGGCCCAGGTCTGCGCCGAGAGCACCATCAACCCGGCCAGGTCTCCCGCCGCGCGGCGCGCCATGGGCAGCATCAGCAAACCGACGACCACCCCCGCCATCAGCAGTTCGAACACGACGAAGAATACCGCCAGCAGCAGCGCGTACTGCCTGGCTAGGCTGGTGCCATTCCGCTTCATGCCGACGCGCCGAGGGGATTGAAAAGATAGCCTTCGCCGCGCACGGTGCGGATATAGGCCGGTGCTGCCGGGTCGCGTTCGATCTTTTTCCGTAAACGGGTAACCCGGATATCGATGCTGCGATCGAAAGGATCCCGATCGTAGCCCTTGAGCAGATCGACCAGCACATCACGGCTAAGCACGCGGTTGGGCCGTTCGGCCAGAACCCGCAACAGGTCGAATTCCGCGCCGGTCAGTCGAACCTCGACGCCGTCGCGCAACAGGCGCCGTGCCGCCGTGTCGATGAGGAACGGGCCGAAGCGCGTTCCGCTACTGCCGTCTCCGGCCTGCGCTCCGTTGCGCGTCCGCCGCAGCAGCGCGCGCAAGCGTGCCAGCAGTTCGCGCGGACTGAAGGGCTTGGCAAGGTAATCGTCGGCGCCAACCTCGAGGCCGACCACCCTGTCGATCTCCTCGCCGCGAGCGGAAAGCATCAGGATAGGCACGTCCGAATGGCCTCGCAATTCGCGCGCCAGTGCCAGACCGTCCTCTCCGGGCAGCATCAGGTCGAGGACGATCGCATCCGGCATACCATGCGCCAGCACTCGTCGCATGGCCTTTCCGTCGCCCGCGGTCGTCACCGAATAGCCGCTCGTTCCAAGATAGTCCGACAACAACTCGCACAATGCCGGGTCGTCGTCGACAACGAGTATGCTGGCCGTATTCGAAGGTGTCATGTAGCAAGTCTAGCGCCCGGAAGACACATCCGTTAGTGCGGAAACGCGCAGAAACAATCGGAAACGGACAGTTGCCGCCCGGACATGCCATGGTTACGGCAAGCGCCCACCATGGCTTCACCGACCTCGACAACGAGATAGTCATGTCACTTTCACTTCGCCGTCTCACCGTTCTAGTCCTCGCCATCGGCCTGTCTGCCCCGCTTGCGGCGCAGCAGACCGCCGCGACGGCGGAACGGCGCGACCCGGAGCAAAAGCCGCTGGATCTCTCGCTGCCGCGCGAGGCTGTATCTCCTTCCAGTAACACCACCCGACAGGATCCGAAGCCACGCGACGACGCGCGCGTCCCATCTCAATCCTCAGCCGAGAATGATCAGGCGGCCGACGAGACATGGGAGCAACGTCAGGAGCGTCTGTTGAACGCGCCTTACGGCACGGGATTCGAAGCCCGCCGGCGCCGCTTCGGCGGCGGCTATGGCGGAAGTTTCGGCGACGGTTATGGTGGTGGCGCTGGCGGAGGCGGCTTCGGCGGAAGCGGGGGTGGAGGTGGTGGCAGCGGCGGTGGCGGTGGTGGTGGTGGCGGAGGTCGGGGACGGTAGTCCTTCCACATTTCTTGCATGAAAAGGAGTCCAACATGAAACCCTCGAAAATTCTCGCCTTGATGTTCGCGGCAATGATCGCTTCCGGCGGCGCCCTGGCTGGTGGTGGTGGTGGTGGTGGTGGTGGCGGCGGTGGTGGTGGCGGTGGCGGCGGTGGTGGTGCCGGTGGTGGTGGCGCTGGTGCCGGCGGGGGCGCTGGCGGGGGCGCCGGTGCTGGCGCAGGAGGCGCAAGCGGCAACAGCGCGGGACCGGCTGCCGGCTTCGGCAATACCCAAGCCGTGCAATCGCACAGCCAGGTCCAAACGCAGACACAGGAACGCTCGCAAATCCAGACCCAACTGCAGACGAAAGACCAATTGCAGACCAAGGACCAGTTGCAGACCAAGGATCAACTACAGACCAAGGATCAACTACAGACCAAGGATCAACTGCAGACCAAGGACCAGCTGCAGACCAAGGACCAGCTGCAAACGAAAGATCAAGTCCGGGATCCGACGACACATCAATAGCGGCATCCGGCGTTGCGGGGGATTCGACTCCCCGCACGTCTGGTGCTTTGTCCAACCCCGAAACAAGGAGAGCATCATGACCAGAAGAAATCTGATGACGGCGGTCGCGCTCGCCGTGCTGTCGATCGGCAGCGCTGTCGCGCAAGATACGGCTCCCGTCTACGGCAGCCAGTTGATGACCCAACAGGAGCGGATCGAGTATCGCAACCAGATGCGAGCGCTCAAGACGCAGGAAGAACGAAATACCTTCCGCCTCGAGCACCACAAGAAGATGCAGGAACGGGCGAGGGAACGCGGCGTCACCTTGCCCGACACTCCGCCCGCCGCCGGCGGCGGAATGGGGCCGGGCGGTGGCCGCGGGATGGGTAACGGACAAGGCATGGGCGGCGGCGGCATGGGCCGTGGTCGTCAGTAGCCCCGGCTTGTCCGTTAAGAAACGATTAAGCCTGAACTAAGAGTGGCTTAAGTCCCGGCGTTCATACTTCGGCCCGTCATTTCTGCATTTTGGAGTCGGAGTATGAATCGCCTTGTCCCGTTGCTGTTGATCGCCGTCAGCGGCACATCGTCGGCGGAAACTCCCGGCCAGGTCGGCGACAGCTACGCCGCCGCTCAGGGCGGCGGATTCCAGGCGGCTCCTGCGCGCGGCGCGGAATTCTTCGTGCGCAAATTCAACGTGTCGGAGAAATTTCCCTCGTGCTCGACCTGCCACACCGAAAATCCGCTGCAGGCAGGCCGCCACGCGATCACCGGCAAGTCGATCAAACCGCTTTCGCCCGTCGCCAACACCGAGCGCATCACCGACCCGGCCAAGGTGGAAAAGTGGTTCAGACGCAACTGCAAGGAAGTGGTCGGACGCGAGTGCAGCGCCGGCGAAAAGGCCGACTTCATCGCCTTCCTGGCCGGAAGTCGCTGAGATGAGGAAAATCATCCTCGTGGCCGCTGTCGTGATGGCGGCGACACCCGCGTTCGCCGATCGCATTCCGGTTCCAGCCGACGCACCGCCGGCTTACAAGGCCGAATGCGGCAGTTGCCATCTGGCCTTCCCTCCGGCGCTGCTTTCAGCTCCGGACTGGCGGCAAGTCATGGCCGGGCTGGACAAGCACTACGGCGACGACGCGACGCTCGACGAAAGGACCCGCCGCCGGATCGAGGACTTCCTCGTCGCCAACGCCGGTTCGGGGCGCCGTACCAAAGGCGCCGGCGCCGCAGGTGGCGTATTGCCACGGCTGACTTTTTCCAACTGGTTCCGCCACGAGCACGACGAGGTGCCGAGGGCCGCCTGGAGCGACAAACGCGTCGGCAGCGCCGCCAACTGCGCAGCCTGCCATACGCGCGCCGAGGCCGGCAGTTTCAGCGAACGCGAAATCCGCATGCCGGGAGGTTACCGCCATGAACGCGACTGACCGCAAAGTGCTGGTATGGGACTTGCCGGTGCGCGTCGGCCACTGGCTGCTGGCGACCTGTTTCGTGGTTGCCTGGCTCACCGGCGAGAGCGAAGAGTGGCGCCTGGTGCACGTGTTCGCCGGCGGCGGCGCGGTCGGTGTTGCCCTTTTTCGTCTGCTGTGGGGATTGTTCGGCAGCCGTTACGCGCTATTCGTCGACTTTGTGCGCGGCCCCCGTGCCGCCTGGTGCTATTTGAAAAGCCTGCTCGGGCCGAAACCAATGCACTGCGTCGGACACAATCCCGCCGGCGGCTGGGCGATCGTCGCGCTTCTCGGTCTGACACTGCTCTCCGGTGCCACCGGCTGGATGGTTTATCAGGATATCGGCGGCGAGTGGCTGGCCGAGTTGCATGAAGGCGCGGCAAATACGATGCTGCTGATCGTGCTGATTCATCTTGCCGGCGTGCTCGTCGGTAGTCTGGCGCATCACGAGAATCTTGTTCGGCCGATGTTCACCGGCCGCAAGAACGGCGGCGCAAACGATGGCATCTTGGGCAGCCGGCCGATCGTGGCGATTCTGCTGCTGGTCTGGGTCGCCGCAGTCGCCTGGTGGATGAGCCTCTGAGTCGCTGGTCAACTCAACGATGGACACCCCGCTCGCAAAACTTCCGAAGCCGGCGCTTGCTGGGCAATAATGCCGCCATGCGAATACTGCTTGTCGAAGACGATCCCCAGCTTGGCGACGGTCTGACCGTCGGCCTGCGCCAGGCCCAGTTCGCAGTCGACTGGGTCAAGGATGGCGCCGCCGCGGATCAGGCCCTGCAGACGGAAACCTTCGACATCGTGGTTCTCGATCTCGGACTGCCGAAACTGTCGGGGATGGAGTTGCTGGAACGCCTGCGCCGCCGCGGCCAGTCGCTGCCCGTTCTGATCCTGACCGCGCGCGATTCGACCGCCGACAAAATTGCCGGGCTCGACACCGGCGCCGACGACTATCTGGTCAAGCCGGTCGATCTCGACGAACTCGCGGCGCGTATTCGCGCCCTCTGCCGGCGCGCCGCCGGCCGCGCCGAACCGGTGCTGCGCACCGGTTCGGTGACCGTCGACCCCGCCAGCCGGCGTGTCACCGTGGCTGACTCTCCCGTCGAACTTTCGGCACGCGAGTTCGCGGTCCTGCATACGCTGCTCGAAAACGCCGGCCGGGTGATGTCACGCGCCCAGCTCGAGAGTTCGATTTACGGCTGGCGCGACGAGCCGGACAGCAATGCGCTGGAAGTGCACATTCATCACCTGCGCAAGAAGCTCGGCGCGGACCTGATCAAGACGTTGCGCGGTGTCGGCTACATGATCCCGAAATGAGCACCGTCTGGTTCCCGTTGCGGCGGAGACTGGTCGGACTGCTGCTCGGCGGCGTAACGGTCTGCTGGCTGGCGATGCTCGCCTGGGGCTACGTAGACACCCGGCACGAAATCGACGAGCTGATGGACGGCCAACTGGTCGTCGAAGCCCATACCCTGCTCGCGCTGGCCGCCCACGAGGCGGACGAAATGACGCCTTTCAAGGATGAATACGACTACGCCGACTATGAGCACCTGGAGTACTTCCGGTTCCAGATCTGGGTCGATGATAGCCGCCTCGTCATGAATTCGCCTGGAACGCCGACCGTGACGCTGACCGATGTCGAAGGTTTCTCGAACGCCACCGATAGCGATGGCGAAAACCGGCGCTGGCGCTACTACATGCAGTGGAACAAGAAGCGCACGGTGCGCGTCATCGTCGGCGAAAACGACCACGTCCGCAAGGAATTGATCGATCACGCGTTATGGCAGATGCTGCTGCCGACACTGATGGGTTTGCCGATCATCGGCATCTGGGTCTGGATCGCCATCCGCCAGGGATTGCGTCCGCTGAATGTCGTCGCCGATCTGATCGCCGTCCGCGAGCCAGAGCACCTCGACGCGCTGGAACCCGAAACGGCACCCGAGGAAATTCGCCCGCTGGTCGAGTCCATCAACCATCTGTTCGCCCGCGTCGAGCAGGCGATCGAGACCGAGAAGCGGTTTACCGCCGATGCCGCCCATGAATTGCGCACGCCGTTGGCGGCGCTGGCGGCGCAGGCCCAGGTGGCGCTGCGTGCGCGCAATGCCGATGAACGACGTCACGCCATCGATCAGTTGATTGCCAGCAGCCGCCGCGCATCGCGCCTGGTGGACCAGTTGCTGACTTTGGCGCGCCTGGATCCCGCTGACGCGGCGCCCGCCGGACGCGTCGACCTGGCGCGGATCGCCGAGGAGGTTTGTGCTCAGCACGGCACGCTGGCCCTGGACAACAATGTCGCCCTGGAACTCGACGCGATGCCGACGATCGTTTTCGGCGATCCCGACATGCTTGCCATTCTGCTGCGCAACCTGGTGGACAACGCGATCCGCTACACACCGGCCGGCGGGCGTGTGACCGTGACGGTCAAGGACAGGATGCTGTCGGTGAACGACACCGGCTCGGGGATTCCCGTAGCCGAGCGCGACCGGGTATTTGACCGCTTCCACCGCCTGGCCGGTCAGGAAAAGGAAGGCAGCGGACTCGGATTGTCGATCGTCGCGCGCATCGCCGAACGGCATGGCGCAAAAATCCGGCTGGCCGACGGAGACGGCAATGTCGGCCTGCGGGTCAGCGTGGATTTTCCGGTAGCTTAATTTTTCAGGTTGTCGCGAGGGCCAGGCGACGCTGGCGGACGGCCTCGGCCAGCCCGTCCAGGACGGTCACGGTATCGTCCCAGCCGAGGCAGGCATCGGTGATCGAAACGCCATGTTCAAGCGCGACGCCCGGCTTGAGATCCTGGCGTCCCGGTTTGAGGTGCGATTCGATCATCACGCCGAAGATGCGGTCTTCGCCGCCGGCGATCTGGCTGGCGACATCCTGCGCCACGTCGATCTGTTTCCGGTAATCCTTGCGGCTGTTGGCATGCGAGAAATCGACCATGACCCGCGCCGCCAGGCCGGACTTGCCGAGTTCGATGCAGGCCGCCTCGACGCTGGCGGCGTCGAAATTGGCGTGCTTGCCGCCGCGCAGGATGACGTGGCAGTCTTCGTTGCCGTTGGTGGAAACGATGGCCGAATGACCGGCCTTGGTCACCGACAGGAAGTGGTGCGTCGTCGCCGCGGCCTTGATGGCATCGACGGCGATCTTGATGTTGCCGTCCGTGCCGTTCTTGAAACCGACCGGACACGACAGGCCGGAAGCCAGTTCGCGATGCACCTGGCTCTCGGTGGTGCGCGCGCCGATCGCGCCCCAGGCGATCAGATCG
>JBNKCS010000008.1:0-35255 GCA_050287865.1 Rhodocyclaceae bacterium | reverse complement strand
CAGATATTGGACTTGGGCTTGCAGTGCACACGGGACTTGCCGGAGGAGAGGATGGCGATGAAGTACGTGGCTGCCAAGCTCGAGCATATCAAGGAAGGTTTAGTGTCCTCCAGATGAACCGGCCATGGCCTGCAACTGCGGGGAGGCGGCTATGCCAGCGACAATGTGTTCGCCAGCAACCCGATCAACATGATCATCGGCGGGGGCGACGAGTACAACGCCTATCGTCCTGCCGGGGTTCCATATTACGTCCAGAACAACGTGATCGTCGGCAGCGAGGACATCAATTCCTCAAACCCCCGCGGCTTCGGCGTTGGTTTCGAGAATACCCAGGATGGCGGAACGTTCGACAACAACCTCATCGTCAATATCGGCAACCAGTCCACGGCGAACAAGCGGGGCTTCGTGACCGTCTGGCTTTCGACGGAGTACAACCTCCCCACCTATATCAATCTGACGAACAACATCTTCTGGAACTGGGACAATGACGAGACGCTTCAGGCGGAACTCACGACCTTAAGGAACTACCCGGCCCAACTCCACTTCGCCTATTCGGGGAACGTCATCGAGTTCGACACCAATCCGACCGGCACGAATCGCAACGCGCCACAGACGGCCTTCCCGGATCCGACCCGAAATCTGGCCTCGTACGCGTCGGCAAACGGCTATAGCAATGAAGGCGCGCTTTGGGAGGCGATGATGGCGAACCCGAAGGCGGCGTGGGCAAAGTCGATCGGCGACTACATAAGAGCCGGGTACGGGCGATAGCCGGCAAGAGGAAAAGCGCGGCGCTGCCGCGCTTTTTTCTTTTTCGCTCTCGGATTGAAGCGACTCAGCTTTCGAATCGCCGCTCGATCAGACGGTCGAGCGAGAACGTGCCGGGGCCCTTGGCCATCAGATACAGCAGCACTGCAGCCCAGACGCCGTGGGTGGGATAGGCATCCGGGTAGACGAAGATCTCGATGACCAGCGTCATGACCAGCAGCGCCAGCGCGGAGAAGCGTGTGGCGAGGCCGATCAGCAGCAGTACCGGGAACAGGTGCTCGGCGAAGGCGGCCATGGGCGCGGCGATTTCAGGCGGAATGATCGGCAAGCGGAATTCGTCGCGAAACAGGTCGACGGCGGAGCTGGAGAGATGCGGGATGCCCAGCGTGAAGTCGCCGTTGACGATGTCGATGGCGAATCCTTCGACCTTGGTCTGGCCTGATTTCCAGAACACGGCGGCGATGGAGAAGCGACCGACGAACGCGATCAACGAATCGGGAATGCGGCCGAGCAGCCCGACTGCGCTACGAATCAGCCACTCAGGCAGCGACGGCGTGCCGGCCATGCGAGGGTCGGTAGTGGTATTCGGGTTCATGTTGCACTCCTTCGGTGGTTGCGGCGACGATGGCGGTGATCGCACCGCTGCGAATCAAGAGGCCGAGCGTGCCGGCGAGGTCGAAGTCAGGGTCGGCAACAACGGCCGTTTCGGCAGCGGGGCCGAGCGCGATACCGCGACCGAGCGCAGCGATGAATGCCGCCGCGCCGGGGCGGACGCGCAGTACTTGCACTTCCAGTCCCTGGCGTATCACCACGGCTGACTCTTGCGTGTCGGGGTCGATGGCGGCAAGTTCGCCGTCACCCTGATGCGCGGCCCAGAGCGAAACGACCGCATAGGGCGAAACGAGCACCGCCACCGAGGGATGCAGTTCGAAGCACGTGACGGGCAGCGCCGCTTCGTCGGAAAGCAATCGGCTGATCGCCCCGACCGATGTCGGCTCGGCATCGGCGGCGTGATAGGCCTGCACGTAGTGGTATTCCAGCCGCGCCACGTCGGCGAGATAAGGCAGCGTGGTGGTCGGCGGGAAGCCGGCGACAAAATCGGCAAAGCCTTCGCCGTAATGCGCCATCACCGGCGAGGTCGGCAGGTTGGCGCTTGCAAAGACGCCGGCCATGGCGCGAAAGAACTCGTCACCGACCAGTTCCCGCACCACTGGATAGGTGTCGGCCAGCGCGTCGATCAGCGACACGGCGATGTTGTTGCGATAGACGGCAAAGCCGCGTCCGGAATCGGCGCGCTTGCGAAAAGTCAGCCCTGGCGGCACGCCGATATCGACGTCCGCCAGCGCGGCCGCGAATGCTGTCTGGGTACCGACCGGCTCCGGGAGCTGCGCCGGCGTCGCGGCGCCGGCGATGATGGCTTCGGCCATTTGCGCCTCGGCAAACAGCACGTCGAAGGCCGGGATGTCGTTGTCGCGCTCGATCAGCGTGGCCATCGGCCCGACACCCTGCAGTGTATGGCGATAGAGATCCCACACCGCCTGCGCGACCGGTGCGCCGTGGCTGTCGATCAACAGCGGAGCGCCCGCCGCATCCGTATCCCGCGCGAAACCCGCGAGGTGGATTTCTCCCACCTTGTCGAGCGGCAAGGCGTCGATGTAAGCGTAGGGATCGCGGCCGTGGTTGGTACAGGACACGTACACGTTGTTCACGTCGAGCAGCAGGCGGCAACTGGTGCGGCGCAGAACCTCGCCTATGAAATCCGTTTCGCTCATGGTCGAGTTGTCGAACTCGACGTAGGTAGCCGGGTTCTCCAGCAGCATCTGGCGCTTGAGCCGCGACTGCACGCGGTCGATGTGTTCGCAAACGCGATCGAGCGTGGCGCGGTGATACGGCAGGGGCAGCAGGTCGTTGAGGAAGACGCCGCCGTGACTGGACCAGGCCAGATGCTCGGAAAACGATTCCGGCTGGTAGCGGTCAAGCAGCGTCGCGAGGCGGTCGAGATGCGCTTCGTCGAGGGGCGCTTCACCACCGATGGACAAGCCGACGCCGTGGATCGAGAGCGGATAGCGCTCACGGATGCGGGTGAGAAAATGGTGGAAAGGTCCGCCCGCCACCATATAGTTTTCGGCATGGACTTCGAAGAAGCCGACCTCGGGCCAAGTTTCGACGATGGCGCGGAAGTGCTGGGGCTTGAGTCCGACGCCGCCCCGGGCCGGCAGGGCCCGGGAGACGGCGGGGGGGGATGCGTTCATCGTCGGCTCTCCTGGTGACGGACGGCGGAATCAGGCCTTCTTTTCCTTGAAGGCCGCTAATTGGCCGAATCCGGTCGGCGAGGTCTTCGAGACGGTCTGCTCACAAGTGCCCTTCGGTACCAGCGACCAGGCGTTGCCCTGAAAATCGATCCGCGAAGTGCCGGCGCAAGTGGTACCCGCACCCGCCTTGCAGTCATTCTTGCCCTTGAGCGCAACGCCGTAGCACTTCTCCTTCTCGATCGCCGTGTTATCGGCAGCGGCCGCGGATACCGAGGCTACGGTAAGAGCGGCGCCGAGAGCCATGGCGAGGGTGGTGGCGGTCATGGTCTTGTTCATGGTGAATCTCCTTGTCGGTGGGTGGTATTGATCAGATTGCGAGACGAGGCATGCTCGCCTGCTGCGTGATTAGTCGTCGGCCCCCCGCATTCCTTACAAACGAGCGGCGGTTCAGGCGCTCCTGGAAGGAAAATCAAACTGGCGTGTAAGAAGTCGCGACAACGTTCGACTAACGAGTGTCCGGTCCATGAACGGCACCTGCCGACACAGGGTGACGGAGTTGGATCGGGTACCTCATCCACAACCTGAAGGAGAGACCAAATGACGAACAAGAGAACCGGAGTTGCTCTGGCTACCGCTGCGGCCGCAATCTTTGCCATGGGCGCCATCACGGCGGCCCCCGTCTATGCGGCCGAGAGCGGCGTACATTGCGTCGGCGCCAACGGCTGCAAAGGCCAGTCGGAGTGCAAGAGTGCCAAGAACGACTGCAAGGGCTTGAACTCGTGCAAGGGCCAGGGCTGGGTCACCAAGTCCAGCGCCGAGGAGTGCAAGGCTGCCGGCGGGACCGTCGAAAAAGGCATGTAATCAACCAACTCGGCGACGGCCAGGGAGACCCAAGAGATGACAGACAACCTCCATTTCCCCGCGCGTTTCCCTGCGCCGACCCGCCATGCCAACGGCACGCTCGACGGCTTCGGCCTGGGCTTGCGCACGCCGCACTATCAGGACTTCATCGATGCGCCGCAACGCCTCGACTGGCTCGAGATCATCTCCGAAAACTACCTCGTCGATGGGGGCAAGCCGCTGTACTACCTTGATCGCATCCGCCGCGACTATCCGATGGTGATGCACGGCGTATCGCTGTCGATCGGCAGTTCCGATCCGCTTGATCTCGCTTATCTCGAACAGATACGAAAGCTCGCCGAGCGCATCGAACCAGCCTGGATCTCCGACCACCTCTGCTGGACCGGCACCGCTTCGCTCAACATGCACGACCTGCTGCCCATGCCCTATACCCGGCAGGCGCTGGATCACCTTGTGCAAAGAGTCGGCCAGGTACAGGACTTTCTCGGTCGAACGCTGGTGCTGGAAAACGCCTCGACCTACGTGACCTTCCGCAGCGACGAATTCACGGAATGGGACTTTATCGGCGAACTGGTGAAGCGCAGCGGCTGCGAACTGCTGCTCGACGTGAACAACGTCTATGTCAGCAGCGTCAATCACGGCTTCGCGCCGCGCACTTTCATCGACGCGATTCCCGCCACCGCGGTGCGCCAGATCCATCTGGCGGGACATGAAGATAACGGCGACTACATCATCGACACTCACGACCATCCTATCGTCGGCCCGGTCTGGGATCTGTATGCGTACACGCTGCAACGGATCGGCTGGGTGCCGACGATGATCGAGCGCGACGACAACATTCCACCGCTCGGCGAGCTGATCGCCGAACTTGATCAGGTCCGGCGGGTCGCCGCTGCCGCGCTGGCCCCGCAATCGGAACCGGAGGCCGCCTGCGCATGAACGAACTTGCCGCGATCCAGCAGCGTTTCCAGCGTCACCTGATGACAAGCGCGGAAGAGGCCTGCGACGACATCCGCGGCCGCATGGAAATCTACGTCAATGCCTACTGGGGACGCCTGCGTGAGGCGCTGGCCGACAACTATCCCGTGCTCTACCGCGCGCTCGGCGACGAGGCGTTCCGCGAACTGGCCGCCGACTATCTTCGCGCGTATCCGTCGCGATACCGCTCGATCCGCTGGTTCGGCGACCGGCTCGTGGAATTCATCACGCGCAATCCGGACGCCGTTCCGCATCCGGCGTTGCTCGACCTGGCGCGCCTGGACTGGGCGATGCGCGGCGCGTTCGACGCGGCCGATGCAACGCCCCTGGGCTTCGCCGATCTGGCCGGTATCGCGCCGGAACAGTGGCCCGACCTGCGTTTCACGCCCGCGCCCTCATTCCGCCTGCTTCAACTCGACTGGAGCATCGAAAGCCTTTGGCACACGCTCAACGAGGATGAAAACGCCGAGACCGAGGAACCGCAAGCACACATCCATGCCATGATCGTCTGGCGATCCGGTCTGGAATGTCGCTGGCGCACCGTCTCCGCGGTCGAAGCACAAGCCCTGCAAACAATGATGGATGGCGGGAACTTCGCCGAAATTTGCGCGGCCCTAGCTGAATCCAACACCGCGGACGCAGCGGCCGACGCGGCGAACCTGCTCGGCATCTGGATTGGTGAGGGTTTGCTGGCGCGGGGACGGAAAACTCTCGCTACCTGATCGGCGAAGCAACTCCCGCGATGGGAGACGCCTTGTGCAAGCCGGAAAGCAAAAGGCCCTCTGAAAAGAGGGCCGTTCACACGGTAACGTCCGGGGTCCTCCGAATCTGAGCGCTCGGAGCCGACCCCACCGTTTGGAAGCAAGCGCCTAAGTAAGGTCCTTGATGGTTGTCGTCGAGCCGTTAGCCTTGACCGACTCTATGCCGCCATCACGCCCCTGCTCCGACGCATACATCTGACTCGTACCAATCACCTGACTATTTGCGGCCTTCAGGTTGAAGTAGGCCTTCCCATTAGTTGCAGTCTTCCGCTCGTAACGAGCGTCAGTGGGAGAATTGGCTTGTACCGAACCGATCCCGTTCTCGGCGGATGCTTTAGCCTTGTAGAGTTCGCTAGTCAATATGACTTCGCCGTTACCCGCCTTCAAAACAAACTTGAATTGCCCGTCCTTGGCGGTGCTGAGTTCGAACCAACCAGCCATTCTGTATCTCCTTTCGAGTCGTTTTGGCAAAAATGGTGGGCGCGTCATGCGCTTCCCTATCGCACCTTACTTGGATTGACCCAGCAATACAAAGGCATCGCACAAAATGCACACACTTTCACAATCTGCCGGCAGGTGAACCGGGGGTAGCCAATCGGGGCGACTTGTATGGAGAATGAATCGGACGAACACCCGACCGACCGCAGCCAGAATGGAAAAGGGAGTTGGCAATCGCTTGCGCCAACTCCCTTTTCATTTCTGGTGGTGATGGGGGGACTTGAACCCTCGACCTACGGATTATGAATCCGTCGCTCTAACCAGCTGAGCTACATCACCGAAAGGGGGCGGATTATCGTCCGCGAGGGCTTCTATTGTCAAGGCGGGCCGGCTCCGGGACAATGGTGGAATGGACTTCGATGTTGTCATTGTCGGCGGTGGTCTGGCCGGCCTTTCCCTCGCGGTTGCACTGAAACGAAGCCGACTTTCGATCGGCTTGGTCGAGGCGCGCTCGCCTATTCAACCTGAAGGCTGGGACGCGCGTATCTATGCGGTGAGCCCGGCCAATGCGCGCTTTCTCGACGAGATCGGCGCCTGGGCGCACCTCGACCAGGGTCGTGTCCAGCCGGTACGGACCATGGAAGTTTACGGCGACGCTGGCGGCCGGCTGGATTTTTCCGCCTACGATGCGGGAGTCGGCGAGCTGGCCTGGATACTGGAAGCTTCGCTGATGCAGCGCGAGCTGTGGGAAACCGCGAAGCGGCAGGGCAACGTCACCCTGCTCTGTCCCGGCGTACCGCGACGGCTGACTTTTGCCGACGACGCGGCGACACTGACGCTGGCCGACGGACGCGAGCTGCGCAGCCGCCTGGTGGTGGCGGCCGACGGCGCCGATTCCTGGACTCGCGAGGCGGCAGGCATCGAGGTCACTTTCAAACCCTACGAGCAGCATGGTGTAGTCGCCAACTTCGCGACCGGGAAACCGCTCCGCGAGGTGGCCTGCCAGTGGTTCCGCGACGACGGCGTGCTGGCCTATCTGCCGCTACCGGGCAACCTGATTTCCATCGTCTGGTCGACACCGGCGGAACATGCCGCCGAATTGCTGGCGCTGCCGCCGGATGTATTTTGCGACCGGGTGGCCGATGCCGGCGGTCGTCGCCTGGGGACGCTGTCGCTGGTCACACCACCGGCCGGTTTCCCCTTGCGTTTGATGCGCGCACCGCGGACCGTGGCGCCACGCCTGGCATTGATCGGCGATGCGGCGCACGCGATCCACCCGCTTTCCGGCCACGGCATCAATCTTGGTTTTCAGGATGCGCGCGTCCTGGCGGAAGTCCTGCTCGATCGGCCCGACCACGTCGATTGCGGCGATGTCGCCTGGCTGCGCCGCTACGAGCGGGCGCGCAAGGAGGAAGTCGTCGCACTGCAGTCGGTAACCGACGGCCTGCAGCGGCTGTTCGCGCTGCCGGGCCAGCCGTTCTCGAGTTTGCGCAATATCGGTTTGAACTTCACCCATCGTTTGCCTGTCGTAAAGGACCTGCTGGTTCGCTACGCCATGGGCTGACGGCCGCCCCCTCTCGGAGACATCATGATCAAGCAAATCACCCTAATCCTATGCACCGCCACCATTGCCGTCGCCGCCTGCGCACAGAGTACGGAGGCCGACGTCAAGAAAAACGTGGAAACCGTCCTGGGCAATGGAGCGAAGGTCGACAGCGTGCGCAAGGCGGGAGCGCTCGGGCTTTACGAGGTTGTCGTCGGTGGCGACATCATCTATACCGACGACAAGGTCAGCCATATCGTTCTCGGCCATATCGTCGATCCCAAGACCCGCAAGGATCTGACGCAGGAACGTCTCGACAAGCTGTCGGCAATCAAGTTCTCCGACCTGCCGCTCCAGCATGCAATCAAGATCGTCAAAGGCAACGGCGGCGAAGGCAAGCGTACGATTGCAACTTTCGAGGATCCGAACTGCACCTACTGCAAGAAACTGGCGAAAGAACTACAGGGCGTCGACAACATCACTGTCTACACCTTCCTGTATCCCATACTTTCGCAGGATTCGGTCGACAAGTCGAAGGCCATCTGGTGTGCGCCGGACCGTGCCAAGGCATGGACGGACACCATGCTCACCGGCAAGGCGCCGGCTGCGGGCAAGTGCGATACCGCCGCGCTTGGTGAAACGATGAAGCTGGGGCAAAAGCTGCGCATTCACGGCACGCCGGCCATCTTCCTCGCCGATGGCTCGCGGCTGCCCGGCTTCATGCCGGCCGCCGCACTCGAACAGGCGATGGCGCGCGCCGCCGAAAGCAAGTAGTCCGCGGCATGACCAGGATCGATCAGGAAGCGATCTGGTCTCAGCGCTACCGCGACGCCGGTGAAGACTATCTCTTCGGCGTCGCGCCTTGCCGCTTTCTCGAAGTGCATCGCCATGTCTTCGATGCCGGCGCGACTGCGTTGTCCGTTGCCGACGGCGAAGGGCGCAACAGCGTCTGGCTGGCCGAACAGGGACTGGACGTAACGGCGCTGGAGATATCGTCGGTCGCACTGGAGAAGGCGAGGCGCCTGGCGCGCGGCCGCGGCGTCGAGGTAAATTTCGTGCTCACCGACATCATGGCCGCTCCCTGGCCGCCGGCCGTCTATGATTTCGTCGTCGCCGTATTCATCCAGTTCGTCGGACCGGAAGAACGCGAAATCCAGTTCGCGCGGCTGAAGCAGGCGGTAAAGCCGGGCGGGCTGCTATTGCTGCACGGCTACACGCCGAAGCAGATCGAATACAGGACAGGCGGGCCGTCGGCGGTCGAGAACCTCTATACCGAAGAATTGCTGCGTACGTCCTTCGCCGATTTCAGGATCGAGACGCTGCATGCCTACGAAGTCGACGTCGACGAAGGCAGAGGCCACCGTGGCCACTCGGCGCTGATCGACCTGATCGCACGCAAGCCGGCGACGTATTAGGTTCCGCGCAATTCACGTCGCGGCGCGAAGACTAGCCGCAGACAGTGCACATCTGCACGGCAAGGCGAAGTCGACAAAGCCGCGGCGTGAATTGCGCGGAACGTCAGCCTCGGCTCTGGATTTCCTCGATGTACCCCAGCATCCCCGTGCTGATGTTGGCGGCGTTGCCTTCGTCGGTGTCGATGTGCATGGCCAGCCGGTAATTCGGATTCACCCGCACGACTACGTCGCCATAGATCAGTTCGCGCGCGCCTTCGACGCGCACCTGCACGACGTATTTGTCGCGCAGGCGGAAACGCATCGCGTCGTCGGGCGACATGTGGATGTGCCGCTGGGCGCAGATGACGCCGCGAGGGATCGTCGCCGTGCCGGCCGGCCCTTCGAGCACGATGCCCGGCGTGCCGGCGAGGTCGCCCGACTCGCGGATCGGCGGTTGTACGCCGACCTTGAACTGCTCGGTCATGGCAATTTCGACCTGCGTTTCCTTGCGCGTCGGACCGAGCACGCGCACGCCGGTGATCTTGCCCTTGGGACCGATCAGGTTGACCTTCTCGACGCAGGCGAACTGCCCAGGCTGCGACAACTCGTGCTCCGGCGTCAATTCGTGGCCGACACCGAACAACTGGTCGACGTCCGCCTGCGACAAGTGCACGTGATGCGCGGATACCTCGATCGGTATCGGTTCCTCCGGCTGCTCCTTGATCGCCAGGGAAATCTGGCTGCGCTCGATGGCGCGCAGGGTTTCCCAGGCCAGCAGGCGCTCGTCGTTGTTGGCGACGACCAGAATCTTCACGGGTGAGTCGTCGGTCGAAATCACTGCGTGCGAACCGGTCGCACCCAGCTTGCGGTTCTTCTCTTCGTCGAGCTTGATGCCCATGTAGGCCAGACCCTGGCAGGCCAGGCTGCGCACGGTCGGGCTGGTCTCGCCGATCTCGCCGGTGAAGGCGAGCACGTCCACGCCGCCCATGGCCGCGACGTAGGCGCCGATGTTCTTGCGAACCTGGTAGCAGAAGGCCTTGTGCGCCAGCAAGGCGCGGTGATGACCTTCGTTGGCCGCCTCTTCGATTTCGTGGATGTCGCTGGAGATTCCCGAGATGCCCTTGAGTCCGCTCTGGCTGTTGATCAGGGTATCGATATCGTCCGGAGCGATCTTGTAATGTCGCATCAGGTGCGTCACCACCGCCGGATCGAGGCTGCCGGCGCGGCTGGGCATGATCAGTCCGTCGGAGGGCGTCATGCCCATGGTGGTGTCCACCGAGCGGCCGTGGTCGATGGCGCAAATCGAGGCGCCGAGACCGAGATGGCAGGAAATCACTTCCAGTTCGCCCAGCGGCCGGCGCACGATCTCTGCCGACTTCAGCGACACGAAACGATGTGATGTTCCGTGAAAACCGTAGCGACGGATGCCCTCCTTCTTGTACCAGTCGTAGGGCAGTCCGTAGAGGTAGGCGTAGGGGGGCAGTGTCTGGTGAAAAGCGGTGTCGAACACCGCCACATGCGGCACGTCGGGCAGGAATTCCATCGCCAGATGGATGCCTTCGAGATTGATCGGGTTGTGCAGCGGCGCGTAGATCGACAACGCCTCGATGTCGACCAGCACCTGTGGCGTGATCACGACCGAGCTGGAGAATTTGCTGCCGCCGTGCACCACGCGATGGCCGACTGCCACGACTTCATAGGGCGTGAACAAATACTTGTCGCCGAGCGCGAGCATCGACTCGAAAATAACCGGGAACAGGTCGTCGAGGTGGCAGACCGGCCGCTCGCGGGTCGTAACCACGCCGCCGGCCACCAGAGTGATATGGGCGTGCTTGGTATCGCCACAGTCGATCACGCCATGGACGTCGCGACTTTCGTCGTGCGTGTCGTAAACCCCGAAACGAATCTGCGAAAGCCCGACATTTAGCGCCAGGATCTTGCCGGGCACCTCGGTATGCAGGCTGAGCGCGTACGGATCGCTGGAATGCGTCACGGCCTGATCGTGCAACTGGCGGCTGGTGATGTCGACTGCCTGCATACGCGTGCGGTCGGCAAGCAGCTTGGAAAGAAAGGTGACCGCGCGCGGATTCGACAGGATGCGGCTGTTGAAGATGTCTTGCGGAATCATCAGCACGAAGCAGCGGTTGCCGGCGATGACGTCCGCCACGGTACGGTCGCCGGTCAGCAAGGACATCTCGCCGAACACCTCGCCGGCCTGCAGTTCGCAGAACACCACGCGGTCGCCGGTGCTGTCGGCAACGGAGATTTGCGCGTGACCGCTGACCAATACGCCGAAGAAGCGGCCCTCATCGCCGCACTCGATGATCGCCTCGCTGCCCTCGAAAGTACGCAATTCGCTTTCGTCGGCGATCTCGTCGACCGTCGCAGGCGCAAAGCCTTCGAACAGTAAAACTTTTTCGCGCAGAAATTTACTTAACTCGGCGGGCGTCATGGGTAACTTTCGGGCAAAATTGCTGCATCGCAGACGAATTATGGACCACTACGCATGAGCAGGAAGCACATTCGCAGCCTTCTGGTTGCCAACCGTTCCGAGATCGCCATCCGCGTGATGCGGGCCGCCAGCGAACTCGGCATTCGCACGGTCGGCATCTACGCCAACGAAGACCGCCTGGCCCTTCACCGCGCAAAAGCCGACGAAAGCTATCTGGTCGGTGTGGGCAAAAAGCCCATCCAGGCCTATCTGGATATCGACGACATCATTCGCGTCGCCAAACAGGCCAGGGTCGATGCCATCCACCCCGGCTACGGCTTCCTCTCGGAAAACCCCGATTTCGCCGAAGCCTGCGCCAAAGCCGGCATCCTCTTCATCGGCCCGAAACCGAAAGTGATGCGCGAGCTGGGCAACAAGGTGGCCGCGCGGGCGCTGGCCGAACGCGTCGGCGTGCCAGTGGTGCCGGCTACCGGCGCCCTGCCGACGGACATGGACGCCTGCCGCAAACTGGCGGCGCAGATCGGCTACCCGCTGATGCTGAAGGCCAGCTGGGGCGGCGGCGGCCGCGGCATGCGCGCCATCAACAGCGAAGCCGAACTCGCACCGGCCATCGAGGTCGCACGCCGCGAGGCGGCGGCAGCCTTCGGCAACGACGAGGTCTATCTGGAGAAGATGGTCGTCCGCGCGCGCCACGTCGAGGTGCAGGTACTCGGCGACACGCACGGCAATCTGGTGCATCTGTTCGAACGCGACTGCTCGGTGCAGCGGCGCAACCAGAAGGTGGTGGAGCGTGCACCCGCGCCCTACCTCGCTCCCGATCAACGCGAAGCGCTCTGCCAGTCGGCGCTGAAGCTGGCGCGCGGCGTCGCTTACACCCACGCCGGCACGGTCGAGTTCCTGATGGATGCCGACACCGGGAATTTCTACTTCATCGAAGTCAACCCGCGCATCCAAGTGGAGCACACGGTAACCGAGGAAGTCACCGGTATCGACATCGTCAAGGCGCAGATTCGCGTCACCGAAGGGGCGCGCATCGGCGACGCGGATTCGTATATTCCGGTGCAGGCCGACATCGGCCTGCACGGACACGCACTGCAGTGCCGCATTACCACGGAGGATCCGGAGAAGAACTTCACGCCCGACTACGGCAAGCTCACCGCCTACCGCAGCGCGGCGGGCGCCGGCATCCGGCTCGACGCCGGCACGGCCTATACCGGCGCCGTAATCACGCCCTTCTACGACTCGCTGCTGGTCAAGGTCACCGCCCGCGGCCACGATCCGGAAGAAGCGATCCGCCGCATGAACCGAGCCCTGCGCGAGTTCCGCGTCCGCGGCGTGGCATCGAACCTGGCTTTCCTCGAGAACATCATCCTGCATCCGACCTTCCGCAGCGGCGAATGCACGACACGCTTCATCGACACGACGCCGGAACTGTTCACCTACAAGAAGCATCGCGATCGCGCCACGCGCCTGCTGCGCTTCATCGGCGACGTCGATGTAAACGGCAATCCGGAAATGGCCGGGCGGGCGCTGCCGAAACGGCCGCTTGCCGCGCCCATCCTGCCCGTTTGCGAAAAAGTCAGCCGTCGCGACACGCCACCCCCAGGCAGCCGCGACCGCTTCAAGGCGCTGGGCGCGCGCAAGTTCGCCGAGTGGATGCGCGAGCAGCCGCAGGTGCTGATCACCGACACCACCATGCGCGACGCGCACCAGTCGCTGTTCGCCACGCGCATGCGCACGGCCGACATGGCTACCGTCGCGCCGTATTACGCGCATCTGCTGCCGCAACTGTTCTCGCTCGAATGCTGGGGCGGCGCAACCTTCGATGTCGCCCTGCGCTTCCTCAAGGAGGATCCGTGGGAGCGGCTGGCGAAGCTGCGCGAGGCAATGCCCAACCTGCTGCTGCAAATGCTGCTGCGCGCCTCCAACGCCGTCGGCTACACCAACTATTCCGACAACGTGGTGCGCTTTTTCGTCAAGCAGGCGGCGCAGAACGGCATGGACATCTTCCGCGTCTTCGATTCGCTCAACTGGGTCGAGAACATGCGTGTCGCCATGGACGCCGTGATCGAAAACGGCGCCATCTGCGAGGCGGCGATCTGCTACACCGGCGACCTGTTCGACGCCAGCCGGCCGAAATACGACCTCAAGTACTACGTCGACATGGCCAAGCAGCTCGAGAAGGCCGGCGCCCACATCATCGGCATCAAGGACATGGCCGGCGTCTGCCGGCCGCTGGCGGCGCGGGCACTGGTCAAGGCACTGCGCGAGGAAGTCGGCCTGCCGGTGCATTTCCACACCCACGACACCAGCGGCGGCAGCGTTGCTTCGGTACTGGCGGCGATCGAGGCCGGCGTCGACGCGGCCGATGCGGCCATGGATTCGATGAGTGGCCTCACCTCGCAACCCAGCATGGGCGCCATTCTCGCCGCGCTGGAGAACACGCAACGCGCACCCGGCATCGCGCACAACGATATCCAGCCCTTCGCCCGCTACTGGGAGGGCGTGCGCAACTACTACGCGCCGTTCGAGGCCGATATCCGCGCCGGCACTTCAGACGTCTATCGCCACGAAATGCCCGGCGGCCAATACACCAACCTGAGAGAGCAGGCGCGCTCGATGGGGCTCGACACGCGCTGGCCGGAAGTCGCTCAGGCCTACGCCGACGTCAACAAGCTGTTCGGCGACATCATCAAGGTGACGCCTTCGTCCAAGGTCGTCGGCGACATGGCTTTGTTCATGGTTGCCAACGAGCTAACACCCGAGGAAGTTGCCGATCCGGACAAGGAAGTCTCCTTCCCGGACTCCGTCGTCTCGATGTTCCGCGGCGAAATGGGCTATCCGGCCGACGGCTTCCCCGCTGCGCTGCAGAAGAAGATCCTCAAGGACAAGGCGCCGATCGAGGGCCGCGTTGGGGCCCACCTGCCTGACGTCGATCTCGAGGCCGCCCGGGTCGAGGCCGAGAAGGTGGCCGGCCGCCAGATCGGCGACGACGATCTCGCCTCCTATCTCATGTACCCGAAAGTCTTCGCCGAATACTCAGAGCACCACCGCCACTACGGCAACGTCTCGGTGCTGCCGACGCCGGTGTTCTTCTACGGCCTGCACGAGCGGGAAGAGGTCGCGGTCGATATCGACCGCGGCAAGATGCTGCTCATCCAGCTCACCGGCCGCCAGGACGACGACGGGGAAGGCATCGCCCACCTGTTCTTCGAACTCAACGGTCAGCCGCGGCCGATGCACGTCGCCAAGGCCGGCCTGGTCGCCAAGAAAGCTCATCCGAAAGCCGAGGACGGCAACCCCAACCATGTCGCTGCGCCGATGCCCGGCGCGGTAGCGACCGTATCCGTCAAGCCTGGCCAGAAAGTCAGCCGTGGCAGCCCGCTGCTGTCGATCGAAGCAATGAAGATGGAAACGGCCGTCACGGCGGAACGCGATGCGACGGTAGTCCGGGTGCTGGTCGTGCCGGGTGACCGGGTTGAACCGAAGGATCTGCTGGTCGAGCTTTCCTGACGGCTAGGTGGCAGGTTTTCGGCGGGCTCGCGGGAGCCTGCCGTACTTGACATGGTCATAGCGGCGGCTCATTGCTATGATGCTCCATGGTCTACGGAAGTTCGCTATTCCTGGTCGACGCCATCAAGGCCGTCGCCTCGCAATTGATCGTCTGGCATCACCTGGCCGCTTACAGCCCGATGTCCGAGGTCCTGCACCCCCACGCCACAACCCTTGTCGATTGGCTGTATGCCGATGCACGGATAGCGGTCCAGGCGTTCCTGGTCGTTGGCGGCTTTCTGGCCGCGCGCTCGCTGGCGCCCTCACCGGACGCGGTCTCCCAACCGATGTCCGGAAACGCCTTGCTGCGGCGAATCTGGCTGCGCTACCTGCGCCTTGCGTTGCCGTACCTGATCGCCCTGGCGTTCGCCATCGTCTGCGCCGCGCTGGCCAGAAATCTGGCCAGCCACCCGGAAACGCCGGCGGCCCCGACATCGCTACAGGTTCTGGCACATATCCTGTTGCTGCAGGATATCGTCGGGGTTGACGCGCTTTCGGCCGGCGTCTGGTATGTGGCAATCGATTTCCAGTTGTATGTCCTGTTCGCGCTGCTGCTCGAACTGGCGCGCCGGCTGGGTGCGCTGACGGGAACGAATTCCGGCGTGGTGGCCATGGTGTTGTGCGGCGGAATGGCCACCGCGTCATTGCTCTGGGTGAACCGCGACCCCTCCCTTGATCTGTGGGCCCCCTACTTTTTCGGGGCGTACGGACTCGGCATTTTCGCGCAGTGGGCTACAGGCTCGGGCCGCAGTTTCCGCTGGCTCATGGCGATGGCCGCCATCGTCGTGATTGCACTGGCAATCGACTGGCGCAGTCGCATACTGGTCGCCGGCTTGACGGCGCTTGCGTTAGCCGTCGGCGCCGGCTGGCGTATGCCCTTGCACAGTTGGATGGAAACGACCGTATCCCGGCTCGGGCGGATTTCCTACCCGGTATTTCTGATCCACTACCCGGTTTCTCTTCTGGTCGGGGCCGTGATACTGCGTTCCGGCTCCGAAACAACAGGCGTCCATTTGGCAGCGCTGTTCGCGGCCTGGGGACTCAGCCTGGCAACCGGGGCATTGCTGGGGTCGTTGACCGAGAGCGGCGGGTGGCTACCGAGCCGCTTCGGTATCGCGAGGTGGAAACAGCGGCACTGACGGAATCTTCAGTGCACGCCGAACAGGCGGGCAAGCAAACCTCGTTTTTCGCTGGTGGCGTGGACCGGCGGCGCGTTGGGGCCGTGATGCTCGGCGTACCATTTCCCGAAGCGCAGGTCGTGGGTCATGATGTGGCCGATCAACCACTTGTTGAGAAAGCGCCGCAACTCCTGAACGCGCTCCTCCGACCATTCGTCGCCGGTGCCGAGGAAGTCGGCGACATGCGTGCCGAAATCCTCGTGGAGCTTCAGGTGCTGCTCGAACGCCGGATAGCCGCTCTTTTCCATGAGCGCCTGCTCGTTGGAGAAATGCGTGACGACGTAACCGAGCAACTCCTCCATCGTCTGATCGACGGTCTGGAGATTGAGTGCGCGAATCAGTTCGAACAGGCGTTTGTGCTCGGCATCCGTTTGCGGGATGTCGATCTTGAACCCGTCACGCCATTCGATGACAAACGGCGCTCGCTTCCCTTCTTGCTCGGCCATAGTTTTCGCTCCTTACCGGGCAAATGATACCCCGCTACCGCGGTTTGCGCTTAAGTGCCCCTTAGCTCTTTCGTACCAATGCGTACGTCAAGAAATCCCGGCGAAAACAGGCTATTCGCCACCCTACCAGGCAGTTTCCCGCTCCGAACTGGCCGAAATATTGTGGATACTGAGGTCGGCGCCGTCGAACTCCTCCTCGGCGCTGAGGCGAATGCCGACGGTATTCTTGAGCAGTCCATAAACGACGAAACCGCCGGCCAACGCAATGGCGACACCCATCAGCGTACCGATCAACTGGCTCATGAAGGCAACGCCGCCCAGACCGCCCAGGCTCGTCAGCCCGAAAATGCCGGCGGCGATGCCGCCCCAGGCACCGCACAGGCCATGCAACGGCCAGACGCCGAGCACGTCGTCGATCTTCCAGCGGTTCTGCGTCAGCGTGAACATGACCACGAACAGGCCGCCGGCGATGCCGCCGGTGATCAGGGCACCAAGCGGATGCATCAGGTCCGAACCGGCGCAAATGGCCACCAGGCCGGCCAGCGGGCCGTTATGCACGAAGCCCGGGTCGTTCTTGCCAGCCACCAGCGCCGCCAGGGTGCCGCCGACCATAGCCATCAGCGAGTTCATGGCCACCAGGCCCGAGATCTTGTCGAGCGTCTGGGCACTCATGACGTTGAAGCCGAACCAGCCGACCGTCAGTATCCAGGCGCCCAAGGCCAGGAACGGAATACTGGAAGGCGGGTGCGCACCGGCGATGCCGCCGTCCTTGTGATAGCGGCCACGGCGGGCGCCGAGCATCAGCACCGCCGCCAAGCCGATCCAGCCGCCGACGGCATGGACGACCACCGAGCCGGCAAAGTCATGGAAGCTCGCGCCGAAGCTGGCGGTCAGCCAGTCCTGGATGCCGTAGGCGTTGTTCCAGGCGATGCCCTCGAAGAACGGATAGACGAAGCCAACCAGCAGGAAAGTGGCGGCGAACTGGGGATTCAGTCTGGCACGCTCGGCGATGCCACCCGAGACGATAGCCGGGATGGCTGCTGCGAACGTGAGCAGGAAAAAGAACTTGGTCAGTTCATAACCGTTTTTCTCGGCCAACACCTCAGCGCCGGAAAAGAAGTTCACGCCGTAGGCGACGCTGTAGCCGATGAAGAAGTAGGCCAGCGTCGAAACGGAGAAGTCGGCCAGGATCTTGACCAGGGCGTTGACCTGATTCTTGCGGCGGACGGTGCCGAGTTCCAGAAACGCGAAACCGGCATGCATGGCCAGGATCATGATCGCGCCGAGCAGGATGAACAGCGTGTCGGCGGAAGTCTGCAAATGCTCCATCTTGGGGCCCCTTTAGCAATCAAGCACGAATCCGTGCGTGAATGCAACAAATGTGCCCCTGTGCACCACCCTTTTACAACAATGACTTAAGTTATAGGCGCCACCAGTCGCGCACTAGCGCGGTGCTTTTGGCGAAAAACAGGCACCGTAAGTGTGCCTAATTGGCGGTCCAGGACGGCATGCCCTATTTTGGGGAATAGGTCTTTGGCAGCAACTCCCACATTGAACCGCTCTGGCGCATCTTGCCCGCCAGACTGCCCGCTTCGGCGCCGCTGCCCCAGTAGAAGTCGGCGCGCACGGCGCCGCGGATGGCGCCGCCGGTGTCCTGCGCCAGCATCAGCCGCTGCAGCGGCTTGCTGTCGTTGGGCCAGGTCGTCGCGAGGAAGACCGGCGCGCCGAGGGTGACGATGCCTGGATCGACGGCGATGCTGCGCTCCGGCGTCAGCGGCACACCCAATGCGCCCGGCGGACCGGAGCCTTCGGCGGGCAGTTCGCGGAAGAAGACCAGGCTCGGATTGGCGTTGAGCATTTCCTGCAGGCGCTGCGGGTTGGCGCGTCCCCAGGCCTTGATGCCCTGCATCGAAGCCTGTTCGAGCTTGATCTCGCCCTGGTCGATCAGCCAGCGGCCGATCGAGCGGAACGGATGGCCGTTCTGGTCGGCGTAGCTGACGCGCACCCGCGTGCCGTCATCGAGCACTATCTGTCCGGAGCCCTGTATCTGCAGGAAAAAGAGGTCGAGCGGATCGTCGATCCACATCAGCGCGCCGTCGCGGCGGCTGTCCTCCTGCTGGGCCCATTCGGCGCGCGTGTAGTACGGCACCAGCTTGCGGCCCTGCAGGCGGCCGCGCAGGCGCATGGTCTTGAGTTCCGGATAGATCTCGGCCAAATCGACCACCACCAGATCATCGGGTGGCCCGAACAGCGGCCAAAGGTAGGGCGAGTGGCGCGTCCGGCTGCCGTGAAGCAGCGGCTCGTAGTAACCGGTAACCGTCCCCTCGCGGTTGCCGTCCGGCTCTACCAACGCCCAGGGCCGGAACTCCGCTTCAAACCAGGCGCGTGCGGCAGCGTCCGTGGTTACCTCGGCGGCGCGGGCCGAGGCACAGGTGGTGCTCCACAGCGGCCGACTTTCGAGCGTGCCGCATGAAGCGCGAAAAGCCTCGAAGGCAGGCAACAGATCATCGTCCTGCCAGCCGGGAATCTCGGGCCAGTCGGCCGCCTGCAAGGGCTTCTCGGGCGGAGGTACCGGCTCGACGACGGCGGGCGGCGGACATTTCGCGACCGGTTGCGGGGCCGGCGATGCGCATGCGGCAAGGAGGGAAATCGCCGCCAGTGCAATAAGAAGGCGTGGCATGTTCTGCTAGAGTGTTTGCGTATCAACCCGAACAGATTACCCGAAGTGGAACTCGAGAAATTCCTGTCGCGCGCCGACGACCTGCTGACCCGCCTCGAGGCGCTGCTGCCGCCTCCCGCAGCGGCGCCCGACTGGAACGCGAAAGCCTTCCGCTGGCGCCACCGCAATGGCCGCGGCCAGCTCGAAGCCGTGCGCCATCCCCATCGCATCCGGCTTGCCGACCTGTGCGAAGTCGACGAACAGAAGGCGCGCATCGACCAGAATACGCGCCAGTTCGTCGCCGGTCGCAGCGCGAACAATGTCCTGCTGACCGGCGCGCGCGGCACCGGCAAGTCTTCGTTGATCAAGGCGGTCCTGCACAAGTTCGCGGCCAAGGGCCTGCGCCTGATCGAGGTCGACAAGCACGATCTCAACGATCTGCCGGAAATCGTCGACCTGATCGCCGAACGGCCCGAACGCTTCATCATCTTCTGCGACGATCTTTCCTTCGAAGCCGCCGAGCCAGGCTACAAGGCGCTCAAGTCGGTGCTCGACGGCTCGATCGCCGGCATGCCGGAAAACCTGTTGCTCTACGCCACTTCGAACCGCCGCCACCTGATGCCCGAAGCGATGGCGGAAAACCTGCAGGTCACGCGCGGCGACGACGGCGAAATTCATCCGGGCGAAACCACGGAAGAGAAAGTCTCGCTCTCGGAGCGCTTCGGTCTCTGGCTGTCGTTCTACCCGTTCGACCAGGACGCCTATCTGGCAATCTGCGCGCACTGGCTGAAGGTGTTCGGCGTCGACGAAAAGTCAGCCGTGGCGGCACGCCACGAAGCGCTGCAATGGGCGCTGCTGCGCGGGTCGCGCAGCGGCCGCGTCGCCTGGCAGTTCGCCCGGGACTACGCTGGCCGGCACGCATCCAAGTGAAGATCACCGAGGTCGCCGCCGCCGTCATCGAGAAACCCGACGGTAGTTTCCTGCTGGGCCAGCGCGCGGCCGACACTTTCTATCCGGGCTATTGGGAGTTCCCCGGCGGCAAAGTGGAAGCGAACGAAACGCCGCGCGAGGCGCTGATCCGCGAGTTGCACGAGGAACTTGAAATCGAGGTCGTGCGGGCGACGCCCTGGATCGTCCGTGAGCATGTCTATGAACACGCGCACGTGCGGCTGCATTTCTTCCGCGTCACGGAATGGCGCGGCGACATTCGCGACCATGTGCACTCTGCGCTCGAATGGCAGCAGCCGGGCGCAACCACGGTCGCACCGATGTTGCCGGCCAATGCGCCGATACTGGCCTCGCTGGCGCTGCCGGAGATCTATGGCGTCACGTACGCACACGAGATCGGCGTGTCGCCACAGCTGACTTTTCTGGAGCGCGCACTGCAAAACGGCCTGCGGCTGGTGCAACTGCGCGAAGCGAAACTGCCCGCCGACCAGCGCGAGGCCTTTGCCGCCGCTGCGGCCGCGCTTTGCCAGCGGTACGGCGCCCGGATGCTGGTCAACGGCGATGCGCAGCTGGCACGGGCGATCGGCGCCGACGGCCTGCACCTCACCGGCGAACAGCTGAAAGGCTTGCGCAGCCGCCCCAACTTCCCGCTGGTCGCCGCTTCCTGCCACGACGCCGCGGAACTGAAGCGCGCGGTGGAGAACGAACTGGATTTCGCGGTGCTGGGGTCCGTCAAACCGACGGTCTCGCATCCCGGTCTCCCTGGCCTCGGCTGGCCTGCAGTCGCGAAGCTGATCGAAAACTACCCCCTGCCGGTCTATGCGATCGGCGGCCTGGGTCGGAAGGACCTGAACGAGGCGTGCCTAGCCGGCGCCCATGGCATCGCTGCCATCCGGTCCGTCTGGGTCTGATTCGATCGCCGGCACCCGGTATTCGTCGTTGGCCCAGGCACCGAGGTCGATCTGCTTGCAGCGCTCCGAGCAGAACGGCCGATAGCGGTTTTCGGCGCACCACTCGACGGGCTTGCCACAGATCGGACAATCGACAACAGTTGGTTTCTTGCTCATGCCGCCAGTGTAGCGGGCAAAAGTCAGCCGTGGCAGGACGCCGAGTCGGCGTTGCAGGCTTCCTTCGCCGCACAACAGCCACAACTGCCGTCGTTCTTGCGGAATGGGCCCAGTTCCGGATTGCGCCGCGCGAAGCGCGCGTAGAGCCGGTCGACCAGGATGCCGCCGACCATGACGGCGAAGATCAGGCCAACGACGATGAGATAAGTGCTCATCCCCCTAATCCCGCAAAGCCCATGAAGGAAAGTGAGAGGATGCCAGCCAGCATCAGCGACAGGGCCGTGCCCTCCGCCAGCGTGATCACGTTGGAAAGCTGCAGGCGTTCGCGTACGCTGGCCATCAGCACCAGCGCCAGCGTGAAGCCGAGGCCGCCGCCGATGGCGAAGGTGATCGACTGCACGAAGTCGTAATCGCGCGCGGTCTGGAAGAGCGCCACGCCGAGCACGGCGCAGTTGGTGGTGATCAGCGGCAGGTAGATGCCGAGCGCGCGGAACAGCGCCGGACTGTATTTCTTCAGCACCATCTCCACGAGTTGCACCGTCGAGGCGATGATGACGATATAGGCGATCAGGCGCAGGAACTCGAGGTGGAAGGCCGACAACAGCAGGTTCAGTCCGTAGGCGCACAGCGAGGCGACGAGCATCACGAAGGTGGTCGCCACGCCCATCGGGAAGGCGGTGTTGAGCTTGCCCGACACGCCGAGAAAGGGACACAGACCGAGGAACATGGCCAGCACGAAGTTGTTGGCCAGCAGCGCATTGACGAAGATCTGGAAGGCGGTTTCATGCATTTTGGCCGGCCTCCTTCATCGCCTGCTTGCGGCGTTCGAACCAGGCGAACAGCAGCAGCCAGCCGCCCAGCACGAAGAAGCCGCCCGGCGGCAACACCATGATCACCCAGGGCTGGAAGTGCTCGCCGAACAGCGGCAAGCCGAACAGCGTGCCGTTGCCGAGGATCTCGCGCACCGAACCGAGGGCGAACAGGCCGACGGTGAAGCCCGCGCCCATGCCCAGCGCGTTGCTTACCGCCGCCAGCGGCGGATTCCTCGAGGCGTGCGCCTCGGCGCGGCCGAGGATGATGCAGTTCACCACGATCAACTGGATGAAGGCGCCGAGGGCGTTGTAGAGATCCAGGGAGATCGCCTGGATGGTGTAGTCGACGATGGTGACGAAGGTGGCGATGATGACGATGTAGGTGGCGATGCGTACTTCCTTCGGCACCATCTTGCGCATCAAGGACACCAGCAGACAGGAGCAGGTCAGCACGAAGGTGGTGGCGATGCCCATCGAGATCGCATTGACTGCCGACACCGTGACGGCCAGCGCCGGACACATGCCGAGCACCATGACGAAGATCGGGTTCTGTTTCCAGATCCCTTCCATGAATTCATCCCATTTGGCAGTCGTGCTCGCGCTCATGACTTGTCCTTGATCTTGTCCAGATTCGGCACCAGCTTCGGCAGCAACGCCTGGGCGGTGTCGTTGATGGCGCGGCCGACGGCGCGCGAGGTGATGGTCGCGCCGGCGATGGCATCGATCTGCCAGGCGTCGGTCTTGGTGCCGTGCTTGACGGTCGCAATCTCGTGGGCGAGCGCGCTCATCTCGGTATTCAGTTGCGCGTCGAGCTGCTCGAAATTGGCAAGGAAATCCTTGTCCCTGACGATCTTGTCGCCGATGCCCGGCGTTTCGCGCATGGCGACCACGCCGATATTCCTGACGCACCCGCAGTCCGGGTCGTAGCCGAACATGATGCGCACGTTGTCGGCGTAGCCCTTGGCCACGCCTTCGGCGGCGATGCCGACCAGCTTGCCGGTTTCGTCATAGCCGGCGAAGAAATTCACCGCGCCGGCGGGCGCTTCGCCCTCCGCCTTCGCGACGCCCCCGCCTTCGAGGGCGTAGTAGGCGTCGATGGACTTGGCGGCGGGCACTACCTTGAACACCGCGCGTTCCATGGCGATGCGCTTGTTGGCGGCGACCGCATCGTAGGTGCCTTGGTACGAGCCGACGATGACCAGCCCGCAGATGCCCGCGACCAGGCCCAGCGTCCGGATCATCGCCCAGGTCGGCGTCGCCGGCGGCGCCTGCTCAATGGTGGGGTGTTTTTCGCTCATCGGGCTTCGGCTTGTTCTTGAGTATGCGTTTCTTCGGCGTCACCGCACCGGCTTCCTCGCGCGAGATGTAGCCCGGATGCAGCGGGTACGACGCGCCCTTCTTGGCGTGACCGAGAACGCCCTTGCCGAACGGCGCCGGCTGGGTGATGCGCTCGATCAGCGGCGTGGCGGCGTTGCCGATCAGGATGGCGTACATGACGCCCTCGGGCAGGCCGCTGTAGTAGCGAATCACCACCGTCAGCAGGCCGATCAGGCCGCCGTAGAGCCACATGCCGCGCGGCGTAACCGGCGAGGTCGCCATGTCGGTCGCCATGAAGACCGCGCCGAGGATCAGACCGCCCGAGAACAGCATGAAGAACGGATTCGGGTAGTAGGCGGGATTGAAGGCGAACAGCAGCCAGGCGACCACGCCAGCGCCGCCGAGGATGGCGGTCGGAATCCGCCAGTCGAGATAGCGGCGGAAGGCAAGATAGGCGCCGCAGGCGAGGATCAACAGCGGCGAGGGGCCGACCGCCATGTGGCCCGCCAGCGACGTCAGCAGGTCGCCGGCCTCGGCCAGCACGCCGTCGAATTTCCATTTGGCGAGCGGCGTCGCGCCGGCCAGCGCATCGAGCTGCTTCTCCTTGAGCCAGAGCGAGGCGCTGGCGGGCGTCATCAATGGCCAGGCCAGGCTGGACGGGATGAACTCGAAAAAGCGGCCGGACAGGAAGGACGGCGTATAGGTGGCGATCGAGGTCGGGAAGGCAGCCTGGACGAAAGCGCGGCCGACCAGCGCCGGATTGAAGACGTTGAAACCGAGTCCGCCGAACAGGCCCTTGCCCAGCGCGATGGCGACGAAGCCGGCGACAGCGCCCATCCAGAGCGGGAAGCCCGGCGGCAACGTCAGCGCCAGCAGCAGGCCGGTGATGGTGGCGGAAAAGTCTGAAAGGCTGCCCGACTGCGTGCCGGTCTTGACGAACGCTCGCTCGGTCAGCAGACAGGTGCCGGTGACGACAAGGATCGAGGCCAGCGCCGAAATGCCGTACTGAAAGACGTAGAACAGGCAGATCGGCAGCAGCGAGTAGACCACGTTGAGCATGATCTTCTCGACGGTGCGCTCGCCACGGATATGGGGAGCGGGACGGATTTCTACGGTTCCCATCTAGCTGGCCGCCCTCTCGCGCAGAATCTGTTTTGCCACCCGGAACTGCTGCACGAGCGGAATGTTGGACGGGCAGACATAGGTGCAACAACCACACTCGAAGCAGTCGCCAAGATGATACGCGGCGCCCATCAGGTCGTACTCGCGCTTGGCCGCCAGCATGCCCAGTGTCGACGGGTTCAGGCCCATCGGGCAGGATTCGACACACTCGCCGCACTTGATGCACGGGTAGGTCTTGCGCTGATCGTTGGCCACCATGTCGTCGTGGCGGAACACCAGCACGCCGGACACGCCCTTGGTGATCGGCACGTTGAGCGAAGCGATCGCCTGGCCCATCATCGGCCCGCCGAGGATCACCTGGCGCCGATCGAGGCCGGGCGTCGCTTCGACGCCGGCGTAATCGAGCACGAACTTGAGCGGCGTACCGATCGGTACGCGGTAGTCGCCGGGACGCGCGACGCCGGGACCGGTAACGGTGACGACGCGCTCGGTGAGTCCCTGCCCACGCGGCAGCAGACGGCCGATCGCCGCCAGCGTGCCGACGTTGTTCACCACCATGCCCATCGAGACCGGCAACTGGCCGGAAGGAATCTCGACGCCGAACAGCGCCATCAGCAGCATCTTTTCCGAGCCTTGCGGATACTTGGTCGGCACCGCTTCGGCGTGGATGACGCCCTCGGGCGTATGGGCGCGAACGATGGCCGCTTCGACCGCCGCCACCGCATCGGACTTGTTGTCTTCGATACCGACGATGGCGCGCACGGCACCGGTGATACGCATCGCGTAGCGGATGCCCCGCACCAGATCGTCAGCATCTTCGACCATGACGCGGTGGTCGCAGGTGAGATAGGGTTCGCACTCGCAACCATTAACCACCAGCGTATGCACATGCGCCTGTTTGGGCACCGAGAGCTTGGCGTGGGTCGGAAAAGCCGCGCCGCCCAGACCGACCATGCCGGTATCCCAGACCGCCTGCAGAAGTTCCGAACCGCTCAGCGAATCGAGATCGCGCGGCTGGCCCCAGAGGTCTTCCTGGGTTGCACCGGCATGGGCGCGAATGACTATGGACTGTGTCCACGGACCGCGCGCGGCCGGTTTCAACTCGATGGATTCGACCACGCCGGTCACCGGCGCATGGTGCGGCACCGACAACCAGTCGTCGGCGCGCGCGATGGGCTGGCCGCGCACGACCTCCTCGCCGACCTTGACGATCGCATGCGGCAGTTTGCCGATGTGCTGCGAGAGCGGCACGATCACGCGCGGTGGAAACGGCAGCCGGCGGATGCGCCGGTTCGCCGTCGCCTCCTTGCGCGAGGCCGGATGCACCCCGCGCTGGAAGGCTTCGCCGCGGAAATAGTTGAGAAGCTTCATACGGCCTAGTTGAATTTGGCGGCGCGGGCCATCAGCTTGTCGAGGCCGGGTTCCGCCGCGTTCCACGGCGTGCCCGGATGGATGCAGCCGGCGGTGCACTTCTCGGCGGCCTTGACGATGTCGGCGAACTTGCCGCCTTTGGGATCGACCACGATCGCCTTCTTGTCGTCGTTGTAGGCGAAGGCCTTGGGCGCAAGATTGATGCACTCGTCGCAGGCCGTGCATTCCGGCGTGTCGATCCAGCAGGGATCGTAGCCGTCAGTTGGCGTGTCGCCACGGCTGACTTTTCCCGCGCCCGCCGCAGCCGGCGCGAGGTCGCCGCCGCTGACGCCGAGACTGGCCGTGATCTTGGCGATCAGGTCGGCGCGCACCTGCTCGGCGATCCCCTCGGCGTCTTCCGCGCCGCGCGAAACGGCGGCAATGTCCTTGAGCTGCTTCCAGAAGTTCAGGCGTTCCTCGCAGGCGCGCACCAGCTCCCCGGTCACCAGCAGACGGATCAGACGGTTCTTGCGGTCGACACCCCAGATGTAGGGGAACTTGCCTTCGCGCTCGTCCGTGTCGAGCGCCAGGAAATCGGCCATCGGCACCATGTCGTCGTTCCAGGTGTCCTGTGGCGCCTTCTTGAAATGCTTGCCGAAGCGCGCTTCGGTGGCGGCGAAGTCGGCGAAGGTGAGCGGCAGTTCCATGGCCTTCTCGATGCCGTTCTCGTCCTTGTACTTCAGCGTGTAAGTCGGCCAGTCGGCGTCCATGGCCGGGTTGCCTTCCAGGCTCACGCATTCGCTGAAGGTGACGCCGGCATCGGGGTCGAAGCGGAACAGCGGATAGGCGCGCGACTCCACCGCCAGCTTGCTCTGGGCCACGGCCGTATCGTCGCCGACGCCGTGCTCCGGCGGGCAGACCGCATAGATGTTGAACAGCGCCGGCCGGCGCGAATTGAGGCCGTCGATATAGCTTTCCAGCAAGTGGTTCACATGGGCAATCGTGCCCTGCATGACGTAGGAGGTCCGATGCGCCATGCCGATCAGGCTGATCTCCTTGCGCGTCTCCTGCTTGCCTTTTTGCGCCTTGCCGTAGGGCGCCATGTCGGAGACCTGGCCGATGAAGCCCGAGGTGCAGGCCTGGCCGCCGGTGTTCGAATACACCTGCGTATCGACCACCAGCACCTTGATCGGCATGCCTGACATCATGGCGCGCGACAGGTTCTGGAAGCCGATGTCGTACATCGCGCCGTCGCCGCCGATACTCACCACCGGCGGGCAAAGCAGCCATTCCTGCTCATTGAACTGATGCCAGTCGAAACGGCGGAAGAAGTCCTCGTGATGGTCGGGCACGTACTCGTTGTTGAGTTCGAGTTCGGCCAGACGCACCGCCTTGAAGCCTTCGGCCATCTTCGCCATGTGACCCTCGAACAGGCCCATCGCCACGGACGGACTGTCCTGGAACAGATGCGAAGTCCAGGGGAAGGGATACGGGTGGTAAGGATAGGTCGAGGCCCACACGGAAGTACAGCCGGTGGAATTCACGATGCCCATCTCGGCGCGACCGCGCTTGCTCGGGCCTTCGAGGTAGCGCCACTTCAAGTCCTTCAAACGTTCCAGCGTCTGGGCGACGGTACGCATCCAGGCCGGATCGATCGGCTGCGACGGCTTGCCGGCGGAAACACGGTCGGAAAGCTTGGACAGGGTGAGATCGCTTTCCTTGGCGTCCTCGACCGCGGCCAGCATGGCGCGCGTATCGGTGACGTCCATCGACTCGGTGACCTTGAGGCGGATGCGCTGTTCCAGCCCGGCGATCAGGGTATCCAGCTTCTCGACGAAAGCCTTGACGCGCGGCTGCATCAGCGCGGTGACAGTCGAAGTGAACAAGTGGATCGAAGTCTTCTCGCCGCAACCCAGGCAGGCGCCGTCGCCGCAGTTCATCGACAGGTAGTTGTGCTTGTCGAGCAGCAGCGTTTCCAGCGCGCCGATCTTTTCGTCGAGGCTGTCGATGCGGCTGTATTCCTTCGGCGTAGTCGGCAGATCGAGCCAGAGGTTCCAGTCCTTGCGCAGCTTGTCCACGCTGTCGTCGGTCTGGGTCACCATCTTCAGCGCGTCGTCCTCGCAGACGGTGACGCACAGCGCGCAGGCCTTGCAGGTGATCGGATTGACGGTGATGGAGAACAGGCCACCGGTGCCCGCACCCTTCTTTTCCTTCAGCGTCCAGAACGGCTTGGTGGTGGCGAACTGGAAGTCGCCCAGCTCGGCGGTGAACATCCTGAATTCATCGGCCATCTTCTCGCGCTCGGTCTCCGGCGCATCGGCCACCGTGGCGTCGATGGCCTGGGTGATCAAGGCGCGCACCGGTGCTCCATCGCCCTCGATCAACGTGCGCAGGCGCTTTTCGACCGTGCGCACGCCGCGGCGCAGGAAGCGGGTCGGCGTGCCGCGCGTTTCGATGCGGTTGACGATGGTGTTGAAGATGTCGGCGACGGAACTGACCAGGCCGGGAATCGCGCTGTCCGGGCACTCGGTGTAGCAATTGCCGCAGGCCGTGCAGTTCTCGGCGATCCAGACCGGATGCTCGAAACGGATGCCGGTCATGTCGCGGAACACGCCGGTTGCGGCCGGCATCAGCGAGGTGCCGATGAAGGGATCGACCAGGTTGTCGGAACCCTTGCCGGTGGCGTAGAAGTGGCCGGTCTGCTCCCAGAAGCGATGGATGTCGGAAACCTTGCCGTCGGCTTCCGGCAGTTGCTGCAACATGATCGGCAGTCCGGCATCCTTCTTCGCCAGTTGCTTGCGGGAAGCGCCGACGTTCTTGTCGGTGATCTCCGTCAGTTCGACGAAGCCGCGCTTGACGACCTTGAGGTTGTTCTCGACCACCGCCGCGCCCTTGCCGCCGAACTTCGACTTGAGCTGGGCTTCGATGGCGTGGAACAGACGCTCTTCGGTGAGATTGGCATTCTTCATCACCGAACTCGCCGCGAAGAAGGCGCCCTGGAAGGCATTGCCCTGCATGCGCAGTTGCAGTTCGGGGCTGCCGGCTTCCTCGCGCGCAATCTGGAAAGCGTCCAGGTAGAAAACGTGGATGTCGTTGTCGACGATGAATTTCTGCGCCCAGACCGGGAAGTTGGCCCAGGTCTCTTCGCCAAGGTTGGACTGGATGATGAAGGTGCCGCCCTTCTTCAGGCCGGAGAGCGGGTTCGAATGACCGAAGACGTTGGGGTCGGGCGAAAGCACCACATCCACATAGACGTATTCGCAGTTGATGCGGATCGGCTCCGGAGCGGCCGACAGGTAGTAGGTCGTCGGCTGGCCCTTCTTCTCGGAACCGTACTTCGGGTTGGCCTTGATGTCGTAGCCGAGCAGCTCGAACAACGTCACCGCCAGGTTCTTGCCGGTGGTGATGGCACCCCAGCCGCCGACCGAGTGCATGCGCACCGTGATGGCGCCCTTGGGCAGCAGGTTCGGATTCTCGGAACCGCGCACCGCCAGTTCCTTGATGCGCGGATACGCTTCCTGCAATTGCTGCTGGTGTATTTCGTCCTTGGGGTTCAGTGCTTCGCGTTCGAAGTCGACCGACAGGTAGAAGAACTTGCGCTTCTTGCCTTCGGGCAGCATGTTCTCGACGGCGCCGATCATCGCCTCCGGCTGCATGTCGCGCGAGCCGAGGCCGTAGCTGCCGGAATACAGGCGCGGCATGTCGCCGGGGCCATAGGACGCGTAGCCCGCGTAGGGCTTCTCGGAATCGAGACCGACAGCACCGTTCTCCAGGCACTTGGACAGCGCGGCGCGCAGTTCGCGCACCAGCGGCAGATCCTCGGCCAGCGGCTGGTCGGTGCGCTCGAGCACAGCGACGCCCTTCTTGCCGCGCAGCACGTGGCCGAGCAGGTCGCCCGGGAATGGGCGGTACATGGTGATGTTCACCACACCGACCTTGATGCCGCGCGTTTCGCGCAGGTAGTCGGCGACGACTTCGGCCTGCACGATCATGGAGCCCATGCCGACGAGCAGGTACTCGGCGTCCTGCGCCTTGTAGGTCGAAATGCGGTTGTAGCGACGCCCGGTCAGCTCGGCGTATTCCGCCATGCAGGTTTCGGTGAGATCCTCGATATGTTCGAAGAAGTAGGGGCGCTGGCCGGCGACCGCATGCATGTAGGCGTCCTGGTTCTGCACCACGCCGGACACCATCGGCACGTCGACGTCCCAGATCGCCGGCACGCGACGACGCTTCGGACCGTAGAGCATGGCTTGTGCGGGCGTCGGCGTGTCGATCAGGTCGTCCGGCTTGCCAAGGAATTCCTGTACCAGTTCGCGTTCCGGCAGTTGGGCGGATTCGATCAGGTGAGTAGTCAAAAAGCCATCCTGGCCGACGATGGCCGGCGTCAGCGACAACTCGGCAACCTTGCGGGCAATCAGGTTCAGGTCGGCCGCCTCGGTCGCGTTCTTCGCCATCACCTGGATGAAGCCGGTGTCGTCAATGCAGTGGTAGTCGTCGTGGCTGCAATGCACGTTCAGCGACGCCTTGGTGATGGCGCGACAACCCATGTTGAGTACATAGGGCAGGCGCTTGCCGACCGCACCGTAAAGCGACTCGTGCATGAAGGCGACGCCCTGCGCCGAGGAGAAGTTGGTGGCGCGCAAACCAGTCATGGCCATGCCGGCGGTCACACCGGCGGCGGCATGCTCGGATTCCGGCTCGACGAAGATTAGGGGCCGATCAGAGATGTTCAGGTGGCCCTTGGCCACTTCCTCGGCCCAGTATTCGCCCATCTGGGTCGACGGCGTGATCGGGTAAGCGCCGGCGGCATCCGAGGCTTCGCGCTCGACATGGATGACGGCGGTATTGCCATCGACCGCGTCACGCACGCCGGGATATTTCACCGTCTTGCTTTCCTTGGCGGCACCGCCGGATTCGAGCAGTGAGAACTGGAAGAGTTTCTTGAACATGATGGACTCCTGAATCTATGAATCAGTGCAGCACCGGCAGGGGCTCGTTGCGCAAAATCTTCTTGGCGACGGCTCCCCGGACGGGGCGGTTGGGGTTTTCAAACCAGACAATGGCGCCGGTGGGACAACGTTCTATGGGGCTCTTAGTGGCCCAGACGTTAAGTTCGTAATTGATTGCGGCGAGATTGCCGTTCAGCTTCATCAGCCCCGGCGGCGCGTCGGCGACACATTTGCCGCACGCGGTACAGGCCACTTCGCACGCCGCCTCGGCCGTATCGCCATCCGCCTGGCTCTTGCAGGCAACCCAGAGCTGACGGCTTACGGGCTCCAGCGAGAAGAGGCCCTTGGGACAGACTTCCACGCAATCGTTGCAGGCAGCACACTTGTCGGCATCGACAACGGGCAGGCCGTGCAGGTCCATATGGATGGCGCCGAAATCGCAAACGTTCATGCAATCGGCCAGGCCCAGACAGCCCCAGGCGCATTCCTTGCCGCCACCCGAGACCACGGCTGCGGCGCGGCAGGAATCGTGACCGGAATAGCGTGCGCGCAGAAAGGCGACATGGCGACCGCCGGCGCAGGACAGACGCGCCACCTTCTTTTCGATGTCGCCGGCCGAAACACCTAGAAGATCGGCAATGCCGTCGCGCTGATCCGGCGAACTCACGGTGCATTGGGCCGGAACCACCTCGCCCGTCACCGCCTTCTCGGCGAAGGCACGGCAGCCCGCCTGACCACAGGCGCCGCAGTTCGACTTCGGCAGCAATTCCTCGACCTCGCCGATCCGCGGGTCCTCGAACACGTGGAGCTTGCGATTGGCGAACGCCAGCAGCCCTGCCAGGCCTACGCCAAGCAAAGCCATGAAGCCCCCGGCTATCGCCAGATCGAACGTGTTCATGATGCTCCCACCGAGTCCATGTTGCGCCGCCGCAACGTCCGGACATGACAGGACGACACGGCAACATGAAGAAATCCTTGTAGATTCCAGCGACTGACGCCTTGCGGGCGTGATTCGCGGAACCCGTCACGGGCGCGACCGGAGGTTCGACCCGGCCTACTCAGAGGGGAACCGGTTGGCGTTCCCCGTTGTGGGCACAAAAGCGGTTGCGCCGCTTTCATGTTCGTGACGATTGAAAGTATAGGGAATAATCATTGCAACGCAACATAAATATGTTCCACGATGTGAAACATACTTTCGCCATTCTGAAACCAGGGCAAATGCACTCCCGGTTTCCGGTGGAGCGGGCCTGTTCACGCCACTATGGCGGACGCGAACAGGCCCTGATTGCGTTCAGGCGAAACCGTGCCTAGCCTTGCTCTCCTGCTCCTGCTTCTTGAACTGACCGAAACGCGGCAGGAATTTATCCCAGTCGATGGCGTGGGCGTCGATTTCCGGTCCATCGATGCAGGCATGCTTGCGTACCAGCTTGCCTTCGACATTGACCGGTACCATGCAAGCGCCACACATGCCGGTAGCGTCGACCATGATCGAGTTGAGGCTCGCCACCGTCTTCACGCCGTAGGAACGGGTCAGGTCGCTGACGGCTCGCATCATCAACGGCGGACCGATGGTGACGACTTCGGCGATCTTGCGCCCCTTGCCCTTCTGGTTCTGCTGCAACAGTGTGTCGAGCGGGTCGGTAACGAAGCCCTTGATGCCGAAACTGCCGTCGTTGCTGGTGTAGATCACCGCCAGTTGCTCGGGGAACTCCTCCTGCAGTTGGCCGACGCGTTCGTCCTCCTTGGTCCAGAACAGCAGGTCGGCGCTGCGGAAGCCGGAGATCAGCGTCACGTGGTTGCCCATGCGCAGGTGCTCGCGCATGATCGGATAGACCGGCGGCAGGCCGACGCCGCCCGCGGTAAAGACGACCGTCTGGTCGCCTTCATATCGGTGCAGCTCGCTCGGCAGGCCGAGCGGACCCGCGATGCCGGAGAAGGCATCGCCGACCTTCATGTTGTTAATGGCGATCGAGCTGGTACCCATGGCCTGCACGACGATGGTGATGGTGCCGGTCTTGTCGTTCCAGTCGGCAAGCGTCAGCGGAATCAACTCGCCCTTGTCCCAGGGCAACACTCGTACGAACTGGCCGGCGCGGGCAGTCCTGGCGATCAGCGGGGCAGCGACGGTGAACTCGACGATGTTGCCGGCGAGCTCGAACTTTTCGAGAATCGCGAACGGTGCAGCGCCAAGGCCGGTGTAGTTCTTCGCCGCCATCACCATGCGGCGGATTTCGCCGGTAGTCATATTGATGTCGCCGACGATCTCACGGGCTGCCGCCTGGCCGTCGCCGGCTGCGCGAATGGCGGTGGAGCCTCCGCGCGCGGCATCGCCGCCGGTATAGACGCCGTCGAGCGAAGTCTGCTGCGAGCCCTTGCCGACGATGTCGATGGTGCCCCACTTGGTGGTCTTGAGGCTCGGTTCGGAGTCCTTGATGATCGGATTGGCCGTGTTGCCGAGCGCCATGATCGCAAGGTCGGTATCCATCATTTCGATGCGGCCGCTGGCGACCGGACTGCGACGGCCTGAGGCATCGGGCGCACCGAGTTCGATGATGTCGAGCTTGGCGCGCTTGACGAAGTGCGTGTCGTCGCCGATGAACTCGCAGGGGGCGCGCAGTTCCTTGAGCTGGATGCCTTCTTCGAGCGCATGATGAAGTTCTTCAACGCGCACCGGCATCTCGGACTGGGTACGACGATAGACGATGGTGACGTTGGCGCCGAGGCGGCGCGCGGTGCGCGCGGCGTCCATGGCGGTGTTGCCGCCGCCGATGATCATGACGTTCTTGCCCTTGCATTCCGGCAACGGCGTCTCGTAGCCTTCCGCCGCACCCTGCATCAGGTTCACGCGCGTCAGAAACTCGTTGGCCGACATGACGTTGAGCAGGTGCTCGCCGGGCACGTTCATGAAGCGCGGCAGTCCGGCGCCGGTACCGACGAATATCTTCCAGAAGCCGGCCTTCTGGAGATCGCTGATGGTCGCGGTTTTACCGACGACGAAGTTCTTGACGAACTTGCCGCCCAGCGCCTCGATCTTCTTGACCACGTCGTCGATCAGTTCGTTGGGCAGGCGAAACTCGGGGATGCCATAACGCAGCACCCCGCCGAGCGTATGGAAGGCCTCGAACACGGTGACCGGAAAGCCCTCGGCCGCCAGCAGATAGGCGTTGATGAGGCCGGCGGGGCCAGAGCCCACAACCGCAATCGGCGGCTTGTCCGCCTTGGCCCACGGGTCGGGCAGATCGGTAAAGCGCTCGGCGATGCCCTCTGCGTTGACCAGCTTCTCGCGTTGCGGCAGATACCACTCCAGCTGGCCGATCTCGATCGGCCGCTTGGTATGGGCGCAAACGCCCTGACACTGAAGTTCCTGCGGACAGACGCGACCGGTAACGTTGGGCAGCGGGTTGCAGCTTTCGATCAGTTCCATCGCCTCGCGGAAACGGCCGGTGCCCAATAGCTCCAGCATTTCCGGAATATGGATCTTGACCGGACAGCCGCCCTTGTTCTCGGGCTTGCCGGGCGCGTATACGCCGATCTCGCAGGGACGCTCCTCGCACTGCTTGTCGCGCAGCGCCTCGAGCCAGACAAAAAGATCAACCTCGCGGGGGCTGAAGCCCTGGCCGATGTAGCCCAGGTAGCCTTGGTTGACCAGGCCGAAGTCGCGCGAGCGCTCGTCGGCGTCGCGCATGAAGGGCGGAATGCTGTTGTTGGCCGGCCAGTCTTCCGAAAGACCCTTGAACATCGGGTAGCGGTCGGAAAGATGCAGGTCAATAGCCTTGACGAATTTGCGCTTCAGCTTGAGCGGCACGTTCCAGATGAAGCGCATCAGCACCGTGCTCATGTCGTCGTTCTTCAACAACAGCTTCCAGAGCGTACGCGTGAATTCCGCGCCGAGCTCTTCCTGCTGGAACTCCCAGACCACGGCCTGCATGCCGTCCGCCATGAACATGTCGCGGAAGGCCTGCGGTTCGGTAAGCAGCCGACGCTGCAAGAGCGCCAACTGCTTCTGGTACACACCAACCGCCTCACTCTGTTCCAGGGATTCAAGCTGGGAGCGCGTGCTCTCCAGCGCCGTGGTGGCATGCAGGTAGCGCTGCAGATCCTCGGAACCCGGATTGGAGGTCGGCGTGCTCATCGAATGATCTCCGCGTCGCAGTTGGCGGCAACCTTCTTGATCCGGTTCTTGAGTTCCGGCGTCACGGTCACGCGGTCGAGGGCGCCCGGAATCAACTGGGCAACCTCCCTGGTCTCGCCGTTGACGACGATGCGGGTCTTCTCGAACAGTTCGGAGAGGTCCTGGTAGCAGGTCTTGCAGTTGGTGCAATTGGCCTGGTCTTCCTGCGAGAAGGTCACCAACGCCTCGCCACCCGTCGCCGTAGCAGCCGGGGCCACAGTGTCGGTTGCCGGCGCGGCC
>JBNKCS010000007.1:0-39696 GCA_050287865.1 Rhodocyclaceae bacterium | reverse complement strand
ACTTAATCGTCTCGCTGCTGCGCGACGAGGCCGAACGGCGCGGTCATAAACTGCGCGGTGGCGTGCTGGAAGTCGTCGATGACGGTATCGGGTTCCTGCGGGCGGATAAATACCTCCCCGGCCCCAACGATATTTACGTCAGCCAGACGCAGATTCGACGCTTCGGGTTACGCACAGGTGATATGGTGATTGGGCAAGTGCGACCGCCCAAAGACTCGGAGAAATATTACGGCCTGCTCCGGGTCGAAGCGGTCAACGGCCTGGACCCCGAACAGGCCAAACGCCGTCCCCGTTTCGATGACCTCACTGCCATTTTCCCAGAAGAACGCTTCAATCTCGAAACCAGCCCGCGTACGCTTTCGACGCGTATGATCAATCTGGTAGCTCCGATTGGACGCGGCCAGCGCGGCTTGATCGTCAGTCCGCCCAAAGCCGGTAAAACGACGGTGTTGAAGGATGTCGCCAACGCGATCAGCTACAACTATCCGCAAGATCACCTGATGGTGGTGTTGATCGGTGAGCGCCCTGAAGAAGTTACGGACATGGATCGCTCGGTGCAGGCCGAAGTGATCAGCAGCACTTTTGATGAGCCGGTGCAGTACCACGTGCGCGTGGCGGAAATGGCCCTCGAACGGGCTAAGCGCCTGGTCGAATCGCAGCGCCACGTCGTGATTTTGCTCGACAGCATCACGCGTCTCGCCCGCGCCTATAACCTCGTGGTGCCGCCCAGTGGACGCACGCTCACGGGTGGTCTTGATCCGTCGGCGCTGTACCCGCCCAAACGTTTTTTTGGTGCGGCGCAACGTCGAAGAGGGCGGCTCGCTAACCATCATCGCCACTGCGTTGATCGACACCGGCAGCCGCATGGACGACGTGATCTACGAGGAATTCAAGGGCACCGGCAACATGGAGATCCATCTGGATCGCCGCATGGCCGAAAAGCGCGTCTACCCCTCGATCAACGTCAATCGTTCCGGCACCCGCCGCGAGGAACTTTTGCTCAAGCCCGATGTCCTGCAGAAGGTCTGGATATTGCGCAAATTGCTTTACGGACTGGACGATCTGGAAGCGACCGAATTCCTGCTCGACAAGGTCCGGGCGACGAAGAACAACGCCGAGTTCTTCGACGCGATGCGTAGGGGTTGAGTCCAAATTCACAGTTGATTTCAAACCGCTTTTTGGGGATAATGCGCGCCTTTGGTTCCGGCGCAAGTCCCGCTGATGCAGGCATTGGCCGCCACCGAAACACCGTTTTCCGCGCCCGCCACAACCACGGGTCCATGGTAGTGAACACTGAGGATCGAGCAATGAAAGAAGGCATCCACCCGAAATACACCGAGATCGAGGTCACTTGCAGTTGCGGCAATACCTTCAAGACTGCCTCGACCAGCGGCAAGCCGCTGCACATCGAAGTCTGCTCGTCCTGCCACCCGTTCTATACGGGCAAGCAGAAGATCGTCGATACGGCGGGCCGCGTCGAACGCTTCCGCCAGAAATACGGCAAGCGTGCCGCCGCCTGAGTGGACGGGTAAAACGCAAAAGGCAGCCGCCTCGGCTGCCTTTTTTGTTTCTGACCACCGATGAACTTTCTTTTCGAATCGCGCCAACCCGGTCCCCTGCATTGGCTGGTGCTGCTCGTCTGCGCAAGCTATCTGCTCATCGGCATTGTCGGACACGATCCCTGGAAGGCGGACGATGCCATCGGACTGGCCATCGCGCACGGCTTCTATACCGGCGAGAGCTGGCTCAAACCGACCCTTGCCGGCGAGGCCTGGACGGAAACGACACCGCTCTGGTACTGGCTTGCTGCGGTCATAGCCCGCATAACGAGTTTCTTCCTGCCGTTCCACGACGGCGCGCGCCTCGCTTCCTCGCTTTTCGGCGGGATGTTCTTCTTTGCCCTAGCCCGCACCGCCCGCTCGCTTTACGACGACGACGCCGGCTGGGGAGCGCCGTTGCTGGCGGCAGGCACGCTCGGTCTGCTGCTGCCCCTCCACGAAGGGCAGCCGGCTGCTGCCGTGCTCGCGAGCATCGCGGGGGTCTATTGGGGCGCCGCGCTGATCGCCCAACGTCCCATAGTCGGAGCGGCGATCATGGGCCTTGGCCTCGGCGCGAGCTTTCTCGCGGGTGGCCTGCTTGGCGTACTGCCACCGCTGACTTTGCTGGCGATCCCGTTGCTGCAAAAGCGCTACGTCGCGTTCCTGCTCGCGCTCGGACTTGGCGCACTCCTGATCTCCGCTTGGCCGCTGGCGCTGGCATACAAAGAGCCCGCCTACCTCGCCGCCTGGTGGGCCGCCGAGCAGGCGGCCATCGATTTTCGCGGCGGCTTCACTTCGGCACATGCAAAGTTCATCGGCTGGTTCGCGTTGCCCATCCTTTATGTCGCCCCCTGGATGCTCTGGCGAAGCCGCCACCGACTGACGTCCCCGGACGTCGGGATCCCGCTTCTGGGGACTATCGCCGCACTCGTCTGGTATATCAGCCACGAACCGAGCGTCGAAAACGCGCTACCGCTCGTCCCGCCCCTGATCCTGCTTGCTTCGGCGGGCAGCGCGCGACTGCGGCGCGGCGCCGCCAACGCCTGGGACTGGTTCGGGATGATGGCCCTGACCATCTCGGCAGCACTGGTCTGGCTGGGTTCGATTGCGATGCTGACCGGCTGGCCACCGAAGCTCGCCGCCAACATGGCTAGACTGACTCCGGGATTCACTGCCCATTTTTCCTTGTTCGCGATGCTGCTTGCGCTTGCCGCGACCGCTGCCTGGATCATTGCCCTGACGCGCCTGCCACGCTCGCCCTGGCGCGTCGTCACCCGCTGGGCGGCAGGCGTCACCGTGGCCTGGGCACTACTGGCATCGTTGTGGATACCCTGGATCGACTACGGCAAAACCTATCGCCCGGTCGTTGCCGGCCTGCAACGTGCTCTGCCCTCCAACGCAGGGTGCATTGGGCGGGTGTCGGTCGGCGCACCACAGCGCGCGGCGCTCGACTACTTTGGCGGAATCCGTACCCGCTGGGGCAGCAAGGCCTGCGATTGGCTGGTCGTTCAGAGCGGGCCGAAGGATACGACGCCGAATGGATGGGAAATGGTTTGGGAAGGACATCGCCCGGGCGACCGAACCGAACGATTGCGCTTGTATCGGCGCAGCGGCGGGGCGTAACACCCAAACCACCACTACATCAAAGTTAGCGGGGCTTGGCTACCTGCATCTGTAGTTCCCGGATCAACTCAAGCACGTTGTCCTGCCGCGCCAAAAGCGCACCGATCATCGCCCGTGCCTCATCGGCGCGACCGTCGCGCATGTGGGTATCGATGGCCTCGGCTATCTCATGAACCCCCTGATGCTCGGCCGCGATCCGACCGAAAACCGGCAGTTCCTGATAGCGTTCGGCATCGGGGCCGTCGTACCACTTGCCAAAGCGGCAGAAGTGGGCGTCACCGACGCGGCGATGGGGCATCGGCAGCCCTTGCCTGGCAGCATAGACCACTTGCGTCACCCAGTTTCGATGCTCGACTTCGGCGGTCAGCATGGAATAGTCGGCCACATCCCAGCGCAGGCCTGCAATTTCCTGCCACCGCATATCGGGCCGCCACCCTTCGACCCATGCCGGCAACTCCTCGCCCGGCATCGGCTTGCCAATCCCGAAGCCTTGCGCGTAATCGCAGTCGAGCTGTAGCAGCAGCCGGCCATGCTCCACCGTCTCCACTCCCTCGGCGATGGCCTGGCGCTGGAAAGCGTTGGTCAGGCCAATCACGCCTTGCACGATCACCAGGTTGTCCGGATCGCTGAACATCTCGCCGACAAAACTCTGGTCGATCTTGATCGACGCGACAGGCAATCGCTTCAGGTAGGTCAACGACGAATAGCCGGTACCAAAGTCGTCCAGCGAGAACGACACCCCCAGCTGGTTGCATTCCTCGATGACGCGCGACACCTTGACCATGTCCTCCAGGGCCGAGGTTTCCAGCACTTCCATTTCCAGCAGATTCGCGACCTGAGGATGCCGGGCCAGCGCATCGCTCAAGCGCTGAACGAAACCCGGACTTTGCAACTGCCGGCCCGCGAGGTTGACGCTGACAGGCATGCGTAGCCCCTGCCCCAGCCACGCGTCCATCTGCGTCAGCGCCGCCTCGATCACCCATTCGCCGACACGGATCACCATGTCGTGGTCTTCGATCAGCGGCAGGAACTCTGCCGGTAACAGCAAGCCCCGTTCCGGATGCTGCCAGCGAATCAGCGCCTCGACCCCGGCGACGCGACCGGCACGCATGTCGACCTTCGGTTGGTAGTAAAGGACGATTTCGTTGTAGTCGAGCGCATCCTGGATCCGCGCCACGCGATCGTAACGACTGCGGGTGTACCGGTCCTGATCCGGATCGAAGACATGGAAGCGGTTCTTGCCCGACTGTTTGGCCCGGTACATCGCCTGGTCGGCATGACGCAGCAGGGTATCCGCATCGCCGTCGTCGAGCGGGAAAATGGCGACGCCCACACTGGCCGACAGCGTGACCGGCTGCGGCGCCACCAGCAGCGGATCGCCGACGGCATGCAGCATCCGTTGCACGGCCTGCTCGCACTCGGCGATATCCTCCAGTCCCAGCATCAGCAGCACGAACTCGTCGCCGCCGAGGCGAGCGACCGTGTCGCCCGCCCGCAACGTGGTCTTGAAACGATTGGCTACCTCGATCAGCAACTGGTCGCCGACGTCGTGTCCCCAGGTATCGTTGATCGGTTTGAAGCCATCGAGATCGAGGTAACACACCGCCATCAGCTTCTTGCTGCGACGCGTCTGAGCCGACGCCTGAACGATGCGATCGGCCAGCAGGGCACGATTCGGCAGCCCGGTGAGGGCATCGAAATAGGCCATCTGGACCAGCTGCTTTTCCTGCTCCTTGAGGCGGCTGATATCCGAGAACACGGCGACGAAGTTGGTGAGTTGCCCGTCCGCATCGTGCACCGCGGCGATCGAGAGCAATTCCGGATAAACGTCGCCAAACTTGCTGCGATTCCATATCTCGCCGCGCCAAGTTCCCTTTTCGGTGATGCTCTTCCACATCGCCTCATAGAAAGCGGGGTCGTGGCGTCCCGACTTCAGCACGCGCGGATTCCGCCCGATGACTTCGCTGCGTTCGTAGCCGGTAATCCGGGTGAACGCCGGATTGACGTCGAGAATTTCACCGCGGGCGTTGGTGAGCGTAATGCCCTCGTGGGAATTATCGAATGCCGTCGTGTGCAGCCGAAGGCGGTCCTCCACCAGAAGCTGTGCCGCATAGCGTTCGCTGAGTTCCCGGTTCGCCTCCGCGAGGGAGCGCCGCGCACGACTCAGGCGAAAGGCGGTAACCGCCAGATAGGCGACCAAAGCCAGCGCCAGAACATAGAGCAGAAGGCGATAGCGCTCGGCAGCGGCCTCGGCGCGGGAGTAACCGCGACTGTACGATTCGTAGAGACGCTCCAGCTTTTGCGCACTGTCGTTCGCCAACAGCTGCCGCAACTGCGCTTCGACGTTCGCCAGGCGCTCCACGATCACGTCGCCGTGACGCAACAGATTGTCGACGACGCCCCGTTCCTTGCCATGCACGGCGGCGGCTCGAAGCCTATCGGCGGACATCGTCGCCAGACGCTTGTTGTCCGCGTCCGGCAACCGCGCGAAGGCAAGCAGATGTCGCGCGTAACGACCGACCAGTTGGCCGATCGCCGGCGTATGCGGCTCGCGGAAATACGCGTTAACCGCAGCGGGGAAGTAGGCCAGCGAATTGCGCAGCACGGCGCTGTCACGCTTGAACCGGTCGACCAGCATCGCCTTCTCGGCAAGCGACGCCTGCAGATCGGCGGTGGCCTTCCGTACGGCGATCCGATCTTTCTCGGCAAGAAACTTCGGCATCGAAGCGATACGCTGGCTCGCGGCCATTGCCCGATGCAGATGCTCCGTCAGCGCATCGTAGTTTCGGCTCAACTCCAGACGATTGGCCAGAACCTCGGCGGCGATTTCCGCGTCGGCCTCGCGCAAACTGCGCAGTTCAAGGGTGTATTGATAGTGGCGCTCGTGCGATACGGAACCCGCTCGCACAAACAGAACGGTCAGGATAAGTATCGAAACCAGCGTCAGCAGCAACATGCCCAGGGGCCGCTGCACCACATGCGGTCTGGCGCGTTTCTCGGCAGGTTTGTCCGTCATCCGTCTAGACCGGCTGGACGCTTGCCCGTCAATGTCTTCAGAAAGGAGATCAGCAGATCAACTTCATCGGCCGACAGTTCCCGCCCGAGCTGATATCGCCCCATGATCGCGACCGTCTCCTTCAGCGAAGCGACCGAACCATCGTGAAAATAGGGCGCTGTCTCTGCTACGTTACGCAAGCTCGGCACCTTGAAAACGTAACGATCCTCTTCGCGGCCGGTAACGTTGAATCGCCCCAGGTCGGCCTTCGTCGAAGGTCTCGTTGACGCACGATCCTCGAAGTAGTTCATCATGACGCCGAAGCGCTGGAACATGTTGCCGCCGACGTTGACGCCCTGATGGCAACTTGCGCAGCCAAAATCCCGGAAGCTCCGGTATCCGGCCTCGGCCCGGGCGCTGATCGCCCGCCGGTCGCCGCGCAGATAGCGGTCGAACGGTGCATTCTCGGTCAGCAGCGAACGTTCGAACGCAGCGATCGCGTCGGCCACGTTCTCCGGGGTGATGCCATCCGGATAGACATGCTGAAAGGCGCTACGGAATGCGTCGTCCGCCTTCAGCTTGCGGATCGTGTTCTCCCAGTCGGACGCCATTTCCACCGGATTGTGCAGCGGCCCGGCAACCTGCTCTTCAAGACTGGCTGCCCGGCCGTCCCAGAACTGCACGAAGTTGAGTCCGGAGTTGAAAACCGACGGCGCGTTGACGTTTCCTTTCTTGCCGCCCACTCCGAGCGAAAACCGGCGGGCATCGTGGCCGAACGTCGCCAGATCGTGGCAACCGGCACAGGAAAGCGTGTTGTCCTGCGATAACCGGACATCCTGGAACAACGACTTGCCCAGCGCCACTTTTTCCGGCGACTGCCGGGGGACAGGTGGCAGGGGAACGAGCGCCTCGCCCGAATGTTCCACATACACCGCAGCCACCGCGTCCCTGACCATCATCGATGGTTCGTCCGCCCGCGGCAACCAAAGCCACGCGCTCGCAACAACGCAGGCACCGATCAGAGCCGTGCCCCAGCGGACTCGGCGAAATTGTCGCGTTTTCATCGGTTGCGGCCGGCCATACGGCTACAAGGACAAAAAGTTGTCCCGGTAATACTTGAGTTCATCGATCGACTCGTGAATATCCGCCAGGGCCTGATGGCGCGACTTCTTCTCGAACCCTTTCGCCACCGCTGGTTTCCAGCGCTTGCACAACTCTTTCAGCGTCGAGACGTCGAGGTTGCGGTAGTGAAAATACGCTTCCAGCTTCGGCATCCATCGCGCCATGAACCGTCGGTCCTGGCAGATCGAATTGCCGCACATCGGCGATTTGCCCGACGGCACATGCCGCTTGAGAAAATCCAGACACTGCGCCTCGACTTCTGCCTCCGTCAGCACGGACGACTTCACCTTCTCGATCAGCCCCGTGCGGCCATGCGTCTTCTTGTTCCAGTCGTCCATGCCGTCGAGCGTCGCATCGTCCTGATGCACCACCCACACCGCGCTCTCGGCCACCGTTTCCAACTGGCTGTTGGTGATCACCACCGCCATTTCGATGATGCGGTCCGAATCCGGGTTCAATCCGGTCATTTCCATGTCGAGCCAGACGAGGGCGTTCTGGTCTTGTGCCATAATTTTCCAACAGTCATCCTGCAATTCACGAGCCCGTATTGTCTCACTTTAGCCCCGCCCAATGACTTCTGCCACTACGTTTTCCAGCGCCTTCCTGATCGTTCTTGCTGTTGCCGCCGCGCTCCGGCTCTGGCTTGCGTGGCGGCAATACCGCCACGTGGCGGCGCACCGCGAGGTAGTTCCCTTCGAATTCGCCGCCAGCGTGCCACTTACCGAACATCGCAAGGCCGCGGATTACACCCGGGCCAAGATCAGGTTTGCCTTGACCTCGTACGCCGCCGAGGTATCGCTGCTGCTCGCGCTCACCCTTGGCGGCCTGCTGAACTGGCTGGACGGCGCGTGGTTCGGCGTCTTCGGCGAACGCGGCTACGCGCACGGCCTGGCGCTGTTCGCCAGCGTCGGCGTGATCGGCTTTCTTGTCGACCTGCCCTTTTCGCTCTATCGCACCTTCGTCCTCGAAGCACGCTTCGGCTTCAACAAGATGACCTGGCGTACCGCCATGGCTGACTTTTTCAAGCAGGCCGTGCTGGCCGTGCTCATCGGCGCGCCGCTGCTGCTGGCCGTGTTATGGTTGATGTCGGCGATGGGCGAACGCTGGTGGCTGTACGTCTGGCTGTTCTGGCTGGGCTTCAACCTGCTGGTGATGCTGCTCTACCCGACATTGATCGCGCCGCTGTTCAACAAATTCTCGCCGCTGCCCGACGGCGAACTGAAGAACCGCATCGCCGGCCTGCTCGATCGCTGCGGCTTCAAGACTTCGGGGCTGTTCGTCATGGACGGCTCCAAACGCTCCGCCCACGGCAACGCCTATTTCACCGGACTCGGCAAAGCCAAGCGCATCGTCTTCTTCGACACGCTGATCGACAAGCTCAAGCCCGCCGAAGTCGAAGCCGTGCTCGCGCACGAGCTCGGCCACTTCAAACGCCGCCACATCTGGAAGCGCATCGCCGTAATGTCGGCGATCAGTCTCGCCCTGCTGTGGGTGCTCGGACAGTTGATCGCCGAGCCATGGTTCTACCAGGGACTCGGCGTCGCGACGCCGAGCACGGCCATGGCGCTGCTGCTGTTCTCGCAAGTGCTGCCGGTCTTTCTCTTCCCGCTGACGCCGCTCGGCTCGCTGCTCTCGCGCCGCCACGAATACGAAGCGGACAACTACGCTGCCAGCCACGCCAACGCGCAAGACCTGGTCACCGCACTGGTGAGCCTGTATCGCGACAACGCTGCCACACTGACGCCGGACCCGATACACTCGCTGTTCTACGATTCCCATCCGCCCGCCAGCCTGCGCATCGCGCATCTGCGCGGTTACTGATCAGGAAATTCCGAGCGAGGAGACCGCCATGAACGAAACCGAAATCGCCGAACGGATGAAGGAACTCGAAGGCTGGTCGCGCGACGGCGACATGATCGTCAAGACCTATCGCTTCGCCAACTATCACGAGACCATGGCCTTCGTTAACGCCACCGCGTGGATCTCGCATCGCGCCGACCACCACCCCGACCTGACCGTCGGCTACAACCAGTGCACCGTCGCCTACACGACGCATTCGGCCGGCGGTCTGAGCCGCAAGGACTTCGACTGCGCGGCGAAGGTGGACGCCCTGTTCGCAACTTGAGCACCGAAGGCACCATCGTCGCGGCACACGGTCGCCACTACAAGGTGGAAACGGCCGACGGCCGGCACTGGCAGGCGACGCCGCGCGGCAAGCGCAGCGACTACGCCTGTGGCGACCGGGTCAACATCGAAACGGCCGTCGCCGACCAGGCGAGCATCGTCGAACACCTCGTGCGCGATTCCCTGCTTTACCGCAGCGATCAATGGAAGCAGAAGCTGATCGCCGCCAACGTCGACCAGGTCATCGTCGTCACCGCCACCGAACCCGCCTTCAGCGACGAACTGGTCTCGCGCGCACTCGCCGCCGCCGAACACGAACGCATGCGCGGCATCGTCGTCCTCAATAAATGCGACCTCGTCGGCGGGCTCGAAGCCGCACGCGAACGCCTCGCACCCTTCAAGGCCGTCGGCTACGAAGTCGTCGAAATGTCCGCGAAGCAGGATGCCGCACCGCTACGGCCCTGGCTCGAAGGCCAGCTATCGGTCTTCGTCGGCCAATCGGGAATGGGCAAATCGACGCTCATCAACGCACTGGTGCCCGGCGCCAAGGCCGCGACGCGCGAAATCTCCACCGCGCTCGATTCCGGCAAGCACACCACCACGCACGCCACCCTCTATCGGCTCGATGAAAGCTCCGCCATCATCGACAGCCCCGGGCTGCAGGAATTCGGCCTCGCCCACCTCAGCTTCGGCGAACTCGAATGGGCCTTCCGCGAATTCCGCCCGACGCTCGGCCAATGCCGCTTCCACGACTGCCATCATCGCGCCGAACCCGGCTGTGCCGTCAAGGCTCTCGTAGAGTCAGGCGTGGTGGCACGCCGACGCTACGAACATTTCCAGTCCATCGCCGGCCTCGTCAAGCCCCAGCAGGAAACCTCATGACCCTCGAACTGAATCCCCTCGAAGCCCGCATCATCGGCTGCCTGATCGAAAAGGAAATCACCACCCCCGAGCAGTACCCGCTCTCGCTCAATGCGCTGGTCAACGCCTGCAACCAGAAGAGCAACCGCGATCCCGTCCTTGAGCTCGACGAAGCCGCCGTGCAGCAGACCCTCGACCAGCTCGTCAAACGCTATCTGGTCAACGAACACAGCGGCTTCGGCAGCCGCGTCGCCAAATACCAGCACCGCTTCTGCAACACCGAATACGGCACGCTCAAATTCACGCCGCAGGAACTCGGCATCGTCTGCGAACTCCTCCTGCGCGGCCCGCAAACCCCCGGCGAACTGCGCAGCCGCGCCAGCCGCCTCTGCCCGCTCAAGGACGTCGGCGAAGTCGAAACTGCCCTCGACAGCCTCACCCGTCGCGAGGACGGTCCCTTCGTCGTCCGCCTGCCGCGCGAACCCGGCAAACGCGAATCCCGCTACACCCACCTCTTCAGCGGCGAAGTCGCCGGCGCCGACAAAAGCGAACTCCCCATCGCTGCCGCCCCTGCCTCCACCACCCTCACCCAACTCGAACAGCGCGTCGCGCAACTGGAAAACGAAGTGGCGGAAATGAGGGCACTGATCGAAAATCTGCGCTGAGCACGCCCCTGGTCGGCGGGCTGACCGGACTTTATCGGCGTACCGCCACGGCTGACTTTTTTATCTGTGGACGCAGAAGTTTCTTCCTGCGCAGTTGAGGAATTGAACATCAGACGGTGCTTCCCCGTTCGAACAAGACCATCTAGGCGAACGGGTTTCGCCAAAATTGTTAGTCTTCCGATGACGGTTTGATTTCGTTTCTTCCGTCGTTTCATCCGGCACAAGCGGCACGTTGGCGGAAAACTCTCCGCCACTTTTGCGGTCCACCTCAAGTTGGTATTGCATCGTTCCGTTGAATCGCTTCATCGACCCAAGGAGACCCGCCATGAAAAACAATCCCGTCGTCTGGTTCGAGATCTACGTGCAAGACATGGCACGAGCCAGAAAGTTCTACGAAGCCGTACTGGATATCAAACTCGAAAAGATGCCCGCCCCGACAGCCGAAATGGATATGGAAATGTGGGCATTTCCGTCCGACAAGGAGACCGCGCAAAATTCATACGGCGCCTGCGGCATGCTGGTCAAGATGGAAGGCTATCCCTCGGCCGGCGGCGGCACGATCGTCTACTTCGGCTGCAAGGACTGCGCCGTGCAAGCCTCGCGCGTCGCGGCAAACGGAGGCACCGTCGTGAAGGACAAGATGTCCATCGGCGAGCACGGCTTCATCGCCCTGGCCAGCGATTCGGAAGGAAACATGATCGGCTTTCACTCCATGTAAGCAGCCCGACGCCCGCATGGGCTCGTTCGTTGGCGTCCCGCGACAGGGAGGTGCAACATGACACAGGTTCGAGTCGAGAGCTTTACCGTTTCCCTTGACGGATACGGCGCCGGTCCGGATCAGGACATCGACAATCCGCTCGGGGTGGGCGGAAGCGCCTTGCACCAATGGGCATGGCCGACCCGCACGTTCCAGCGGGCCCTGTTTGGCGCCGACGGCGGCACAACCGGAATAGACGAAGACTTCGCGGCACGCGGCTTCAGGAACATCGGTGCATGGATTCTCGGCCGGAACATGTTCGGACCGGTACGCGGACCGTGGCCCGACATGAACTGGAAAGGCTGGTGGGGAGACAGTCCGCCCTATCATGTCCCGGTCTTCGTCCTGACGCACCATGCGCGTCCGTCCTTCGAGATGGAAGGCAATACGACATTCCACTTCGTCACCGGCGGCATTCATGAGGCCCTGGACCTGGCGCGCAAAGCGGCGAACGGAATGGATGTGCGCATAGGCGGCGGAGTTCATACCATTCAGCAGTATCTTCGCGCAGGACTCATCGACGAAATGCATGTCGCCATCTCACCGATACTGCTGGGCAACGGAGAGCGACTGTTCGAGGGAGTCGACGCGCCGGCCCTGGGATACGAATGCGTAGAGTTCGCGGCCTCGGAGAAGGCCACTCATGTCGTGCTTCGGCGCCGTGGCATCTGATCACCGGTTGCGGAGCCGCGGTGGGCCTCAACACCGCTCCCGGAAGGAAAAGCCGACCAGCCGAATATGACGCGACCTGACAACAGCAAGAGACGGACGGCATGCTGCATGCCTCGCCACGACCACTTCCGCGCCATCGCCCGCGCCTGAAAGAATCGCCACTCGGCGTACCGCCGCGGCTGACTTTTCGCGACGCGGCGCCGGGGTGACGACGACGCCGCGTCAGCCGTAACCCGGATCGCGCGTCCCTGGGGATGGGACGCAGGATCGCGCTGGTGTCGATGTGTTTGCGGCGCACCGTGCCACCATTGGGAATTCCCGGTGAAGCCTTGCCATGCCATTTGGTTGGCCGCAGAATGCGGCTTCGGACAACGCTCATCTACTGCTTCAGTAGACGAAAAGTCCCGGGCGAAGGAAATCGAGATGGAAATCAAATCCTCCCTCCTGGCAATCGGCGTGATGACGGTCTTCATCTTCCACACGGATGTCGCATCGGCAGAACAGCCTATGCCCGAGGTCGCACGCAAGGCTGGCTGCGTCATGTGCCACAAAGTCGAAAGCAAACTGATCGGTCCCGCCTTTGCCTGGATTGCCGACAAATACAAGGACGACAAGGCAGCGGGGAAGAAAGCTATCGTCGATCAGATCATCAAGGGCGGAAACCGGAAATGGATCCGCTACACCGGCGGTATCTTGATGCCGCCGTACGAGTCCACCACCACCGAGCAGCAACGCGACGAGCTGGCCGAGTTCATCATGAGTCTCGAACCGGTCGCGCCACCGGAAAGGTGATTGCCAGACCACGGTTTCGAGCGGTCGGTGCGGCGTACTGCTGGCGCCCGCGAGCAGCGGAGGGGGCCCCACGAAGTGGGGGCGCAGCGACAGCGAGTGGGATGCGCGACGCCGGGTCCGAAGTCGCGGTCGCCGCATCCGCCTCCACGGTCGCATCCCTGTTCGGCGGGCCGATCGGACTTTATCGGCGTATTGCCACGGCTGACTTTTTCCGGCAACCCGCGTAATTCCTGACAAAATCACCCCTGCGATTCGAAACGTCTTTTCCAACCTGCCGTGATCTCGCTCGCCCTGCTGCTCATTGGCTTTTCGATATTCAGCGCGCTCTCGCTGGCGCTGACGCATTTTCGGGGTGAGCACTATCAGGGACATGCGACGTCGCGGGCCATGGGGCTGCTCTTGCTGCTGGTCCTGGCGGCCTTGCAGCTTGCGCACTTCGCCTGGCTCCACCTCGATCTGCCGTGGATTTCCGCGCCCCTCTACCGGATGATGCTTTTTGCCGTGGCGCCGGCGTTCTTCCTCTTTGCCCAACCGCTCCTGTCCCCGCAAGCGCATCCGGGACGCAAGCCCTGGTTGATGCTTCATGCGCTGCCCATCGTCGCAGCGCCCGCCCTGCCCGCAAACGTGGCCTTGCCGCTGGCGTTCGTCGTCGGCGCCGGCTACCTGCTGTGGCTGGCGCGCAGCCTCTTCGCCCTGCGCGGCGAACGCGCCAGCTTCCGGCTGGAGATGGTTCTGCTCGGGACCGTCTTCGCCATTGCCGTCGCCGTTTCGCTTGTCGGGGTCATCCAGGCAACGCTGCCGGGCAAGCTGTTCTTCAGCCTCTACGCAATCTCGATCGGCATGGCCTTCTTCCTCGTGCAGACGACGCTCTTCCGCCGGCCGCAACTGTCCGAAGAGATCAGCGAGACCGCGCAGACGGTCTACGCCAGCTCCACACTCACCAACGTCGATTGCAACGCGTCGCTGGCGAAACTCGATGCCCTGATGCGGACCGACAGGCTCTTCGTCGATCCGGACCTGAGCCTGCCGAACCTGGCGGAACGACTGGCGCTCAGCACCCATCAATTGTCGGAACTGATCAACAGCCGGCTGGGCAAGGGCTTCTCCCGCTACCTGCGCGAACTGCGGGTCGAGGCCGCCAGGGCCATGCTCTGCGCCGAACCCTCCGCCTCGGTTCTTTCGGTGGGACTCAGCGTCGGTTTCACCTCGCAGTCGAACTTCTACGAAGCCTTCCGCGAGATCGAAGGCATGACGCCGGGCCAGTACCGCAAGCTGCACACCAGGGACGAAACGCCCGCCTAGCGGCACGACCGGCCTCTTTCGTTCCGGACCTATCTTTCCGGAACCGGAATTTGTTCCGTTTCGATCAAACCGGAGGTTTTGCAGCCCACCGGCGGCCAGACTGAAAGCTCCAGTCACCAACAAGGAGCCTTTCATGAACGCCTATTCCCTGCTGCTTGCCGAGTTCCTGATCAGCACCCTCCTCAGCCTGGCCGTCCTGCTCATGCTTTCCCGCCCGCTCGTCAACGTTCTCTGCCGGGTGTGCCCGGACGAACAGGCCGCCGCCTTCTGGCTGAACTACACGAAGGTGATGCTGATGATCGCGCCGCTGCTGCTCGTGCTTTTGGCGGGCCTCTTCACCCACTTCAGCGACCCCTTGGACAACATACGTTTCGTGCTCATCGCGACCTTGGGCGGATTGCTGATCGCGCTGCGGGCTATCGGCAAGCGCATGGGGCAATTCATCGTCACGCCCAGGCTGGAAAGGAGCGCGCCATGAACGTGCTGCTGACCGGCGCCAGCGGTTTCATCGGCCGCAATGTGGCCGGCGCCCTGGAACGGGCCGGCCACCGGGTGAATCCGGTTTCGCGCCGCCACGGCTTCGACTTTTGCCGAATGCTCGAACCCGGCGACTGGCTGCCGCATCTCGATGGCATCGACGCCGTCATCAATAGCGTGGGCATCATCGGCGAGCGCGGCTCGCAGCGTTTCGCGCCGCTGCACACCCTGGCGCCGATGGCGCTGTTTCGCGCCTGCGCGCTCGCCGGCGTGCGACGGGTGCTGCAAATCTCGGCACTGGGCGCCGACGAGACGGCCTTCTCCGCCTACCACCTGAGCAAGCGCGCGGCGGACGATTGCCTGCGCAGTCTCGATCTCGACTGGTTCGTGCTTCGCCCGTCGCTGATCTACGGCCGGGGCGGCACCAGCGCCGACCTCTTCCTGCGCCTGGCGAGGATGCCGCTGATTCCGGTCATCGGCGACGGACAGCAGCAACTCCAGCCGGTTTACATCGGCGACGTCGTGGCGACCGTCCTGCGCTGCCTGAGCACATCGCAGACGAAGCAGACGCTGGACGTCGTCGGCGACGAAACGGTCGCCTTCGCGGAATGGCTGCAACGCATGCGCGAAGCGCAAGGGCTGCCGCGCGCACGCCTGCTGCCCATTTCCTATCCGCTGGCGACGGCGCTGGCCCGCGCAGGGCGGCCCTTCAACCCGATGCTGCACCCGGAGAACCTGCAAATGCTGAAGGCCGGCTATTGGGCCGACGTGCAACCGCTGGCGCGTTTCCTGAACCGCATGCCGCTGCCGTTCTCTCCGCAGCTTTTCTTCGCCGATGCGGCTTCCATCGGAGGACTCTCATGACCTACTTCACGCTCAAGACCCTGCATCTCCTCAGCATGGTGCTGCTCTTCGGCACCGGCCTGGGCAGCGCCTTCTATAAATGGATGGCCGACCGCAGCGGCAACGTTGCCCACATCGCCGTCACCAACCGGCACGTCGTGCTGGCCGACTGGCTATTCACCACGCCGACGGTCATCTTTCAGCCGATCAGCGGCATCTGGATGGCGGCCATCGCGGGCTGGCCGCTAACCACGCCCTGGATCGCGATCAGTCTCGGCCTGTACTTCCTGGCCGGTGCCTGCTGGCTGCCGGTGGTCTGGCTGCAGATCCGCATGAAGAAACTTTCCGCCGACGCGCTCGCCCGCAACGCCTCGCTACCCGCGGACTACTGGCGCATGGCGCGCCTCTGGTTCTGGCTGGGCGTGCCCGCCTTCATCTCGATGGTGCTGGTCATCGCGCTTATGGTCTTCAAACACTTTCCGGGAGTCGAATGATGAAAAGCCTGATGCAACGCGCGCTCGGCGACGACTGGCACAAGCTGCCGCCGGCCTTGCAGGCGCACTATCGCTTCGGCACGACCACGGACAGCGGCCGCATGGACATCGAGTATCCGCGCTTCATGCAGCCCTATCTCGGCCTGCTGCGCCTGTTCGGCGCGCTCATCGACCGGCCCGGCCGCAACGTTTCGACCGTGGTCGAGAAAAGCGTGGAGGGCGAGCGGCAGCTCTGGCGAAGAACCGTCACCTACGCCGACAGCCGGATCGTCCACTTCAACAGCTTCTGGATTCACGCAGGCGGCAACGAACTGATCGAGTTCGTCAATCCGGTACTGGGCCTGCAAATGGCCGTGCATGTGGAAAATGGCCGGCTGCACTACCGAGGCGTCCGCTTCGTCACCAGGCTCGGACGATTGCGGCTGCCGATTCCCGAATGGCTCGCGTTCGGCCACACCACCATCGTCGAAGAAGCGCTCACCGACAACCGCTTCGCCATGGACTTCCGTGTCACGCATCCCCTGCTCGGCCAGGTGTTCCGCTACTCGGGCGAGTTCGAGACGCTTGTGGGATGAGACAGAACCCGATGTCGGCGTGGCACCACGGCTGACTTTATATTGCCCACTCTCAACGACGATGGCATCATGACCGGGCATAAGCAGCATTGCTCTGGCCGGGCTGCACGAATATTCGAGCTTGGCACCTTTTGATCTACGGAGATGAAGCGTGAACCAAAAAACTGAGATGCTCTTGGCTGCTCTTGGCGGTAGCAAGATTCCAGATTCACAGATATTCCGTGAGCTAGTCACGACTATCGATAGCCATCAGGTTCTTGCCAAGGTCTTTATTCTCGAGGGAACACCGTACGTCTTTGAGAAAAGTCCAATGAAGTACGTAATCTTTAGAGAACAAGTAGCAGAGCGCTTTGGCGTTGGATCACAGGACGTTTGCATCGTCGGTAGTGCGAAGCTTGGCTTCAGTCCATCGGCTCACAAATACGGGAGGAAGTTCGAAGAAACATCAGATGTAGACGTAGTAGTCATTTCGGACGAATTATTTGACCGAGGCTCACAGGAACTTTTTGCTCATATTAATTCGCTAAAACCAAGCTCATACGAAGTACGAAATTTTCAACATGGGAACGGAACAGAACCAAAGGTGCCCTTAGATAACTGGGGCGCTGCGAAGGATGCCGTAAGAAACTTTACCTTTCAGAATTTCAATCCCGGGTTGCTTCCTCACAACAATTCACTTCGCGTAGAGATATTCAATAAGATTAGTAGTACAGCTGGGTTGTTCTTGGCACTTGAGCCAAAGGTATTTGTTTCAAAGATTAGATGTCGAATATTCCGCACCTGGAAGGCAGCTGAAGCGTACTACGCTAACTCTCTACGGGAGTTAGGAGATGCGCTATCTGGCCAGCCAATTGAAACTAGCGATGACGACGACTCCGTAGAGGAAGATGCAAAGCAGGTTAAAGAATAAACACAAACAGCTAAAGAATGGCCAAGGTGGCCATATTCAGTTTCTCTTGGCGTCCCGCCACGGCTGACTTTTCGCTCCTCGTCAGGATGCTGCTTCAGTCGCCGCCCAGATCGCCAGTCCCTGCGGATTGAGGTCGAGGTCGTTCTGCCAGACGGCGAGAATTTCGTCGTCGGGTTGCGTGGCGCCGTGGGCGCGGATTTCGCGGAGCAGGTAGTCGGTCATCGCCGCTTTGATCGCGCCCTCGGGATCGGCGCTGCCTGCGGCTTCGCGGGTGAAGCGCACACATTCGTCGAGCCGGCGCAGCAGGTCCGCGCCCAACTCCCGCGGCGGGGCGACGCGGCTGAAGTGGGTGAGGTAGACGGCTTCGGGGTCGAGCGCGACCAGGCGTTCGATGGAGGCGCGCAATTTTTCCGGATCGAACTGGCTGGGCGTGGTCGAGGGAAAGACGAAGGGCCGGCCGTCGACGTCCGATTCGCGATAGCTGATGCCGAAGGTGTCGCCGGTGAAGATGCCGTTAGCGCTGCGGTCGTGGATGAAGATGTGGTGCTTGGCGTGGCCCGGCGAATCGTAGAGCGCGAGTTCGCGCTGGCCGAGCGTGATGACCTGACCGTCGCTGGTTTCGATGACGCGTGCGGCGTCGACCGGCACGATCTCGCCGTAGAGCGCGCGGGCGTTGTCGCGGCCATAGACTTCCTCGGTGGCCGCCCAGAGCTTGGCGGGATCGACCATGTGTCGCGCACCGCGCGGATGCACGACCAGTCTGGCATTCGGGAAGACGCGCATCATGGCGCCCGCGCCGCCGGCGTGGTCGAGGTGGATGTGGGTGAGGATGACGTAGTCGACCGCTTCCGGCGCGAGGCCGAGCGCGGCGAGCGCTGCCAGCGAACGCGGCAGGCTGTCGTTGTGGCCGGTGTCGACGAAAGCGGCGCGGCCGTTGTCGACGATCAGGTGGATGGAGGCCAGCTTGGGCCGGATATAGCCGGCATCGAAGGCATGGATGCCGTTGCGGTAGTCGATAAGGTTCATACGTTCCTAGTGGACAAGGCGCGGGCCGGCAAGATTCCCTAACCGGCCCGCTGCATCGCCGCGTGGCGGCGTACCGCCACGGCTGACTTTTCTCTGGAGGCGCCTAGACGCGTTCCCAGATCGTCGTGATGCCCTGGCCTCCGCCGATGCACATGGTGGCCATGCCGTAGCGGCCATTGACGCGGATCATCTCGTGCAGCAGCTTGGTGATGATCACGCCACCGGTGGCACCGACCGGGTGGCCAAGCGCGATGGCGCCGCCGTTCGGGTTGGTCTTGGCCGGATCGAGACCCAGGCCCTTGGCGACGGTGATCGACTGCGCGGCGAAGGCTTCGTTCGACTCGATGACGTCCATCTGGTCGAGCTTGAGGCCGGCCTTCTGCAGCGCGGTCTTCGACGACGGGATCGGGCCTTCGCCCATGACGTCGTTCGGCACGCCGGCGATGGCGTAGGCGACGAGGCGGGCGATGGGCTTGTGGCCGCCGGCCGCGGCCTTGGCGGCGTCGGCCAGCACCAGGAAGGCGGCGGCGTCGTTGATGCCGGAGGCGTTGCCGGCGGTGACGGTGCCGTCCTTCTTGAAGGCGGGCTTCATCTTGGCCAGCGTTTCCATCGTCGTGCCGGCGCGCGGATGCTCGTCGGTGTCGAACACCACGTCGCCCTTGCGGGTCTTCTGCGTAATCGGCACGATCTGCGACTTGAAGCGGCCTTCGGCGATCGCCGCGGCGGCGCGCTTCTGCGATTCGACGGAGAAGGCGTCCTGCTCTTCGCGGCTGATGTTGTGCTTGGTGGCCAGGTTCTCGGCCGTGATGCCCATGTGGCCGACGCCGAACGGGTCGGTGAGCACCGACACCATCGCGTCGATGGCCGTGGTGTCGCCCATGCGCGCACCGGCGCGCAGGGTCGGCAACAGGTAGGCGCCGCGCGACATGACTTCGACGCCGCCGCCGAGGGCGAAGTCGGCATCGCCGAGCATGATCGCCTGCGCCGAACTGACGATGGCCTGCTGCGCGGAGCCGCACAGGCGGTTCACCGCGAAGGCGACGGAATCCATGCTCATGCCGCCCTGGATGGTCGCCACGCGGGCGACGTACGGATAACGCGCTTCGGTCGGAATGCAGTTGCCGACCGCGGCGAACGTCACCGCCTTCGGATCGACACCCGCGCGGGCAATCGCTTCCTTGACCACGATGCCGCCCAGTTCGGCGGGCTCCATATCCTTGAGCGAACCATTGAACGCACCGACCGCACTGCGAACGGCGCTGAGAACAACCACTTCCCTCTTGTCAGCCATTTCTTCTCTCCAGTTGGTAATCAGCCTGCCCAGTTGGCAATGCCCAACAGGGTCAGCAGCAATAACGCCATGATCAACGAACGCCAAACCAGACCGATGGTGCTTTGCATGAAGTCCGGGTCGGCGTCGTCGCCCACCCCCAGTTCCGGTCGATCGCCGATGGTACCGTCGGTTTCGACCGGCATTCCCAGCCGCACGCTCAGCGCGCCGGCGCCGGCGGCGAGCAGGATGCCGCTCGCCTCTTCCGGCCAGCGTTCCGCCTGGCCGCGCCAGCAGAAGATGGCGTCCTCGAAATTGCCAACGATGGCGAACGACGCGGCGGTCAGCCGTACCGGCAGCCAGTCGAGCACGGCGAAAGCGCGGCGCGCGGCTTCGCCGAAACTGCCGGCGTCGTCTTCGTCGCGCTCCACCTGCCAGACGTAGCAGAAATGCCGCGACAGGCGATAGAGCAGCGCGCCCGCCGGGCCGAGGATGGTGAACCAGAACAGGGGCGCGTAGACATGGCGATGCGAGGCCAGCAGCGCCTCTTCGATGGCCAGCCGCGCCACTTCCTCGGAGGTCAGCCGTTCGGCCTCGCGACCGCGCCACTGGGCGAGCAGCCGCCGCGCCTCCTGGATTTCATTGGCGCGCAGCGCGGCCTGGATGTCGGTGAAGTGGTGGCTGAACTGGCGGAAGCCGGTGGTGAAATAGAGGACGGCGACGCCGAGCAACAGCGCCAGCGGCCAGGCATGGCGAAGCAGGAAGAGATGGAGCGCCACCAGCAGGACCGACGGCAGCGCGGCACCGACCAGCCAAGCCACCAGACCGTGATGCCTTTCGCCCGCGTTGAAGCGGGTTTCGAGCGCTCCGTCCCAGTCGGCCAGCCAGCGCTCGACCTGATCGACGGCGACCGGCCGGACCTGTTCGAGCAGGAGGGCGAGGATGATGGATACGAGCGACATGGCGAAAGCGTGATGCGTTGCAGCGAAGATATCACAAGCCGCCGGACAGCCGCTCGCGGAGGTTCACCAGCATGCCCGCCGTGGCGCCCCAGATGTAGCGGCCCCGCCACGGCACGGCCCAGTATTCCCGCAGGGCGCCGCGATACTCGACCTGGTGGCGGCTGTAATTGTCGACCTGGAGAAGAAAGTCGAGCGGCGGTTCGAAGACGTCGGCGACTTCGAAATCGTCGAGCTTGAGGTCGAGCGGCGGCGTGACCAGCCCGACCACGGGAATGATGGTGAAACCCGTCCCGGTCCGGTATTCGTCGAGAACGCCGATCACCTCGACCTGGGCGGGGTCGAGGCCGATTTCCTCCTGCGCTTCGCGCAGCGCCGTGGCCGTGGCATTCGTGTCGCTCGGCTCGCAGCGGCCGCCGGGAAAGCTGACCTGGCCGGCGTGGTCGCGCAGGTGCGCCGTGCGCTGGGTGAGCAGCATCGTCAAGCCGGTCGGCCGCAGGACGATCGGCACCAGCACGGCGGCGGGAATCAGTTCGCCGGACACGGCGGACTCCGAGAAAGGCGCCGCTGCCGAAGTGGCTGCGAAATGTCGCCGCAGCCAGTCGGCGGTCAGCGGCGTCATTAGGGTCTGTTCTCAATCATCCGGCGGATGGCGTTGCTGCCGGAAGCGGATGAACGCAAGGCGGAGGGCGCAGCCCATGGTCGATCCCCTGGGCAAGCCCCGCATTCGACAACTGCGCGACGCGGGCGCCGCTTCCGGCCGCAACCCGCAGGGCCGGGACAAAGCGGGCGCGATGCTGCGTTGCGGCTCCTTGCGAGGTCGACACATCGCTTCGTCGCCGCGCCTTGCCTCGCATCCCGCTTTGTCGCCGGCGCCACCGTCGCATGATTGAGAACAGACCCTAGTAGCGCTTCTTGAGGGTCATGGCCGGACCCTCGCGTTTCATTTCCATCCGGTTGAGGAAGCTCATGCCCAGCAAGGCGATCGGCAGATCCTGCTCGTGCACGGAGGCCTCGACCTGATTCAGCACCACCTCACCCACCCGCACGGAGTTGAGCGTCACGCGCCAGACCCGGACCGGACCGTTGGCCGTCATGCTCATGCCGGGCGTGCCGTTTTGGTAGTTGACGTTGGCGCGCACCGCATCGGCCTTGCCGATGGAAACGACAGTCGCGCCGGTATCGACGAGAAAGCGCATCGGCGCACCGTTGATGGTCCCGGTGGCGAAGAAATGGCCGTTCGGGTCTGCCATCAGCGTGGTCGTCGAACCGGCCTGATCGTCGCGGCCGGACGAGACCGTCGCCTGGCCGACCGTCAGGCGACGGCGCTGACCTTCGACGTCGAACGTCGCCGTGCCGCCGTCGACGGACAACAGCTTCACCCCCGCCGCCTGGCTGCCGACCGCGATCGACTGCGGACGACCGCCATCGATCACCACCAGCGCCTTGTGGCCATAGAGCCCGACCAGCGAGACATCGGTGGCGAACGCCGTAGCGGCAACCGCCGACAACGACAAGGCGGCGATAGAATCGACCTGCCACCGTCTGAAATATTTCGACCTGCCAATGAAACCCATAGCCATCTTTCGTCACAGCCCCGGAGAGGGTCCGGCCTATTTTGCCACATTCCTCGAGGCCCACTCCCTGCCCTCGACGCTGATCGCGGTGGATGCCGGCGACCCGGTTCCGCCTGACCCCGAGGCGTTCTCGGGACTGTGCTTCATGGGCGGACCGATGAGCGTCAACGACGATCTGCCGTGGATCGCCGATGCCTGCGCGCTGATCCGCGCCGCAGTCGACCGCGATGTCCCCGTCATCGGCCACTGTCTGGGCGGTCAGTTGATGAGCAAGGCGCTCGGCGGCACGGTGACGAAAAACCGCGCCAAGGAAGTCGGCTGGGGCCGGGTGGAAAAAGTCAGCCGTGGCGGTACGCCGCATGACGACTGGCTGGGCGACATCGAGACCTTCGAGGCCTTTCATTGGCATGGCGAGACCTTCTCGATTCCGGACGGGGCAACGCGGCTGCTGAAGAGCGACTATTGCGACAATCAGGCGTTCGTCATGGGGCCGCATCTCGGCATGCAATGCCACGTAGAAATGACGGCGGCGATGATCCGGCTATGGTGCTGGCAATGGTCCAGGGAATGCGAACAGGCGTCCGCATCGGTGCAGACGCCTGAGCAGATGTACGAACGGATCGACGAGCGCCTCGCGGCGATGCGCGTCGCCGCCGACCGGCTCTACGCGCGCTGGATCGCCGGACTCAAACCCTAGTCGCGGAAATTGCCGAAGCCGAGCGGATAGTCGGTCACGCTCTTCTTCACCAGCGCGATCGCTTCCTGCAGCAAGTCGCGCTTGGCGCCGGTGACGCGCACGGCGTCGCCCTGGATGGTCGCCTGCACCTTGAGCTTGCTGTCCTTGATGAGCTTGACGATTTTCTTGGCCAGCTCCTGGTCGATGCCGGATTTGATCTTCAGTTCCTGCTTCGCCTTGTTGCCGGAGATGGACTGGATGTCGCCCGCATCGAGCCGCTTGGTGCTCTCGCGCGCCTTCTTTTCCATTTCCGGGAACAGGATGTCCTTGACCTGGCCGACCTGGAACTCGGAATCGCCGAAGACGGTGATCGTCTTGTCCTTGTCGTTCAGTTCCAGTTTCGCGCTGGTGCCCTTGAAGTCATAGCGGTTGCCGACCTGGCGGCCGGCCACGTCGATGGCGTTCTTCAACGCCACCATATCGACTTCGGAGGTGATATCGAAGGATGGCATCGTCGACTCCTGTCAGAAGTGACAAACGTAATGGTAAGGCTCGCCGGTCACCTCGATGTCGAACGAGGAGTTGCCGGGTGCATCGAACTTCTCGCCCTCGCCGCAAGTCTTCCAGTCGCCGCCCTTGATGCGGTAGCGGCAGGCGCCGGCGACGGTTTCCATCACTTCCGGCACGCCGGTGTTGAACGTCAGCGTGGAAGGCAGAATGACGCCAATGGTTTTTTTGCTGCCATCGGCGAACTGGACGGTGTGGCTGACGCACTTGCCGTCGAAATAGACATTGGCCTTCTTGACCACGGCCACGTTGTCGAACTCATTTGCCAAACTGGTCATTTCAAATTCCCCAAAGTTTCTCGATCACGCTCTTCATGGCAAACCCGAATATCCCGAAAGCGAGCACAAAGAACAACGTGAAAGTACCCAGCTTGCCGGCCTTGGAGCGATAAGCGAGCTCGCCGATGATGAACAGCATGTACAACATCATGCCGCCGAGCCCGAAAGTCACACCAAAATCCGATATCTGCTCCTCGGAAAACCCGAACATCTTCTTCCTCCCTGTTGTCGGCGCCCCCCGACGCCGTCCTGCTCGATCGCTGCTATTTCTTTTTGTTGCGCCTGACCGGACCGGCAGCCCGCTTGACGCGCGCATTCTCGGCGATGCGCATGCGCAGTGCGTTGAGCTTGATGAAGCCGCCCGCGTCTTTCTGGTCGTAGGCGCCGGCATCGTCCTCGAAGGTGGCGATGGTCGGATCGAACAGCGAGTCGGTCTTCGAATCGCGGCCGACGACGGAAACGCTGCCCTTGTAGAGCTTGACGCGCACCCAGCCGTTGACGCACTGCTGGGTGTGGTCGATCAGCACCTGCAGCGCCTTGCGCTCCGGACTCCACCAGTAGCCGTTGTAGACCAGGCTGGCGTAGCGCGGCATCAGGTCGTCCTTGAGGTGCGCGACTTCGCGGTCGAGGCAGACCGATTCGATGCCGCGATGCGCCTTGAGCAGGATGGTGCCGCCGGGCGTTTCGTAGCAGCCGCGCGACTTCATGCCGACGTAGCGGTTCTCGACCAGGTCGAGGCGGCCGACGCCATGCTTGCCGCCGATCTGGTTCAGCGTCGCCAGCAGTTCGTGCGCCTTCATCTTCTTGCCGTTGATGGCGACCAGATCACCGGCCTTGAATTCGAGGTCCAGGTACTCGGGTTTGGCCGGCGCTTTTTCCGGGGCCACGGTCCAACGCCACATCGACTCTTCCGCCTCGGCCGCGGGATCTTCCAGCAGCCGGCCTTCGTAGGAAATGTGCAGCAGGTTGGCGTCCATCGAATAGGGCGAGCCGCCCTTCTTGTGCTTCATCTCGATCGGAATGCGATGCTTCGCGGCGTAAGCCAGCAGCTTCTCGCGCGAGAGCAGATCCCATTCGCGCCACGGGGCGATGATCTTGACGTTGGGCATCAGCGCATAGGCGCCGAGCTCGAAGCGCACCTGGTCGTTGCCCTTGCCGGTGGCGCCGTGCGAGATGGCGTCGGCGCCGGTCTTGCGGGCGATCTCGATCATGCGCTTGGCGATCAGCGGCCGGGCGATGGAAGTGCCGAGCAGGTACTCGCCTTCATAGATCGTATTGCAGCGGAACATCGGGAAAACGAAATCGCGCACGAATTCCTCGCGCAGGTCGTCGATGAAGATGTTCTTCGGCTTGATGCCGAGCTTGACGGCCTTCTTGCGCGCCGGCTCCAGTTCCTCGCCCTGACCGAGGTCGGCGGTGAAGGTCACCACCTCGCACTCGTAAGTGTCCTGCAGCCACTTGAGGATGACGGAGGTATCGAGGCCGCCGGAGTAGGCGAGCACGACTTTTTTCACTTCGCTCATTTGTTGGTCCTGATGGGGAAAATTACTGGGTACGATAGGTGCGATGGCAGCCGACGCAGGCGCCGGTCACGACGGTCAGCGCGGCAAGCGCCTTGGCGGTGTCTTCAGTCCGCGCCACCTTGGCGAACTCGCTGGCCGCTATGTGCATGTTGAGCGCGATCTGGTGCATTTCGCTCGGCATGAACATGCCGGGGCGGGCATTCGGTGGCGAAGTACGGTGCCGGCCCATGGCCGAAACACCGATCATTTTTTCGGCGACGTCTGCGGCCTCGGCGCCCTTGCCGCGGGCCAACCCATCGATGATCTGGTGCAACGCCGTCTGGAAATCGAGCATCTCGGCGCGCAAGCTGGCGCGCGCTTCGGCAGGCATTTCCACTAACTGGCGGGTATCGTCTGCCGCAAAAGTCAGCCATGGCAGCACGCCGAACATCGCAATCAGCAATCGTTTCATGATGTCACTTTGCCCAGCAGCAGGAATTCCATCAGCGCCTTCTGCGCATGCAGCCGGTTTTCCGCCTCGTCCCAGACCACCGATTGCGGTCCGTCGATGACCTCGGCAGACACCTCTTCGCCGCGGTGGGCCGGCAGGCAGTGCATGAACAGGGCATCCGGTTTGGCCGCCTTCATCATCTCGCCGTCGACCTGCCAGTCGGCGAACGCTTTGAGGCGCTGCTCGTTCTCGGCCTCGAAGCCCATTGAGGTCCATACATCGGTCGTCACCAGATCGGCGTCGCGTGCCGCATCCATCGGGTCGGCAAACTGCTCGAAGTGATCGGTGCCATACAAGCCGGCCCGTTCCGGTTCGACTTCATAACCGGGCGGCGTCGACACGTGGACGTTGAAGTCCAGCACCTCGGCCGCCTGCAGCCAGGTGTTGCAGACATTGTTGGAGTCGCCGATCCAGGCTACGGTCTTGCCCTTGATCGAACCGCGATGCTCGATGTAGGTGAAGATGTCCGCCAGGATCTGGCAGGGATGGTATTCGTTGGTCAGGCCGTTGATCACCGGCACGCGCGACTTGCTGGCGAAGCGCTCGATGATGTCCTGCTCGAAGGTGCGGATCATGACCAGGTCGGACATGCGTGAAATCACTTGCGCCGCGTCCTCGACCGGCTCGCCGCGACCGAGCTGGGAATCGCGGGTATTGAGGTAGATCGCCACGCCACCAAGTTGCTGCATGCCCGCCTCGAAAGACAAACGCGTGCGCGTGCTGGCCTTTTCGAAGATCATGACCAGCGTCCGGTCCTCCAGCGGCCAGTAGCGCTGATAGGTCTTGAACTGCTGCTTGATCCAGGCACTGCGTGCGAAGATGTGGTCGAGTTCCTGACGGCTCAGATCCCTGAACTGCAGAAAATGCCGCAGCGGCATCGAGTTCGCCATGATCAGGCCCCGAGAAACTCGCGGATCAGCGGCGCCAGCATCTCGACCAGTTGCCCGGCGTCGGCGTCCGTATAGACCAGCGGCGGCAGCAGGCGGACGACCGAGTCCACCGTGACGTTGATCAACAGGCCCGCCGCGAGCGCCATGCCGACGAGTTCGCCGCAGGGGCGGTCGAGTTCGATGCCGATCATCAAACCCTCGCCGCGAATATCGACAACGCCGGAAACGCCTTCAAGCGCCTGCCGCAGACCGGCGCGAATGGCATCGCCAACCTTGACGGCCCGCTCCATCAAGCGATCTTGCTCGATGACATCGAGCGTCGTCAGCGCCGCGACGCAGGCCAGCGGATTGCCGCCGAAAGTCGAGCCGTGGTTGCCCGGCTTGAACACGCCTGCCGCCGGCCCGGCAGTCAGGCAGGCGCCAATGGGAACGCCCGAACCCAGGCCCTTGGCCAGCGTCATCACGTCCGGCTGGATGCCGGCATGCTGATGGGCAAACCAGGCGCCGGTACGACCGATGCCGCATTGCACTTCGTCGACCATGAACAGCCAGCCCCGCTCGTCGCATATGCGCCGCAACGATTGCATGTACTCGTTGTGCGCCAGATTGATGCCGCCCTCGCCCTGTATCGGTTCGAACAGTACCGCGACGACATTGGGATTGTTCGCCGCGACCTGCTCTATCGCCGGCAAGTCGTCGAACGGTACGCGGACGAAACCCGATACCAGCGGCTCGAAGCCGGCCTGGACCTTGCGGTTGCCGGTCGCGGAGAGTGTCGCCAGGGTACGGCCGTGGAAGGCGCGTTCCATGACGATGATGGCCGGCAGGTCTATACCTTTCTGGTGGCCAAACATCCGGGCCAGCTTGATCGCCGCTTCGTTGGCTTCGCATCCGGAATTGCAGAAGAACACTTCGTCCATCCGCGCCAACGCGGCCAGCCGATCGGCAAGCCGTTCCTGCTCGCGCACCTGGTAGAGGTTCGAGGTGTGGATCAACCGGCCGGCCGGCCTGCTCGCTGATCGCCTTCACCAGCCGGGCATGTCCATGACCGAGGGTGTTGACGGCGATACCGCCGAGCGCGTCGAGATAGCGACGTCCCTGCTCGTCGTAGAGATGGCATCCTTCGCCATGCGTAAAGGCGATGGGTTGCCGGCTGTAGTTGTTCATCAGGTGCGGCATGAAGGCCCCGCGCAAAAAAACATACGGCGGCCACCATGGCCGCCGCGCCGTACTTCGAATATTGATGGATTATCTTAGTTCAAAATCCCGGACCTGTACAGGCAGTGCGCAACGGGAAACGGCCGCCGGCACAAAGCTGTCTCAGTTGGTCGAACCCTGTTTCCCGTAGCGAGCCAGAAGCGAGTGGGGATCGCCGCGGTGACACACGCATTCGATGATCTCGCAGTCCCGGTACATCTGGCGCAGTTTGCGCTGCGCCTCCTCAGAATCGCGTCCGTGAATCATCAGGTTGCCGATGACCAAGCCAACGCGCGTCTTAATACGGAAGCCGTATTTCGTTAGTACGGGGGCAAGCATCAATAAACCCTTTCAGATCAGGGGAATTCAGCAATTGTATGTACCAGATTCGAGATTTGCAACCCACGCCTTAAATAATAGGAAAAATTCGGGAAATTCCCGCTTTGGTCCCCCGAAAACAAAACGGGCCGCAATGCTGCGGCCCGTTCCGGCAATTCAAGCGCTTCTAACGGCGATCAGAGTGCCTTGATCGCGGCCGACAGGCGGCTCTTGTTGCGCGCGGCGGCGTTCTTGTGAATGATCTTCTTGTCGGCAATGGAGTCGATAATGCTCTGCGACTCCTTGAAAACCGCTTGGGCTGCGGTTTTGTCGCCGGCGCCGATAGCCTTGCGTACGCGCTTGATCGCGGTGCGCAGTTCGGAGCGCAGGCTCATGTTGTGACCGCGCTGCTTGGCGGCTTGGCGGGCACGTTTGCGTGCTTGGGCGCTATTGGCCATATGAATGATCCGTTGATGGGTCTGGAAAAGGGCGCGATTATAGGGCCTGCTCGACACGTTTGCAAGGCCCCGAGACGCCCGGGAACCGATACCATTGCCCCATCATGAGTACTTCCCCTGGCCTGCTGCGTTCACTGGCAACCGTCAGCAGCATGACGCTGCTTTCCCGCATCCTCGGTTTCGTCCGCGATTTCGTCATTGCGCGCAGCTTTGGCGCCGGCGTGATGACCGACGCCTTCTTCGTCGCCTTCCGGTTGCCGAACCTGTTGCGCCGTCTATTCGCCGAAGGCGCCTTCTCCCAGGCGTTCGTGCCGCTCCTTGCCGAGTACCGCAACCGGCGCGGCGAAGCAGAGACGAAAGTGCTGGTCGACCGCACAGCAACCGCGCTATTCATCACCGTCCTGCTGGTCGCCGTGTTCGGCATCATCGGCGCCCCCCTGCTCATCTATGTCTCGGCCCCGGGCTTCTCGGCGGACGCCGACAAGTTCGCCCTTACCGTCGAGCTTACGCGCATCACCTTTCCCTACATCCTTTTCATGGCACTCGTCGCGCTGGCCGCCGGCATCCTCAACACGTGGAGCCGTTTCGCGCTACCCGCGTTCACGCCGGTCCTGCTCAACCTCTCGCTGATCGGCATGGCCCTGTTCGCCGCACCCTGGTTCGATCCGCCCGTGCTGGCGCTGGCCTGGGCCGTGTTTCTCGGCGGCATCCTGCAATTGACGCTGCAAGTGCCTGCCCTCAAACGCATCGGCATGCTGCCCCGTTTCGACTGGGCGCCGAAGGACCCCGGCGTGCGGCGACTGCTGACTTTGATGGCGCCGGCGGCATTCGGCGTTTCGGTGACGCAGGTTTCGCTGCTCATCAACACGATCTTCGCCTCCTTCCTGCCCTCGGGAAGCGTGTCCTGGCTCTACTACGCCGACCGGCTGATGGAGTTTCCGGCTGGCCTGCTGGGAGCGGCGCTGGGCACCATCCTGCTGCCCAGCCTGTCCAGGAGCCACGCCTCGGCGCGGAGCGAAGAATTTTCGGGCCTGCTCGACTGGGGCCTGCGCCTCACGCTCTTGCTGACCCTGCCCGCCGCCCTGGCGTTGGCAATGCTGGCGGTCCCTCTGCTCGCCACCCTGTTCATGCACGGCGCGTTCACGGACACCGACGTGCTGCAGACCCGCTCGGCCCTCGTTGCCTACAGCATCGGCCTGGCGGGGCTCATTCTGGTCAAGGTGCTGGCACCCGGTTATTACGCGCGGCAGGACATCCGCACGCCGGTCAAGTTCGCGCTCATCACGCTGGTCGCCACGCAGGCGATGAACCTCGCCTTTATCGGCTGGCTCCGCCATGCGGGACTGGCGCTGTCGATCGGGCTCGCCTCCTGCCTCAACGCGGCGCTGCTGTTCAGGGGGTTGCGCCGTTCCGGCATCTACCAGCCGGAACCCGGATGGGGGCCTTTCGGCGCAAAACTGCTGGTCGCACTGGCCGTCCTGGCGGCCGTTCTGTGGTGGGTCATGGGCAACGAAACAGCATGGCTGAGCATGTCGCTGGGCGGGCGCCTGACACGACTGACACTCACCGTCCTGGCGGGCATCGCCGGCTACTTCGCCACGCTGTGGCTGCTGGGTATCCGGCCGGAGCACTTCCGGCGCCAAACCACCCCGGAAGCAACTCCGCAATAGGCGTTCCGCGCATGACACGGCCCGTGTTCGCGGCCACGCAATCGCCGCGTCCAGCCATTCGACGATCCGGAAAAGAAAAGGGCTGCCCAAGAGGGCAGCCCGGCTTGCGAACCTTCGACCGGCTATCGCCGGCCGAAGAATCCGGCTGACTTACTTCAACGTGACTTCAACCCGCCGCGCATCGTCGCTGCCGCCCGCGTTCATTTCCTGGGGCTTGTTCAGTTCGATGCGAGCTTCGGCAACGCCTGCGGCAACCAGCGCGTCACGTACCGCGAGAGCCCGTTGCTTGGCCAGTTCCGCGTTCATGGCCGGATCGCCCGTGGAGTCGTGGAAACCGCTGATGAGCAGGTTGGCCGCACCGTTGGACTTGGCGACATCGGCAATCGCATTCAGCGATGCCAGCGCGACCGTCGACAGCGACGACTTGCCAGAATCGAAGGTCACCACCGTCTTGGTCGCCTGCGCAGCCGGCGCCTCCATGGCGGCGGCCGGTGCGGCGGGTGCTGTGGCACCGCCAGCCACCAGAGGCACGATCAGCAAGGCTACGATGTTGATGATCTTGATCAGCGGGTTCACCGCCGGGCCGGCCGTATCCTTGTAGGGATCGCCAACCGTATCACCGGTAACAGCCGCCTTGTGCGCCTCGGAACCCTTGCCGCCGAAGTTGCCTTCCTCGATGTACTTCTTGGCGTTGTCCCAGGCACCGCCGCCGGTGGTCATCGAGATGGCAACGAACAGGCCGGTAACGATGGTACCCATCAGCACGCCGCCCAACGCACGCACGCCAGCACCGTCTCCCATCAGGAAATTGACCACCACAGCAGTAACGATCGGCACGAGTACCGGCAACAGCGACGGGATCATCATTTCCTTGATCGCCGCCTTGGTCAGCATATCGACGCAGGTGCCGTACTCCGGCTTGGCCGTGCCTTCCATGATGCCCTTGATCTCACGGAACTGGCGACGCACCTCGACGACGATGGCGCCGGCTGCGCGACCGACCGCTTCCATGCCCATGGCAGCGAAGAGGTAAGGCACCATGCCGCCGACGAACAGGCCGATGATGACCGCCGGATCCGACAGATCGAACAGGAACTTGGTCGTCGTATTGGCCGCTTCCAGACCGTGCGTGAAGTCGGCGAACAGCACCAGCGCAGCCAAGCCGGCCGAACCGATGGCGTAGCCCTTGGTCACCGCCTTCGTGGTGTTGCCGACGGCGTCGAGCGGGTCGGTGATGTTGCGCACGGAATCGGGCAATTCGGCCATTTCGGCAATGCCGCCCGCGTTGTCCGTGATCGGACCGTAGGCGTCGAGCGCGACGATGATGCCGGCCATCGACAACATCGACGTCGCCGCGATCGCGATACCGTAAAGTCCGCCGAGGCTGTACGACGCCCAGATGGCCGCGCACACCGAAAGCACCGGCCACGCAGTCGCCTTCATCGAAACGCCGAGACCGGCGATGATGTTGGTGCCGTGGCCGGTCGTCGACGCTTGCGCGATGTGGCGCACCGGGCTGTATTCGGTAGCGGTGTAGTACTCGGTGATGACCACCATCAGGCCGGTCAGGATCAGGCCGATGATCGATGCGCCGTAGAGAGCCCCGGCGGTAACCACCGTGCCATCGGCCAGCGTCAGGCCATCGCCGACCACATAAGCCGTGATCGGGTAGAAGGCGATCAGCGCCAGCGCACCGGCGGCGATGAGGCCCTTGTACAAGGCGGTCATGATCTTCTGACCAGGCGTGTGCTTGACGAAGAACACGCCGATGATCGAAGCGATGATCGAGAAGCCGCCCAGCACCAGCGGATAGGTCACCGCGACTTCGGCCTGGCCCTTGAACAGCAGGGCGCCGAGCAGCATGGTGGCGACCATGGTCACCGCGTAGGTTTCGAACAGGTCGGCGGCCATGCCGGCGCAGTCGCCGACGTTGTCGCCGACGTTGTCGGCGATCACCGCAGGGTTGCGCGGGTCGTCTTCCGGAATGCCGGCTTCGACCTTGCCCACCAGGTCGGCACCAACGTCGGCGCCCTTGGTGAAGATGCCGCCGCCGAGACGGGCGAAGATGGAGATCAGCGAGGAACCGAAGCCAAGGCCGACGAGCGGGTGCAGGATGTGCTCCATGCTGGCATCGCCACCGGTCGACTTGAGATAGGCAAAGTATCCTGCCACGCCAAGCAGACCAAGGCCGACCACGAGCATGCCGGTGATGGCGCCGCCCTTGAAGGCCACGTTGAGGGCTTCGTTCAAGCCGGTACGCGCCGCTTCAGCCGTACGCACGTTCGAGCGAACCGAGACGTTCATGCCGATGAAGCCGGCCGCCCCCGACAGAATCGCGCCGAGTGCGAAACCGATCGCCGTGGAGGGACCGAGGAAAACCCAAATGATGATCGCGAGCACCGCGCCAACCATGCCAATGGTGGTGTATTGGCGCTTCAGATAGGCCTGAGCACCTTCCTGGACCGCCGCCGAAATCTGGCGCATGCGATCGTTGCCGGTTGGCTGCTTCAGGATCCACTGGGCGGTGATCCATCCGTAGATGATCGCCGCCACAGCGCAGACCAAGGCAAACATCAATCCTGTTGACATCTACTCCCTCCGTTTCAAGTTATTAACCCCGATCCCGGGGCGCAAAAAAACAAGGGGCGCGCCACAATGGCGCGCCCCCCGATTTTCATTACAGCTTGAACACCCCAGGCAGCTTCTTCGGTACTGGAGCGTTTTTCAACGTCACGTACTTCGGCAGTCCGTCCTGATAGGGCGGATAGTCTTCGCCCTTCATCAACGGTGCCAGGTAGGTCCGGCATTTTTCCGTAATGCCGAATCCGTCGGGGCTGATGAAGTTCTTCGGCATCATCTTCTCGACGTTGGCGACCTTGGAGAGCGGCGCCATGCCGACCTTCCACTTGTAGGGCTTGTCGGAAACGCGATCGACTGTCGGCATCACCGAGTTGTGGCCCTTGAGGGCGAACTCGACCGCCGCCTTGCCCATCGCATAGGCCTGGTCCACGTCGCTCTTGGAAGCGATGTGGCGCGCGGCGCGCTGCATGTAGTCGGCGACACCCCAGTGGAACTTGTGGCCAAGCGCATCCTTGATCATGTTGGCGACCACCGGTGCGGCGCCGCCCAATTGCGCATGACCGAAGGCATCGCGCGTGCCCTGCTCGGCGAGGAACTTGCCGTCCGGCCAGTGGCAACCTTCCGAAACAACCACGGTGCAGTAGCCGAACTTCTTGACCAGCCCATTCACCTTGGCCAGGAACTTCTTCTGGTCGAACAGCACTTCCGGGAACAGCACCACGATCGGGAGCTCGGTGCCCTTGGTCGAGGCCATGGCGCCCGCCGCCGCGATCCAGCCGGCGTGGCGGCCCATCACTTCGAGCACGAAGACCTTGGTCGAGGTCTTGGCCATCGAACGCACGTCGTAGGTCGCTTCCAGCGTTGACACGGCAATGTACTTGGCGACCGAACCGAAACCGGGGCAGTTGTCGGTGATCGGCAGGTCGTTGTCGACCGTCTTCGGCACATGGATGGCTTGCAGCGGATAGCCGGTCGCCTTGCTCAACTGCGACACCTTGAGGCAGGTATCGGCCGAGTCGCCGCCGCCGTTGTAGAAGAAGTAGCCGATGTTGTGCGCCTTGAACACCTCGATCAGGCGGTCGTATTCGCGCTTGTTGGCTTCCAGGCTCTTCAACTTGTAACGGCAGGAACCGAAGGCGCCCGACGGTGTGTGACGCAACGCCGCGATGGCGGAGGCCGACTCCTTGCTGGTGTCGATCAGGTCTTCGGTCAGCGCACCGATGATTCCGTTGCGGCCGGCGTAAACCTTGCCGATCTTGTCCTTGTGCTTGCGCGCCGTCTCGATGACGCCACAGGCGGAGGCGTTGATCACCGCCGTGACGCCGCCGGACTGGGCGTAAAACGCGTTCATTTTCTTTACTGCCATGCGGAAACTCCCTATTACTTCAACGCCGCGAAGGCGGCTTCACGAACATCGTCAACTTTGCCCAGGCCATTGATCTTGCGATACTTCGGCGCGCCGGACTGGCCGCTTTCGGCCCACTTGCCGTAGTAGTCGACCAGTGCATGAGTCTGCTGGTGATAGACCTCGAGCCGCTTGAGGACGGTTTCTTCCTTGTCGTCGTCGCGCTGAATCAAGGCTTCGCCGGTGACGTCGTCCTTGCCTTCGACCTTGGGCGGGTTGAATTTCACGTGGTAAGTGCGGCCCGAAGCCACATGCACGCGGCGACCGCTCATGCGGGCAACGATCTCGCTGTCCGGCACGTCGATTTCGAGCACGTAGTCGATCGGCACACCGGCGTCCTTCATGGCCTCGGCCTGCGGGATGGTGCGCGGGAAACCGTCGAACATGTAGCCCGACTTGCAATCGTCTTCCTTGAGTCGATCCTTGACCAGGCCGATGATGATGTCGTCGCGGACCAGGCCGCCCGCATCCATGATCTTCTTGGCTTCGATGCCCAGCGGCGTGCCGGCCTTGACGGCAGCGCGCAGCATGTCGCCGGTCGAAATTTGTGGAATGCCGAACTTGTCCTTGATGAAGTTGGCTTGAGTACCTTTGCCTGCGCCGGGTGGCCCCAGGAGTATCAGTCGCATATCGTCTCCCTAAGTGCGAACTAATGGATGGATTATATTGTTTTATCGATTCCCACTCCAACTGCGCGAAACATAAACCCATTTCAGCATCCGCTTTAATGGACTTGCGAATGAGGGGATTTCCTTCCCTTATCTGGAATCGGCGCTGAAAATCGCCTGCACGCGGGCTAGATCTTCCGGCGTATCGACGCCGGGCTGTGGCGGATGGTCGACAACCGCGACGTGGATCGCGAAGCCGTGCCAGAGCACACGCAACTGCTCCAGCGCTTCGACTCCCTCGAGCGGCGCAGGGGCAAGTTTTCCGTACTGACGCAGGAAACCGGCGCGGTAGCCGTAGATGCCGATATGGCGCAAGGCACCGAGATCGTCGGGCAAATGGTTGCGATCCGCAGCGAACGCATCGCGCGCCCAGGGAAGCGGCGCACGGGAGAAGTACAGCGCCCGGCCGGCGGCATCGCACACCACCTTGACCACGTTGGGATTGAAAAAGTCGGCCGCCGAGGTCAGCGGATGCGCCGCCGTCGACATCAGTGGCGTACCGCGACGGCTGACTTTTAGCGCGGCGACCACGGCGTTGATCAGGTCCGGCTCGATCAGCGGCTCGTCGCCCTGCACATTGACCACGAGTTCGTCGTCGGGCCAGTTCATCGCATCCGCCACTTCCGCGATGCGGTCGGTGCCGCTGGCGTGATCGGCGCGGGTCATCACCGCGCGATGGCCGTGCGCCTCGACCGCCGCGCGCACGCGTTCGTCGTCGGTGGCGACGCAGACATCGGCGGCGGAACTCTTCAGCGCTGCTTCGACGACCCGCACCACCATCGGCTTGCCGGCGATGTCGGCCAGCGGCTTGCCCGGCAGGCGCGTCGAGGCGTAGCGCGCCGGGACGACTACATGAAAGGACAACTCAATCTTCCTCGGCCGGCATCTGCCGCGCCTCGTCCTCGAGCATGATCGGGATATCGTCCTTGATCGGGTAGGCCAGCCGGCACGGCTTGCAGACCAGTTCGGATTTGTCCTTGCGGTAATCGAGCGGGCCCTTGCAGAGCGGGCAGACGAGGATTTCAAGCAGACGGGCGTCCATCGATTTTCTCCAGGATGAATTGCGCAAGATCCGGCGTCACGGACGCCGCCACCGGCAGCACCCAGACGGGCAGCGAAGCAAGTCCGCCAAATTTTACCGCGTCCTTCTCGGTGGTCAGGATCGCGTCGCCGACGAAGTCCAGGTCGCCGGCCGCGTAGGCGTAATGATCGGGAAACGCATGCACCTCGAAGCGCAAGCCAAGCGCCGACAGGTGATCGAAGAAACGCTGCGGCTCGCCGATGCCCGCGACGGCGTGCAGGCGCAGGCCGGCCAGTTCACTTGGCGTACCGTCATGGCTGACAACGCGCCGACGGATGTCGGCATTCCCATTTGCGAAGTCTGACTGGTTGGACGCCGCAGGCGGCACTTTTCCCAGCAACGCGAACCGCTCGCCGGTGAGCGTCATGCGAAACGCCGCCTGACCGTCCCAACCGTTGGCGACCACCGCATCGACCGTGCGCAGGCGCGAAACCGGCTCGCGCAGCGGCCCGGCCGGCAGCGGCCAGCCATTCCAAAAACCACGCCGATCGACCACGGCGATCTCGACGTCGCGTGCCAGCCGGTAATGCTGCAGGCCGTCGTCGCAAATGATGATGTCGCATTCCGGATGCGCCGCCAGCAAGGCCCGGCCCGCCGCCACGCGGTCACGGCCGACGAACACCGGGCAATCGGCGCGACGCCTGATCAGCAGCGGCTCGTCACCCACTTCGGTCGGCGTGTCGCCACGGCTGACTTTTCTCGCGCCGGCCGCGCTGCCGCCGTAACCGCGACTGATCACGCCGGGATGCCGGCCGCGCTTTCTCAGTTCTTCGACCAGCCACAACACCAGCGGCGTCTTGCCGGAACCGCCGGCCGTGATGTTGCCGACGATGACGACCGGCACCGGCAACCGCGCCGAAGCGAAAACGCCGGACCGGTAGGCCCAGCGCCGCAAAGCTGCTATCAGGGAAAAGACCGCCGCGATGGGCAGCAGCAGAAAGGCCGGCAACCTGCGTTGCCGCCAGACATCCTCAGCGCTGGCCTTGCTGGGTGGCAAAGGAAATGTGCGACAGGCCGGTTTGCTGCGCGGCCTGCATGACGTCGATGACGCTCTGATGCGTCGCCTTGGCGTCGGCGTTGATGATCACCACCGGCTCCTTGCCGTTGCCGGCGGCGCGCTTGAGCGCCATTCCGATCGAGTCGACATTGCGCGCGGGCACCTGCACCCGGTTGACCAGTACGTCGCCGCCAGCGGTCACCACGACGTTGATCTCGTTCGGCTGGTCCTTCTGGGCCTCGACATCGGCCGTCGGCAGGTTGATCTCCAGGCCGGAGAACTTCGAGTAGGTGGTGGTGATCATCAAAAAGATGAGGATCACCAGCAGCACGTCGATCATCGGGATCAGGTTGATCTCCGGCTCCTCGCGCGCGCGGCCGCGCTGGAAATTCACGCGCGCTCTCCGTGGATCAGTTCGACCAGCTTGACCGCCTGCAACTCCATCTCGACCACGAAACTATCGACCTTCGCGCGGAAGTGACGATAGAAGATCATCGCCGGGATGGCGATGATGAGGCCGAAACCGGTGTTGTACAGGGCAACCGAAATGCCGTGGGCGAGTTGCTGCGGGTTGTTGCCGGCGCCGGTCGCCGAGCCGAAGATTTCGATCATGCCGACGACGGTGCCGAACAGGCCCATCAGCGGGCTGATCGACGCGATGGTGCCCAGGGTATTCAGGAAACGCTCCAGATCGTGGGCGGCGGCGCGGCCGGCCTCCTCGACCGCTTCCTTCATCACCTCGCGAGGATTCTTGACGTTCTTCAGGCCGGCGGCAAAGACGCGCCCCAGCGGCGAATGGGCATTCAGGCGCTTGATGCCGTCGTCGCTCACTCCGCGCTGCCGGAAGTCCGTAACCACGCTCGCCAGCAAGCCGGACGGTACGATTTTCACCCTGCGCAAGGCGGCGGCACGTTCGATGATCAGCGCCACGGCGATGACGGAAGTGAGCAACAGAAAATAAATCGGCCAGCCGGCGGCCTGGATGATGGAGAACACGGTCACTCCCGGAAGATCGGACGAAGCGCGCACTTTAGCGTCCGGCCGTCAAATCGGCAAGGCGGCGGGGCACGACGACAGGTGGCCACTGCTACAATCGATCATCATGAACGGGATCGAGGACGGCGCGAGCGCCATGCAGGCCTGGCTGGCGCGTCTGCTCGCGCCGGACGGCGCGCCGCTGGAAACGCAGCCGGATCGCGGCGACGCCACCGTCCCGGCCTTGGCGGCATTGGCTGCCGAAGCGCTGGCCCGGCAGTGCAGCCTCTTGGTGATCGGCCCCGACGACGCCGACCTTGTCGACATTTCCAACGCGCTCGACCTCAACCTGCGGCCGCTTTGCCTGGTGCTGCCGGCGGCGGGCCACGTCTCGTCGATCGTGCTGCGCGCCACGCTGTCCCTGCTGCGCAGCCGGCTTTCGCGTGGCGCCGAGGACACCGCCGGCCCAGCCTGGGCGGCGCAGCGCCAGCGCATAGCCGAGCAGGAAGCGCTGTGGCGGCAATGCCTGGCCTGGAGCCAGCGCGGGCTGGACGACGAGCCCTGGCCCGACGGAATCGAAGCACTGTTCCCGGTCCGTATCCTGCCGTTGACGCTGGCGCGGCAACGCGCCAGTTCGGCCGACTGGGTGGTTCTCGCCCAGTCCGAACGCCTTTCCGAAAACGAACGCCATGCCTGGCCCGGCGCCCAGCGCACACTGCTGCTCGGGCGGCCCGAACCCGCAGGCATGCCGGCAGCGGAAGCGCCCGGCACACAGCAGCGCGCCGAGCTCGAAGTCCTGACACAGGAATTGTCGGAACTCGAACTCGAACTGGCCACCGCGCAGGCCGAAATCATCGACTTCACCCGCCGCTACCATGCGCTGATCGGCACCCGCATGGCGACGCTCGACGAACTGCGCGCCGAACTCGCGGCACGCCGCGCCGAAGCCGACGCGGCGGATCCTGAAACGCACCGTGCCGCCGCAACCGCCCGCGAGCGCGCCGAGCGGACCCGCCATGAAAGCGAGCGCTTCACCGCGAGCGAACGCGACGCCATGCCGTCGTTCCGGCCGAGCGGCGACATCAAGAAGCTGTTTCGCAAGCTCGCCCAGAAAATCCACCCCGACCGCGCCCGCGACGATGCCGACCGCCTCTGGCGCACCGAGATGATGAGCGAAGCCAACCGCGCCTATCAGGCCGGCGACGAAGCCACGCTGCTCGACCTGTTCGCGCGCTGGCAACAGAACGTCAGGCCCGAATCGGGGCACGAAAACGACGACGACTGGATCGCCGCCCAGGTGGCGCGCCTGAAGAAACGCATCGCCGAAATCGAGCGCGAACT